>NZ_JADKNF010000006.1:0-179337 GCF_017808125.1 Pseudoalteromonas sp. PA2MD11
GTGCCAGAATTCCCCTTTTTAATAGAGTCGGGCTATTCAGAATCGTGCGGTCACAGTAGTTGTGGTATTGAATTTGGTTATAAATATTTTAAAGCAGCCTATGCCAATGAGCCAATTACCTTTCCGCGGGAGCGGTTAGACTTATTGCAAGCTAATGCCTATGCATCGATTGAGTTTACTGTGACGCATCCTAATTATCACCAGGGCGTGTTTCCACGAGGTTTTGCGCCTACCGATGCTGATGACCCCATTTATGTAACGTTTATTGTTAAGCCGTTTGCTGAACAAATGAATAAAGTAGCTGGCTGGGCGACTGGTTATAAACAAGACATGCAAAAATTCACACCAGATAGCAGAGAATTTAAAGAAGCAGACATGATGTATCGCCAAGAGCGTTTTAATTTAGGACAGATGATTAAAAGGCACATTACGGTGATCAAAACTTTTTACTTGCCCCATTTTTCAGAAAGCATGCAACAACGTGTGATTGAAAAGTATCAATCTATTTTTAAAGCGTGGTATTACGGCGTACCTGAAACAGATTGTTGGGATATGGTTGACTGCAGAAAGCAAATTTTAAAACCAAGGAAGGCCGAGTATGAAGGGTTATAAGCGCAAGGTGGTGCAATTTTATTGTGTATTACTGGCCTGTTTGTTTACAACAAGTTGCACTACAGTACTCGATAAGGCGCATGGGTATCGCGGGCCCATCGTTGTGACAATTAAAACAGAAGATGGCTCAGTGCCAGAATTCCCCTTTTTAATAGAGTCGGGCTATTCAGAATCGTGCGGTCACAGTAGTTGTGGTATTGAATTTGGATATAAATATTTTAAAACGGCCTATGCGAATGAGCCAATTACCTTTCCACGAGAGCGGTTAGACTTATTGCAACCTAATGCCTACGCATCCATAGAGTTTACTGTGACCCACCCGAATTATCACCAAGGCGGATTTCCACGAGGTTTTGCGCCTACCGATGCTGATGACCCCATTTATGTTACGTTTACTGTTAAGCCGTTTGCTGAACAAATGAACAAAGTGGCTGGCTGGGCGGAAGGCCCTAAACAAGACATGCAAAAATTCGCACCAGATAGCAGAGAGTTTAAAAAAGCAGATATTAGGTATCGCCAAGCACGTTTTAATTTAGGACAGATGATTGCAAGGCATATTACGGTGATCAAAACTTTTTACTTGCCTCATTTTTCAGAAAGCATGCAACAACGTGTGATTGAAAAGTATCAACCTATTTTTAAAGCGTGGTATTACGGCGTACCTGAAACAGATTGTTGGAATATGGTTAAATGCAGAAAGCAAATTTTAAAACCAAGGAAGGCAGAGTATGAAGGGTTATAAGCGCAAGGTGGTGCAATTTTATTGCGTGTTACTGGCCTGTTTTTTTACCACAGGTTGTGATTTTTTATTTGATGAAGCGCATGGTTATCGCGGACCCATCGTTGTGACAATTAAAACAGAAGATGGCTCAGTGCCAGAATTCCCCTTTTTAATAGAGTCGGGCTATTCAGAATCGTGCGGTCACAGTAGTTGTGGTATTGAATTTGGTTATAAATATTTTAAAGCAGCCTATGCCAATGAGCCAATTACCTTTCCACGAGAGCGGTTAGACTTATTGCAAGCTAATGCCTACGCATCCATAGAGTTTACTGTGACCCACCCGAATTATCACCAAGGCAGATTTCCACGTGGTTTTGCGCCTACCGATGCTGATGATCCCATTTATGTTACGTTTACTGTTAAGCCGTTTGCTGAACAAATGAACAAAGTGGCTGGCTGGGCGGAAGGCCCTAAACAAGATATGCAAAAATTCGCACCAGATAGCAGAGAGTTTAAAAAAGCAGATATTAGGTATCGCCAAGCGCGTTTTAATTTAGGACAGATGATTGCAAGGCATATTACGGTGATCAAAACTTTTTACTTGCCTCATTTTTCAGAAAGCATGCAACAACGCGTGATTGAAAAGTATCAACCTATTTTTAAAGCGTGGTATTACGGCGTACCTGAAACAGATTGTTGGGATATGGTTGACTGCAGAGAGCAAATTTTAGAACCAAGGAAGGCTGAGTATGAAGGGTTGTAAGCGCAAGGTGGTGTTTTTTGGAGTGGCAATCGTATTTTTAAACTTGCTTAATAAGAAGCCTGTACCAACTAAGATACAGGCTTTATTTGCATGTTAGGCGTTAAAGCTTAACCAGCATTTTTCCTTTATTTTTACCTTCGAACAGACCAAGAAATGCATCAACGGCATTTTCAATACCGTGGTAAACTGTTTCTTCAGATTTAATTTTACCTGCGCTGATCCACTCACTCATTTGCTCAACAAACTCAGAGAATTGAGAAAAATAATCAATCACGATAAAGCCTTGCATAGTGAGCTTTTTCGAGTTGATATAAAACAGGTTGCTCGGTCCAGACTGTGCTGTGTCGTTATTGTAACCCGAAATCATGCCACATACTGGAATACGGCCGTAATCGTTCATTACATTGAGTGCAGCTTCAAGGTGATCACCACCTACGTTTTCGAAGTACACATCAATGCCTTGTGGTGCCGCTTGTTCAAGAGCTTCAGTTAGGTTTGTTACCGTTTTATAGTTAATTACTGCATCAACACCTAACGCTTCAACCATCTGCGCTTTTTCGTCAGAGCCAACCGACGCAATCACTTTACAGCCTTTGAGCTTGGCAATTTGGCACACTACACTACCTACAGCGCCTGACGCAGCTGAAACAAACACGGTATCGGTTTCTTTTAGGCTAATCACTTTTGTTAAACCTGCCCATGCGGTTAACCCCGTCATGCCTATGGTGCTTAAAAACAATTGATCAGGAACTGGTAGACTTGGTAAAAGGGTTAAGTCGCTACCATCACTTATATGCATGGTTCGCCAGCCATTAATGTGGCTCACTTTACTACCAATTGGAAAGTCACTATTACATGATTCAATTACTTCACCGATTACCCCAGACTCCATCACTTCGTTTAAGTTAAAAGGCGCGATATACGATTTACGATCGATCATGCGTGGGCGCATGTAGGGATCGACTGACATCCAGGTATTTTTAATTAACACTTCGCCGTCGTTCAAATCAGGAAGCGCTACTTCAACCTGTGCAAAGTTTGCCTGTGTTGGCATACCTGCTGGGCGAGAAACTAAATGAATTTGTTGACTTGTAACCATATAAACCTCGAATCTGCTTGATTGGAATTAATAAATTGTACAAACTATTTGTGCGCAAACTATTTGCGATCAATTTAATGATCTTTACACTAAAAAGCAATAGATCGTCGCAAAATAATTTGCGCGCAAACTAAATTAAGGCAATAATACGGCTGTATTCTATTTTAGGGTTTTAGTATGAGTAAAAATTTATCAGATAATGTGTGTTTCACTTTATACAGTGCAACAAATGCGTTGATCAGAGCGTTTCGACCAATCCTTGAAGCTTATGACTTAACCTATCCACAATATATTGTGATGCATTCGCTTTGGTATAAAAATCAAGTGAGTTTAAAAGAACTTTCTCATGATACGCACCTCGATTCAGGCACTTTAACACCGATAGTTAAACGCCTAGAAGCGAAAGCATTATTGACACGCAAGGTGTCGAATGAAGATGAGCGTAAAAAAGTAATCTCGTTAACTGAACAGGGCATGCAACTTAAAATCGATGCTGAAGAATTAACGGCTAAGTTAATGGCGCGCTCAAACATGAGTCTAGAGCGAATAGAGTTACTCCGTGAATTAACCCTTGAGCTGCACACTGATCTTACAAAAACGGACCTTAGCAAAGGTTGATTTTTCAAAAAGCTAATCTTCTACTAAACACACTAAAGTGCCTTCAATCGCGCGAACATACGCATAATGCTGGGCGTCTTTTTTAGTGGGCGGGCACAATGGCTCAGCACCAGCAAGTACAGCTTTATCGTAACTTTCGACTAAATTATGGCAGCTGAATCTTAGCTCAAAACCAAGAGCAGGTTGCTTAGGATGGGCGCGAATATACCCTTGCTTGAAATATGCTTGCGCATGCGGGTGGGTTGCAAAGGCAAGTTTTACAGCCCCTGTAACAAGTTCACCGTACTCAGCATCGTCACTGATATGATTGGTATTAAAACCAAATGCTTGATAGTAAAAGTCGAGTACTTCTTCTACGTTATCGACGTAAATAACCTGACTTAAAAAGTCCATTTATGCTGCTCTATTTATTATTCGTTTATTAAATAAAGCATAGTTTCAGCAATAAAAAAACCTTGTAAGTCATACTTACAAGGTTTATTTAATACTTAAAGCTTAGTCGAAGAAGCTACGACTTGTTGCGGTTTTCTTTCGCAAATGCACGAATCTTACGTTTTTGCGATAAAGTCACTTTATTTGTGCGGCCAGCGTATGGGTTGTCGCCTTCTCTAAATTCAATTTTGATTGGCGTACCCATAATGCCTAATGCTTTACGGTAGTAGTTCATTAGGTAGCGCTTGTAGCTATCTGGTAAGTCATGAACTTGGTTACCGTGGATCACGATACGTGGCGGGTTATAGCCACCTGCGTGAGCATATTTAAGTTTTACACGACGACCGCGAACAAGTGGCGGTTGGTGATCGGCTTGCGCCATATCCATGATACGACGCAGCATCGCTGTGCTGATACGCTTAGTCGCAGACTCGTATGCTTCGTCTACTGACTCAAATAAGTGACCAACACCTGTGCCATGTAAAGCAGAGATAAAGTGTAAACGTGCGAAATCGATGAAACCTAAACGACGGTCAAGCTCTGACTTAATACGTTCTTTAACGTAATCATCAAGGCCGTCCCATTTGTTAACAGCAACAACCAATGAACGACCTGCGTTTAAGGCAAAACCTAGTAAACTTAAATCTTGATCAGAAATACCTTCGCGCGCATCAACCACTAGTAATACGACGTTAGCGTCTTCAATTGCTTTAAGGGTTTTGATCACAGAGAATTTTTCTACAACATCGCTTACTTTCTTACGCTTACGAACACCTGCGGTATCAATAAGAATGTACTCTTTGTCGTTACGTGTCATCGGAATATAGATAGAATCACGGGTTGTACCCGGCATATCGTAAACGATTACACGTTCTTCGCCTAAGATACGGTTGGTAAGTGTTGACTTACCAACGTTAGGGCGACCGATAATAGCAAGTTTTACAGGCTTATCTGCAAAGGCTTGCTGGTTGTCTTCGCCTTCTTCATCTTCGCTGTAAAGATCAACCAATTCGTCATCACTTTCTTCAAGCTCTTCAGCTTCGCCTGCAAGTTCGGCAATGACTGGCTGTAAAGTTGTTTCAAGTAGCTGCGTGATACCACGGCCGTGAGCCGCTGCAATGTGATGTACGTCGCCTAAGCTTAACTGGTAGAACTCAGCACAATATGAGTCTGCATCAATACCATCGACTTTGTTTGCCACAACAAAACATTTCTTCTGTTGTTTACGAAGGTGATTCGCAATTGCTTGGTCAGCGGCGGTCATACCTGCGCGGGCATCAACTAAAAATAACACGATATCGGCTTCTTCAATTGCCAGAAGCGATTGCTCAGCCATTTCAGTTTCGATACCTTGCTCAGAACCGTCAATACCACCCGTGTCTACCACGATAAATTCATAGCCATCGTAATCAGCTTGGCCATATTTTCTATCTCGTGTTAAGCCTGGAAAGTCGGCTACGAGGGCGTCACGAGTACGTGTTAAACGGTTAAATAATGTGGATTTGCCCACATTGGGTCGCCCAACAAGAGCGATCACGGGAAGCATAAACTACCTCTTAAAAAAACAACAAAAGGCTTCGCCAAGCGAAGCCTTAGAAAAATAACGTTTACTATTAGTAAGTTAGTTTGGAATTTTAACCGCGCTAACTTCACCATCTCGGGTGTATAAAATTAATTTGTCACCGGCAACAACAGGCTCAATAAAGAAACCTGAGCTGTCAAAGTCTTCGCGCGATACAAGCTCGCCCGTTTCTTTGTCTAACCAGTGTAGGTTACCTTCTTGGTCACCTAGTGCTAAATATTTACCAGCCACAGTCGGGCCTGTTAAGTACCAGCCGCGCAGTGCTGGTTGGCTCCAGCGCTCAATACCTGATGTTTTATCTAGACCGTAAATAACACCATCGCTATCAACAACATAGATAGACTGGCTATCCATCGATAAATCACGGTAGCTGCTATATTCACGTTTCCAAACAACATTACCTGAACGAATATCAACGGCTGCTAAGTTACCATTATAAGCGATTGCATAGGCGTATGGGCCGCTAATTAATGCTTGTGTATCTACATCAACTAAACGTTCAAACTCAGATGCACCCTTTGGAGAGGCAATTTCAGCACTCCATGCAGAGTAGCCGTTTTCTGAAATTAATACGCTCAGTTTACCTGTTTCAAGACCTAGTAATACACCGCCGTTTGCCACAGTTGGTGAACTTTGACCACGTAATGTCAGTGGTGGTACTTCTTGTTCGAAGCGCCAACGTTCTTCACCTGTATCTGGGTGCACTGCTAATAATTTACCAGAGCCTAGGTTTACAAAGATTAAGCCGTCGCCTGCAGCAGGTTTAGCAAGTACTTCGCCAGGCATCGTTTTACGCCAAACAATTTCACCTGTTTCACGGTCTAGCGCGGTTAAGTAACCATGCTCAGAACCAACAAAAATTTTGCCGTAAGCTTGTAATATACCACCCGATAACTTTGCACTTTCTGTGGTTTCCCAAGGCCAAAAGGCAGGGTTTTCACGCACATCGGTTTGCCATAGCGTATCGCCATTTTCAAGCGATAAGGCTTCAACTTCACCTTCGCGGTTTGCTACATACACAACATCGTTATGAATAGCAGGCGTTAAGCGCGAGAAATAATGCTGAACACCGTCACCAATTGATTCTTGCCATACTACGTCTGTCTCAAACTGATTAACAATTTCAGGCAGTACCAGTTCTTCTTCGTCATCACTTGACGAACACCCAGTTAGGGTTGCGATACACAGAGCAAGTGTTGCCGCTGTTAACTTCTTCATCTTAACCCCTTACGCCGCTGGGCTAGTTTGTGCTAAGTCATCAAGTTTAATTTGTAATAACGGGTTGTTTTCAAGGCCGCCATTATCCGCAGCAGCTTGGTATTGGCTGCGTGCTTGGTCTTTGTCGCCTTGTGCAGCATAAACATCGCCTTTTAATTCAGCGACTGCAGCAGTAAATGATGCTGGAAGCTGGGCATTTAGCGTTGTTAGCGCTTGCTCATATTGCTTTTGCGCAAGGTGAACACGAGCAAGGCGGGTTGTTGCCGTTGCTTTAAGCTCAGGGTTTTGCTCGTTGGTGATGATCCAGTTCAGCTTTTCGCTTGCTGCATCAAGGTCATTCTTGTCAACGGCTTCTTTCGCCGCTACAAATGCTGTTAGCGTGCTGTAGCTTGACTCGCTATTTTCTTTAATAAACGTATCCGCTTTTTCTAGCACGGCACCGCTTTCAACAAGTTGTGTAAAAGAGTCAGATGCTTTCTCAGCCGTGGTGATTTGGTTTTGGTTATAAGCTTTCCAACCATATAAACCACCTAAACCAGCAACAATACCAATCGCAAGTGCTAAACCATTTTCACGGAAAAAGCGTTTGATCGCTTCTTCTTGTTGTTCTTCTGTTGAATAAATTTCCATGCTTACCTCTGTTGCTAGCTGGGCTTAAATAAGCTCAGCTAGTAGCGTTTTCGCTTCTTCTAGTTTTAAGGTGACTTGTTCTTTACGCTCACGTAAGTACTTAATTGTCACAACGCCTTGTTCTAATTCATCTTCGCCGATAATAACTGCGACTAGCGCATCGCTTTTATCTGCGCGTTTTAATTGCTTTTTAAAGTTGCCACCGCCTGCGTGCACCATAACACGAAGACCTGCAACATCTTTACGTAACTGAGCGGCAATGATAGGCGCTTGAATGCTGGCTTTATCGCCCATGGCTGCCAAATATACATCAGCACTACGGCGGATGTCACCTACACTTTCTAGTGCTTGAAGTAATAACACTAAACGCTCAAGACCCATTGCAAAACCTACCGCTGGTGTTGCTTTACCGCCAAGTTGTTCAACTAGGCCATCGTAACGACCACCGGCACAAACGGTTCCTTGTGCGCCTAGGCTATCGGTTACCCACTCAAAAACGGTGCGGTTGTAATAGTCAAGGCCACGTACAAGCTTTTCATTTACCGTGTATTCGACGCCAGCAGCGTCTAAACGTTCACATAAATTTTCAAAATGTTCTTTTGATTCAGCATCTAAGTGCTCAGATAGTTTAGGCGCATCAGTTAAAATGGCTTGTACATCAGGGTTTTTGCTATCTAACACACGTAAAGGATTAGTGTGCATACGACGCTTAGAGTCTTCATCAAGTACATCGACGTGTTGCTCTAAGTAAGCAACAAGTGCATCTCGATAGTCTGCACGCGCTTCATTTGAACCCAATGAATTAAGCTCCAGACGAACGTGTTCATTGATACCAAACTCTTTCCATAATTGGGCTGTCAGCAAAATAACTTCTGCATCAATATCAGCAGTGGCAATGCCGAATGTTTCTAAACCAAATTGGTGGAATTGACGGTAACGGCCTTTTTGTGGACGCTCGTGACGGAACATAGGGCCCATGTACCATAAACGTTGTTCTTGGTTATACAGTAAACCGTTTTGATTACCTGCACGCACACACACTGCGGTACCTTCAGGGCGAAGAGTTAAGTTATCGCCATTACGGTCAGCAAAGGTGTACATTTCTTTTTCGACGATATCGGTTACTTCACCGATAGAGCGTTTGAATAGGTCGGTTGATTCAACAATTGGAAAACGAATTTCTTGATAACCAAACGATGAAACTGTTTCACGTAAAATGTCTTCTACTTTCTGCCAAATTTGCGTATCGCCTGGCAGACAATCGTTCATACCACGAACTGCCTGAATTTGTTTTGCCACTGATAAATCCTAAATACTGTACTTGCGCTGAAAAAATCGCGCCTCAAGAAAAACTAAAAAATTGACCCGCTATTATACCGTTTGGGCTCTAAAGGTAAACGGCAAACCCAAGGGTTTGCCGAGTATATGCGAATTATTCAACGATTTTGATGTCGATTGGCGTTTCTTTCTCTTTTTTAGCGATAAAGTCGCGCACATAGCCTTCAAGTTGGTCGACAATGTTATCGTTATCGATACGTGCTTTTTGACGCTCACCATTGATGTATAAGCCAGAGCGACGGTTCGCACCAGCAAGGCCGATATCACTAATCAGCGCTTCACCAGGGCCATTTACCACACAACCAATCACTGACACTGACATAGGCTCAACTACGTCTTCAAGGCGCTCTTCAAGTTGGTTCATGGTGCTTACCACATCAAACTCTTGGCGTGAGCAGCTCGGGCAGGCAATAAAGTTAATGCCGCGCGAGCGAATGCGTAGTGATTTTAAAATATCAAAACCCACTTTGATCTCTTGTACCGGATCGGCAGCAAGTGATACGCGTAATGTGTCACCTATGCCTTCGGCAAGTAGCATACCTAAGCCAACAGCTGATTTAACTGAACCTGAGCGCATACCACCCGCTTCGGTAATGCCTAAATGCAGTGGCTGGTCGATTTCTTTCGCAAGTAAACGATATGCACCGACCGCTAAAAATACATCTGACGCTTTAACGGATACTTTAAATTGGTCAAAGTCAAAACGTTGTAAGATCTCAACATGGCGCATAGCTGATTCAAGTAAAGCTTCTGGTGTTGGTTCACCGTATTTTTCTTGTAAGTCGCGCTCTAATGAACCGCCATTAACACCAATACGAATCGGAATGTTATGCTCACGGGCTGAGTCTACAACGGCACGAATACGCTCTTCGCTACCAATGTTACCTGGGTTAATACGCAAACAATCAGCACCATACTGAGCCACTTTTAATGCTATACGGTAATCAAAGTGAATATCTGTTACCAGCGGGATAGTGACTTGTTCTTTAATGCTTTTAAATGCTTCAGCTGCTTCCATGGTTGGTACAGACACACGCACAATGTCGGCGCCGGCATCTTGAATAGCTTGAATTTGTGCAACCGTTGCATCGATATCTAGGGTGTTGGTGTTAGTCATCGACTGAACGGCAATTGGCGCACCATCACCAATTGGCACGTTACCTACGTTAATACGGGTCGATTTTCTGCGTTTAATAGGAGATTCTGAAAACATTGCGATTACTCTGATAACGGTAAAGTAAATTTAGCTAAGCGATTTTTGGCAAAATGTGAGGTATCGACGGCTTGACCTTGAAAAGTAATATCGACTACTTGGTGTTTGCCGAGCACCACACTAAACGGCTGTGGGCCGGTTACTGTCATAACGTAACCTGCTTTCTTAACACCAAAAGCAATACGATCGCCGTTGCCATCGTGAATTTCTACCCAGCTATCTTCATTGAAGTGCATCACCACTTCGCTGTGCTCAGGATCAGCTTTTTTGGTTTGCGGCTGAGCAGTTAATTGGCTTTGTGATGCAGCCTGATTTGCTACTTCATTGTTAGTTGTTGGCACAGTTTCTTGTGGCTCAATAACTTCTTTGTCTTCTGTAGGCAATTGAACTGTTTCTTCAACTGGCGCTTCGTCTGCCAATTTAGTGGTTAGCTCATTACTTTCAAGCTGACTTGGCATCGCCGTTGTTACCGGCTCTTCGATACTTTGATTACTATTTTGCCACCACCAAACGACCGATGAGCCTATAATGACAGCTAAAATAAAATAACTGAATAGCATTAAACGGCTATCGTTTGCTTCTTTTTCGGTGCGACGAGAGAAGCTCTGCATATTAGATTTTTTAGCTGGTTCAACATGCTCAGGTAACAATTCAAGCATGGCTTGGCTATCTATTTGTAGCTCACGACAATAGCTTCTGATATAACCTTTTACGAAGGTTGCAGGGCCTAGTAATTCATGTTCGTCGTTTTCTAATCGTTGTAATTGTAAAACTGATAATTTTAATGCACCAGCAAGCTGCTCAAGGCTCATTCCTGCTTCTTCGCGGCGTTTTTTTAGCGCCTGGCCGAGCGTTTCTTGTGGTTGTTCTAAATTGTTTTCTTCATTCATAATGCGTATGAGTCTGGATCTACCAATAAAAGTCTATGCCCAGGCTTAAGGGCAACATCTGGGCTCAATTTGTTCCAGCGCATTAATTGATCGATTAATACGCTATGCTGCGTGGCAATGTCGTACAAAGTATCACCAGCATTAATGTCGTGATAAATATTCGGATCATTTAAATAGATGCGGGTACCGTTTTGTACGCGATCCGATTCTTTTAAGCCATTCCACAGCAAAATCTTCTGTAGTTTAACATTGTATCGCACTGAAATGCTAAATAGGTTTTCACCATTTTCAATAATATGGTAAGGGATATTCAGCGCAGGTACACGTGGGTTGAGCATGGGTAATTGTATTTGTTCAGAAGTCACTGAGTACGAGGTTTGACTCGTTTGGCTTGCATAGTTGGATTCTTCGCCAAAGACATTTTCATCTTTTTCAGGCTGATAAAATATCACTGTGCTTTCATTTTTGCTGACAGCTTTTGCAGAAGTCGAAGTTTGTTGCTTAATTTCAGGAGATGTGGGTGCCCCAAAAGAAACAATAGTGACTTCATCGTTAGCTGCTTTAGGTGTTGATATACTTTTCTTTTGTTCTGGTGTTTTTACCGCAAGCGCATTAACAACAGCTTCAGTATCGACAGGCTTAGTTGCCGTTGATGCTATTTTTTTTGACGATTCAGTCTTAAAACCCGAAGCTTCGGGCTGAATCTTTGCTTGCTCTACAACTAGGGCTGGCATGTTTGCAACATATTGGGTTGATTCGACAGTTTCTTGTTCATTAATTGCAGGCACTTCTGACTTTTGCTGATTCGTAGCATATACTTCTTTTGCATTAGAAGTTTGTACATCTGTCTTATCTACAATTACTGTTTCATTCGCCTTTGTTGGGGCTTTTCTTTTTACGATTCGGATCTTTGGTTGGTCTTTGCTAACCGATGAATTATCGCTTGAAATCTGGAGCTCTTCGAGTTGAGCTTGACGATATTTTTCTCGTAATATTTCAAACTCTGAACGTTTAACCTGCCCAGAAGTAATGGCTTTAGCTTCGTTTGAGCCGGGGTAAGTTTGTAAAATGATACCTGCAGTTGCTTCGGCTTTTTCTATGTGTCCCATACGTTGCTGGATAAGATAGCTGAGCATAAGTGCACGAGGTGTTACGCGGCCTGTTGATTCATATTTTTCAATAATATCTTCAGCTTTATGTAGATCGCTTTTTGCGTAATACAAACCAGCCAAGCTTATCATTGAAGAAGGGCGCTGCGAGCTGTGATTAAGTGCTGATTTTAGGTATTTTTCCGCATTTTCGAAGTCATCAAATTCAATCGCACATAAAGCTAAGTTTTCGTAACTTTCAGCTACACGAATATAGCTAGGAATTGAAATCGCTTTAAGAAGCTCTTCTGCAGCGCGGTCATACTCACCAATGCCACACAAAAATACACCATAATTGTTTAAGGTGTTTGGATCATTAGGGGCAATTTTTAATGCGCGCTGATAGGCTTTATCGGCAAGTTCTGGTTCATCAACCTGTTGATAGTAATAAGCTAAAGAGTAATGAACTTCAGGGAGGTCAGGTGCAAAATCTGCGGCGCGTTCTAAATTATATTTTGCTTGTGAGTTATTGCCTGTTTTTAAGTACTGTAACGCAAGGGCGATACGGGTACGGGCAGCACCGGTATTGTTAACTTGTTTTTCAACAACGGGTCTGTCGCTACCTTCGTAGCTGTTTTCTGTAACACACCCTGTTAATGCAAATGCACTAACAGTAATGGCAAGTATAGAACGCATTACCTAATCTCTTCTTTGATTCCGTATGCCTATCTTACCGAAAAGCCTTTGTGTTGCATCTATTATTTTAAAAATAACGAGTTTGCCACAAAGGCTTAACTTCAAAAGTTACGCTTATGCTTGGTGAATGTTTACCGCAATTGCGTTATCTTCGCGCATTTTCTTTTTCGCTAAACGTTTAGTACGGTCAACGACATCACCCACTAATTGACCACAAGCTGCATCAATATCATCACCACGAGTACGGCGAACGATACAGGTAATACCTGCTGCTTGTAATACTTTAGAGAAGCGGTCGATACGGCTGTTACTCGAACGGCCATATTCATTACCCGGGAATGGATTAAACGGGATCAGGTTCACTTTTGAAGGTGTACCTTTAAGTGTTTTAACCAATTCGTGGGCTTGATCGGTACTGTCGTTCACACCTTGTAGCATAACGTATTCGATAGTCACATCTTTGTTTGCTTTAGAACCATCGATATATCGACGACATGCGGCTAAAAACTCTTCAATTGGGTACTTTTTATTAATTGGTACTAGTACATCTCGCAGCTCATTGTTTGGCGCATGCAGTGAAATAGCCAATGCTACGTCAATCTTCTCTTTTAATAGATCAAGCGCAGGAACCACACCTGAGGTACTTAATGTAACGCGACGTTTTGATAAACCAAAACCCCAATCGTCCATCATAAGCTCCATTGCTGGTACGACGTTTTTAAGGTTAAGTAATGGCTCACCCATACCCATCATTACAACGTTAGTTACAGGGCGTTTAGTGCTGTCGCCGTCTAAACCAATATCTTTCGCGACACGCCAAACTTGGCCGATGATCTCAGATACCGCTAAGTTACGGTTAAAGCCTTGTTGTGCCGTAGAGCAGAAGGTACATTCAAGGGCACAACCTACCTGTGATGAAACACATAAAGTTGCGCGGTCTTTTTCTGGGATCCAAACAGCTTCTACTTCTTGGCCACCTTGTAGCATCAGGGCGTATTTAATAGTGCCATCAGTCGCTACTTGTTTAACAGAGATCTCGGGAGCAACAATTTCACATTCAGCTTTTAGCTTTTCTTTAAGCTTTTTGTTGACGTTTGTCATGTCGTCAAAATTGTCTACGCCAAAATGATAAATCCATTTCATCACCTGATCGCCACGGAATGGCTTTTCACCGAATGATACAAAAAGCTCACGCATTGCATCTCGGTTTAAATCTAATAAATTAATCTTTTTTTCAGTGGTCATGAAACAACCTCAATCAGTGACGGTGGTAAGTAGTTTGGGTGCGCGATTGTACATTATTTAATCGACTTAGTCATTAGCTAAACAGATTTACAATGGGCTTAGCTAATGACTAAAAAAGGGCCCGAAAGCCCTTTTTCTTCTGCATCACAGACTTAGCTGTGAACTCGAAATTAACGAGTACGTGGGCAGATTTCTTCGTCAGCGAAGAAGTATGCGATTTCACGTGCAGCTGATTCAACAGCGTCAGAACCGTGAACAGCATTTTCGTCGATGCTGTCTGCGTAGTCAGCACGTAAAGTACCCGCTAGTGCTTCAGCAGGGTTAGTAGCACCCATGATTTCACGGTTTTTAAGTACTGCGTTCTCACCTTCAAGAACAGTAACCATTACTGGACCAGATGTCATGAACTCAACTAAAGCACCGAAGAAAGGACGCTCGCTGTGCTCAGCGTAGAAACCTTCAGCTTTTTCTTTTGAAAGGTGAACCATTTTAGCTGCAACGATTTTAAGACCCGCAGTTTCGAAACGGTTGTAGATAGCACCGATGTGGTTTTTAGCAACTGCATCAGGTTTTACGATTGAAAAAGTACGCTCTAAAGCCATCTTTATGCTCCAATAATTTTAAATTTAAAAGGTTAAATATTAACGGGCGCGAATTATACGCGCTTTACGTGAAAATTCCTAATTTAATTAAATAGTCATTTGATGGCATTTTCATGAATCTAAAAATGTTCAGCAAAACGAGTATAAAATGCGAACACCTTTTACAGTTAAGCACTTGTTTCCACAATGAACTCAGCGTGGTTACGAGTATACATAGCGTGTGTGATATCACAGAAGTGTTTGTTAATGATTTTGATTATTACAGTGATGGCAACTATGCCTGTGTAGAGGACTTCGCAAGCGTATTACCCATTACAGCCCCTATATTTATTGAACTAAACCTAACCAAGCTCCTGAAGTTGGAAGTAGTCATATTTTTTAAATCGCTATTCGTTTTGCAAACGGCAAAACCTTTGCGCTTGAAACTGAAGAAGTGCTGTTGTTGTAGTTTTTGTAATCAAAAAATCACATTTAGCATATAATATAACTACATAATTATTAAAGAATATATGTTGTAGCTTTTTGGGCTGTTAACATTAGCAATTCCAAACCAATTACCCTGGATAGTTAATTGAGTTTGATCTAAAAAGGTGGCCATAGGATTGGTCACCTTTTTTCTTTTTATAGGCTCACAGCTGGTTTGCTAAGTTTCTATCAAGCATGATCTAGATCAATAAAATTACTGGGCAGGTTATTATACTGCCGCGCTTCAATATCGTATTAATTCATGCAACCGACTTGTACTCGGTTCGATGTGTGGAGCTTTCATGTCGTCACCTATTTTGACCCCTCGTCCTTTTACGCCTGAGTTGTTATCACCTGCGGGTAGTTTAAAGAATATGCGTTATGCCTTTGCCTATGGTGCAGATGCCGTTTACGCTGGCCAACCTCGTTACAGTCTTCGTGTTCGTAATAATGAGTTTGACCTAGATAACCTGCAAATCGGTATTAACGAAGCGCATGCGCAAAATAAAAAATTGTATGTGGTGTCGAACATTGCTCCTCACAATGCCAAGGTAAAATCGTACTTACGCGACATTGAGCCAGTTATTGAGATGCAGCCAGATGCGCTGATCATGTCTGATCCTGGGCTTATCATGTTAGTGCGTGAAAAATGGCCAGATATGCCTATTCACTTATCTGTGCAGGCCAATGCGGTGAACTATGCCACAGTGAACTTTTGGGCTCAGCAGGGTATTGAACGAGTCATTTTATCGCGCGAATTATCCCTTGAAGAAATCGCTGAAATTCGTGAGCTATGCCCAAATACAGAACTAGAAGTGTTTGTTCACGGTGCACTTTGCATGGCGTACTCTGGCCGTTGCTTGTTATCGGGTTATATTAATAAACGCGATCCAAACCAAGGTACGTGCACTAATGCATGTCGTTGGAACTACGATGTGAAACCGGGCACCGAAAATGAAACCGGCGAAATGGTACATAAAATTGACCCTAAAGCGGTGATCCCAACACTTGGTGATGGTGCTCCAAGTAACGAAGTGTTTATGCTTGAAGAGCAAGGGCGCCCAGGTGAATATATGCCTGCATTTGAAGACGAGCATGGCACTTACATAATGAACTCAAAAGATTTACGTGCAGTTCAATATGTTGATCAACTAACGAAAATGGGCGTGCATAGTTTAAAAATTGAAGGCCGTACCAAGTCTTTCTACTATGTTGCTCGTACTGCACAAGTGTATCGTAAAGCCATTGATGATGCCGTTGCTGGCCGTCCATTTGACGCAAACTTATTTAAAACCCTCGAAAACTTAGCGCACCGAGGCTATACCGAAGGGTTTTTAAAACGCCATGCACATCAAGACTATCAAAACTATGAGTATGGTCATTCGGTGTCAGATAAACAGCAGTTTGTGGGTGAAGTATTAGGCCGCAACGATAATGGCTTAGTTGAAATTGATGTGAAGAATAAGTTCTGTACTGGTCATTCACTTGAGCTTATGACGCCAAAAGGGAATATTAACTTCAAGCTAGATTTTATGGAAAACAAAAAAGGCGAAGCCATTAGCGATGCAAAAGGTTCGGGCCATATTGTTAAAATCCCTCTGCCAGAAGATATCGATTTAGAGCACGCAATCTTGATGCGGAATCTCGATGCCGACCAAGATACCCGTAACCCATTTAATAAAGCTTAATAGAAGATGCGCTAAGTCATACTTAGCGCATTTATCTTTATAACTGTTGTTGCCTTAGCCAGTTAATAAGGCCTATTTTTTAAATTGACTGGCGAGCTCTGCAAGCGACACTTCAGCAAAACGTTTAAATAACAGTGCTTCTGCATCATCCATTGCGTTTTGCAGGGCGCTGTTAACTGCATGTTCGATAGGGCAGTTGCTGTGCTCATCGGTTAGACCAATTACAAACAGGTTCTTTTCGCCAAGCGCTTGGTGAATATCAAATAAGGTGATGTCAGTTAAGGGAGTGGCCAGTAGCCAGCCGCCATTGTGACCTTTAATTGCCGATACATAACCCGCTTGGCGCAGTAACGCCATTGTACGACGCACAACCACAGGGTTGGTCATTAACATGTTTGCTAATGTCTCTGATGTGACAGGGGGGTTGTAGCTGTCTAAATGGATCAGCACATGCAAAACCCGTGATAATCGGCTGTCTTTTCTCATCTTAAATCGTCAATATGCGTTTTTTGCAGTGTATCACGAACTGCTTAATATTGACCGTTTGAATTACCAAACTAACGCTCACTAAACCAATTCCAAACCAGCCAATTTGCTGAAATTGCTCATTTAAAATCACAATAGCCAGTACCGTGGCGATAATCGGCTCAAGTAAAGTAATGAGCACGGCTTGGCTAGCCGCGATGGTTTTTAAGCCAATACTAAATAGCCAATAACCTAAAAACATCGGCACTATAGCCATGTAAAGCGCCACGCTGGTATTGGTAACCGTGGCAAAAAGCGTATCTCCAGTGATCAATAACGAAGGCAAGAGTACACATGCAGCGCCGCCAAATAAGCTTGCCATGGTCGCTCTTGAATGAACGCCGTTGCTAATTAAACGTTTGGCTGTCCATGAATAACCCGCATAGGTAAGCCCTGCAATTAAGCCAAGTAAAATGCCGATGTTTTGGCTAAACAGCCCCGTAGCGGCAAGGTTATGCTCTTTACCTGACGCGATTAAGCCTATGCCAATCGCACCAAAGCAAAAGCTGACTAGCCAGCGAGTTGCAATGGGCTTTTTCTCAATTAAGTATTCCAATAAGACGGTGAATAAAGGGGCGCTGGCAATCGAAACAACGGTGCCTATTGCCACACCAGCGCTATTCATCGAGGTATAAAATGCCAGCGGATAAATAGCCACACAAGCTGAGCCAAGTAGGGTTAGGCGGTAGTGCTTACGCAGTGTACTAGCATTGTTTATTAGCTGAGTTAGTGAGGTTAGGCAAAGTAATACGCCGCCAAATCCCATTGCAAACGCACCTATTGCAAAAGGGCTTATGTCTGGTGCAAAGCTTGCGGCCGTGCCTGTTGTGCCCCAAAACACACTGGCAACTAAAACGGCCATGGTCGCGATGGTATGGTTCATTGATGATTCGCTTTAAATTTAAGATATCAAAAGCATAATCAAAATTGATGCAAGGTTTTTGACAAAAAGGACGGTTTTGTTGGCGTTTAAAACTAAAGTTATTTTTTGAACTTGCTTGGTGATAAGCCAAAGTACTTTGAAAAACTACGGCTAAAAGATGAAAGCTCATTGTAACCAACTAGCTCACTAATACGCTGCAACGGGTAGTCGGTATGACTGAGTAAGGCTTGGGCTTTTTCCATTCGCTGTTTAGTTACATAGTTCATGACAGTCAATCCGGTTTGTTGCTTAAACAGTAGTTTAAATTGCGTTGGGCTTAAACAGGCAATGCTGGGAAGGTGTTTGATTTGAAGAGGAGTGCTTAAGTGACTGTCAATATAAAGCAGTGACTCGCTAATACGGCTGTCGACCTTAGGCTGCATAATTTGCTCAGCTAACAGCAAATTGAAGGTGTTAAACATGGCAAGTTCTAATTCACGATTAACCGCTTGCTCAAGTTGCTTTGCCACAAACTGCAAAAATGCCCAAAGTGATTGATTAATAGCAAACACGCAGCGCTCAGCAGTGGCCAGGTTATCAGGTAGCTTTGGCATATCGGCCACCACAAATCGAGCTTCTGGCATTGCGGTAAACAGGTGTGATTGCGAGGCTTTGACAACCACGCATTCACCGGGGGCGACTTTACCTTGAAAATCACCGACACTAATGGCAATCACACCTTTTAAGGGCAGTACAAGTTGATTATAGTCATGGCTATGACTAACAGGCTTAGTACTGTAAGAGCGGATAGATAGATTGCCTTGCATAATTTTGTGATAACCGTTTGCTTAATAAGGCTATTATGCCTGTTTGCGAGGGATGATCAATTTTAGGCAAGTAATGGTGTCAGCACATGCTCGTAGGCAATCATTAACGCGACATAAACCAACAAAATAGCCATCAGTTTATTAAACACATAAAAAACACCCGGCCGTGATACTTGTTTGCCAAGCACTAAGCCTGCTAACGAGTAACTTGTAGGCGCACCAAAGGCAAAGATGGCTAAAATAAAAGACCAAAATACGATTGCAGCGCCAGTAATATCGGCGCTTGGGAATTGAATACTCTTCGTGAGCATGTTTTGCATAGGTAAAATCACTCATAGTTGCAGTCAACATCGAGATGCTCTGATGCTGTTCGTTGTTAATGTACTTAAAGTGATTGTCTTTGCTCACAGGTGCTCCTGAAGGTTGTGCGCTTCGTTATTATTCCTACGCCAATATAGCGAAGCTGGCAACCTAAAAACTTGAACAAAATTGCTGATATTGAATGGAAGAGATTTATTTTTGCCTAAATAAAATCAAGTAGTGTCGATTCTTTTCTTAACTTTTCAATGGCTTATAAAAATTGCAGTCAGAATTTTCTTATATTTTATTTAAGTGTGAATGTTTTTATCCCTTCCTGAGGTCTTTTAAACAAGCAGTAAAGAGGGGTTTAAATGAATTTACGTACATCAAATAATTTAGTGATTGCACTTATCACCATCAGTTTTTCGTTATTGGGTTTGTCTTTTATTTTGGGGGCAAACCCCAATGCTATTGGCAGTATATTTTCGTTTTATGGTTTAGAGACTCAGGTACCTGATCATCTCATGAGTATGATTGCAGGCTTTGCACTTTGTTTTGTAGGTATTGCCAGCCTTCATTCTCATTTCGGATTTATTAATAGGGCGCTTCCCACCGTGACAGCTCTTATTATTGCACTTACCTGTTTACTTACATTGTTCAGTGCAAATCGTTGGCTTGCAAGTGAAGGGGGTTTTCCAGTAATTGGTTCGGGGCAGGGTATTATTAAGTATTTTGCTGTTATTCCTTTATTTTTATTTGTGTTTTACAAAGATGTTTTGAGTGATAAAGCGCATGTTGCTTTGAATTATGCATCGGTGGCATTAGTGTTGGTTTGGATTGGCGCAATGAAGTTTTTTGCTTTTGAAGCAAATGCGATTGTTAGCCTTGTTGAGTCTTCACCGTTTATGTCTTGGTTGTATATTGTTTTTAGCGTGCAAGGGGCATCAAATGCGATTGGCATATTTGATATTTTGAGTGTGGCGCTGTTAGGTGTTGGCTTGTATATCAGAAATGCGAAACTTATTTTACTTGCTGGACTAGCCTGTTGCTCGGTATTTATCATGACACAAACATTTTTAATTACCGCACCTAATGCGCTTAGCAGCGTTACAGTGTTTGAGCGATTAGGTCAGTTTGTAATTAAAGATCTGTGGTTTATAGCGAATTTAGTGATTATTTATCATTTAGCTGTATTCAACAATACACCTAAAGAAACAGCAGAATAAAATAAAAAGGCCTCAGAAGAGGCCTTTTAAATGATAACTAAACAACTACAACGGCTTTTTGCTTTTGAACTTTAGAAAACTCAAGTGCATCATTGAGATTGTTAAATTCAAAGTCAGTGGGTTCTTCAACATTTAAAGTACCCGACGCAATGTCATTAAGGAGCTTTTCGCCATCACTTACAAGACGTTGCCATTGCTGTGTATCACCATAATCGTGTAATTCACCAAGGGCAATTTCATGATAAGAAATAGTGCGCGTGAATGGTTCATCGACTGGGGTTTCAATGCGTCCTAAAATACTGATCACATGACCATTTGCCTGTAGAAGTGGCACTAACTTTTTAGCTTCTTCAGGGCCATTAGCATCAAAGAGTGCAAAGTAGCCACCTTCAGATGGTGCGTCGCGTAATACTAACTTAACGCCAAGCTTTTCGGCTTGCTCAGTCGTTAGGCTTTTTGATAAAGCATGTACTTCAAAGCCACTGTGATTCAGCATTTGTGTCAGCAGTTTATTAACAGCTCCCATGCCGGTTACTAATACTTTTTCGTCTTTGCGTAATGGTATTTTGCTAAAAGCTTGCCATGCAGTAAGCAGTGGGCAAGGTAATGCAGCAGCAACATTGACAGCTAACCCTTTTGGCACCTGCATAACACGGTCTGCATAAAGTACTGTGTGTTTAGCAAAGCTGCCGTTTTCACTCAAGCTATGATGATAAGCGACTGTTTTACCTATTAGTTTGGTATCGACGCCATCGCCTACCTGCTCAACAACCCCAGCACCGTCTACGCCAGGTGTATGTGTATCTGCCCAATTTATAGGGTCAGCTTGAATAAACTTCCAATCAACTGGATTAATACCAACCGCTAGGTTTCGGACCAAAATTTGCCCTGCTTTAAGTGCTGGTACAGCTTTCAATCCCAAAGCGAGTGCTTTATCAGCACCTTGAAACTGCCAAGCATGAGTTGTCTTTACTTCATCATGATCCCAGTCAGGAGCAAAATCCGGGTTTGCTTGCCTGTCGCCGCAACTAAGGGCATCAATTTGATTGATCTCGTCTTGGCTTAAGCTAAGCGAAAGGGCTTTTAAGTTGGTAGCCATATTTTCGCGTTTGGTAGATGACGGTATCGTCACCATGTCATGCGCTAACTCCCAAGCAATGACTACTTCAGCGGTGCTCACTTGGTGTTTGTCTGCAATCGCTTTGATGGTTGGATCTTTAAGTACTTTACCTACCGCAAATGGCATATAGCCGGTAACGAGAATGTCGTTTTGGGCACAAAAATCACGTACCTTTTGATTGGTTAGGTAGGGGTGAACTTCAACTTGATTGGTAAATAATGCGCCTTTTGGCAAAATACTTAAGGCTTCTTCCATTTGTGCAATGGTAAAGTTTGAAACACCAATTTCTTTCGTTAAACCAAGCTCTTTTGCTGATTGTAATTCACTCAAATACTCATGCATGCTTTCGCCATTGGCTGGGCTTGGCCAATGAATAAGCAGTAAGTCGACGTAATCTAGTTGTAGTTTAGTCAGGCTCTCTTTTACGCTGTTAATAAAGTCCGTTTTATTTAACTTATCATTCCATACTTTGGTGGTGATAAATAACTCATCACGTGCAACACCACTGTCTTTAATCGCTCGGCCAACAGCTTCTTCGTTACCGTAAATTTGCGCAGTGTCGATGTGTCTAAAGCCCTCTTCAATAGCTGTTAGCACACTTTGATATGCAACTTCGTCTTGTAATCTAAATGTACCAAAACCCAGTTTTGGCAGAATTGATTGTGACATCATAACTCCTTAATTATGGAACTTGGGCAAAACATGTTCGCCGATGTGCTTTAATGCCCATTCGATGGGTAATTCGTTACGTCTAAAGTGCAGGCCAATGTGATTCACACCGGCATTTTTCATTGCCTTTAGTTTTGAGATGAGTCCGTTAACGCTTGTTTCAACCCCTAAAGAGGGGCGATTGAATAGCGATATTATTGCTAGGAAAGTCTTTGCGAAAAACAGCAAGGATAACAAAACACCTTTGTCGTTTTTGCAAAGGTGTTTTAATCGTTATGAATTAGCTTCTTCTTTTGAAAGGGTAAAGTATGCGCGAGTGACTGGGTAGGCAATTTGTGAAATCAGTGCAGTGCCCCAAAGTAAGTTGCCAATGAGCGAAGGCACATGGGGTAAAATGGGAATGGTAACTAAAGCAAGTATGACGCCAAACATTCTTACTTTGGCTGTAGCAAAACGATGGGCTACGCGATGTTCGATCATTAGCTGGATCCACAATAAGCTTAATAAGTAGCCTGCTAACCCTACACAACCAATGACACCATATTTTAGGGGGTACGGCTGCCAGAACCCGGCTTTCACTTCGCCGGCGAGTGCAACGCCAACCATAACTGCACATAGCATTAAAAATAGGTGAGCTAACCACCAACTTACGAGTGTCCATTTGTGTTGATTTTTAGGTTTTCCATTGCCAACAAAATCAAAGTAAATCCAGCATTGCACAAATACTGCAATACCGCCAAACATAAAGTTAGCCAGTACAGAGGGGTCGACTTTATAAATTCCTTTTTCTGATAAAGTAATCACCAATTTAAAGAAACCTTCGCCTACGACAATGAGCAGTAAAAGGGCAAAGCGCTCAGACATATGCCCAAGGCGTGGTAAAAAGCGTTTATTTTCAAGTACACCAATTTTTGGAGCCATATATAAAACTTGGATAGCGGCAATCGCAGCGCCAAACACCCAATAACGATAGGGGGCAGGCATAAATGCTGTGGTAGCAAAAATGATAGCAAGAGCAAAGTAATTACGGCTCACACTGCGTGCTAACTTTGTTGATTCGACCCCCAATTGATTGGTGCGATGAAATAAATAAGCCGTGATAAGGCGGTTTGCGGCATAGGCTAATGCAAAATATGTCCAGCCTTTATCAAGTACATGAGGGATCGAGGCTGCCATAACCATGGCGGTGACAATTTGGCAGGCCATGATCAGTCGATGTTTTACATCGGTACTGACATAGAGTGAGTTAAAAACGCTGGAGTCTGCCCATGCGAACCATACGGTGATGAACAAACCTGCAAAAGCAAGAAAACCACTTAAATGTAAGTGGTCGCTTAAAAAATTACCTAGCAAAAAAATGATTACCACATGGATAAGGTCATAAAATAATTCAACCCAATGAACATGGTCATGTGAACTTTTTAAATCTAGGTGATGCTTAGGTAAGCGCCACATTGGGTGGTTTTCTAATGCCATAATTGATCCTACCTATTTGCTCTCAACAATAATTGCAGTGATGGTGGTTTCACCCTCATTTTTGACTTGATGAGTCCATGCGTCATGCCACATCACATAGCCATTAGGGATCTCAATTGTTGTTTGTGACTCTTTAGTACTGATGGTCGCTTTACCACCTGTCTCAAAATAGACTGTTTCAGCATTATGCTTATGCCAATTATCTTGCTCACCTGGTGCTAAAGTCATACGTAAAACAAGTACTTCACTGTTATCTAGCAATACTTCATAGTGATTGGGTGAAGCAATATGTGCATGGGGAAGTTGTGCTGAAAAAGCATGTTGTGAGCACATAATTGTGCTCACCAAGCCAATCAGCAAAGCTGTCATTTTGTTCATGGCTACACTCTACTTGTGCATACCGCGAATTGGGTAATTATTTTTTGGGTCGCGTATCCAGTTAAGCCCGCTTACCAAAGTTGCTAAATCAGGTCTTACAAAAGGATTATTAGAATAATCAACCACATGTACTTTACCTTGCTCGTTAACCACAAACAGTGCAGGCTCTGCGAAAGGGTGATCTGTTTCTTGCGGTGAACGGGGATCAGATATGTAAGTACCTAATGTTTGCATTTGCTCTGTAGTCAAACCGTAAGCAAGTGGAAATGACACAGATAACTGCTCTAAGTGCGCTTCTAACTGCTCTTTGCTATCGCCTGAAACAGCAATTACATCAACACCCGTTTCTAATAGCGCCGCTTTGTACTGCTCGAGGCTGTTTAAATAGCGAGTACATAAAGGGCAATGCTTACCACGATAAACAACAACAAGCTGCCAGCTTGCACCGTGTTGAGGTTGACCAAGAACAGTCTCTTCACCATTCAAAAGTGCAGCACTAATACTAGGAAATGCACTGCCCGGATGGAGTTTATTGCTATAAACAGATTCGTTACTCATGAGTGTTCCTTAAAAGTTGTCGTTTAAGTGTTTTTCAAAGCGCGCAAAGTCGCTGTCGATGTCTGCATTTTTCATCACGTCATAACAGGCGAAAGTTGGCATCGCTTGCATACCGAAAAACTTAAAGTTCATATGCATTGGGAAAACAAGGTCATCAACACTTTTACCTTCAAAAAAGTCAGCGGCATCTGCAAATGATTCTGCAGGCGCATTTAAAGTCAGCGACATCATATATTGAGTGTTAGTCAAGGTGCCGCCTTTACCGTAATTGGCTTTTGGATTGTCTTGATGACGACCATCACCATGGCAAAGCGCTCCCCCCATGCCCGCTGTGTACACTTCATCCATGTATTTTTTGAATGACCATGTCATGCCCATCCAATTAATAGGTGATTGCAAAAAGACGATATCTGCCCATTGATGGTTCTCAAGTTCAGTTTCTACATCAAATTCGTCTTGTGTATTAACCACGCGTGTTTGATAGCCTTTTGCTTTAAAAAAAGCGTCGGCTTTTTCGATTAAAGCAGCATTTAACTTACCTTCAGAAAAAGGGTAATAGTGATGTGCGTTAAGAATTAATACGTTTTTCATAGTTGAGTATCCGTTTGCTAATTACTTTATCGTGTTCAAAATACATTCCGTGGTATATAATAGTAACCTAGATTATTAAATCAACCAGTAACCTTTTTGTAACTAGTCTGAAAAATGCGAGGATGTTTTGGAAAGTTCAGTAGAAACAGATAGTAAGGGTAGAAAAAAAGTTTTAAATGCTTGCATGGAGCCGTGTGCAATTGAAAAAGGCATGCGTTTGATTGGCGGTAAATGGACGGGATCTATTATCTATCATTTAAAAGATGGCCCAGTTCGTTTTAATGATTTAACGCGTATGCTGGGTGGTGCAAGCAAAAAGATGATAGACCAACGTCTAAAAGAGCTTGAAAGTAGAGCGATGATCACCCGTCATGTTATTAGCACCCGCCCGATAGCGGTGACCTATGAGCTAACTGACTTTGGCCGTTCAGCACTGCATATACTCGATGAGTTACGAGTTTGGTCTGAATCAAATGAGATTTAACGCCAGCGCTATGCACTGGCGTTCATAAATTAAGGAAAAGAGTAGCGCACAATCCGTTTTACGACAGAAAAGTACTGGCGAAAGAAGCCGCCGGTATTGTAGTGAATACCGTGCTCTTTAAAGATAGCTTGCACCTTAGGGGCAATTTCGCGGTAGCGTTTTGCAGGTAAATCTGGGAATAAGTGATGCTCTATTTGATAGCTCAAATGCCCAGTCATTACATGAAACAGGTTACCCCCTTTGATATTTGATGAGCCTAATGCTTGGCGGTAATACCACTGACCTTGGGATTCATTTTCGCAGTCTTGTTGGTTAAATGTTTCTACTTCACCGGTAAAGTGCCCGCAAAAGATAATGGTTGAGGTCCACAGGTTACGTAATAAATTAGCGGCAAGGTTGCCCGTTAAAACCCACAAAAATAAAGGCCCAGCAAGCATTGGAAAGAGCAGATAGTCTTTCACTAACTGGCGTGCCCCTTTACTAAAAAAGCGCTTTTTCAGTTCGCTGTGCGGTACTTTGTAATCGCGGTCATCCTTTTTCTTGCCAAAAAATACTCGCTCGGCTGCCATTTCATGGTACGACACACCCCATTGGAACAGCACACTGAGCAACAGGTAAGTGACAAATTGCCACAGGTTTTTTAGCCGCCAACGAAAGTCATTCGATAAGCGCAGTAGTCCATAACCAAAGTCGCGATCTTTACCAATAATATTGGTATAGGTGTGGTGCTCGTAGTTGTGAACGCGGTTCCAGCTAGCCCCATCGCACGCTATATCCCACTCGTAAGACCTTGAATTTATGTATTTATCATTCATCCAGTCGTATTGACCATGCATCACATTGTGGCCAATTTCCATGTTATCGAGGATTTTTGCAGTGGCTAAACTAAGCACACCCACGAGCCATAAAACAGGCTGAATAAAGCCTAGCATTAATAGAATTCGGCCACTCCATTCAAACACTCGCTGGCAAACAATAACGCGGCGAATGTATTTCGCGTCTTGCTCACCGAGTTTTGATTTTACATCTGCTTTAACGCTATCGAGTTGAGCTGCTAATTTTTCATAATTGACTGTTTTTGTTGTGTTCATGCTGATAACTCCACGTCACTGACTGGTTGCGATATACAAAGTTGAATTAACTGCTCTGAGCTATCAGAGAGCTCACCGGTGCGAATATCACGCACGATGCCTTGCTTTTTGACGCATTGGCATTGATGGCAAATCCCCATACCACAGCCAACTGTCACAGGTTGCTTATTCGCTTGTAAGTGGGTCAGTAAGGTTTGTTGGTTATCAATCGTGAATGTTTTGCCCTGATGAGTGAGTGTTAAATCGTGCTTATCAGAGGTTACTACAGCAGCAGGGACTGCACTGAAATGCTCACTGTCGATTGGCGTATTTAATTGCTTAGCTAAAGCGGCTGCTTGCTTATACAAAGCAGCTGGGCCGCACACTAACCAGTGTTTATGCGCGTTTGTTGTCAGCCATGTCGTCGCATCGCCATCTTTGTTGCGCTCAAGTAGGTGATAATCAAAATTGCTCAGTGATTGCTTTAGTTGATCAAGCTCATCTTTAAGCCAGTGGCTGTTTGGCTTTGCATAATAAAGCAGGGTAATAGTGTGTTTGCTATCTGCAGGTAAAGATTTAAGCATGGCTATAAATGGCGTAATGCCTGAGCCACCGGCAAGCATGATTAAAGAACGCGCGGTATTTGGCATAACAAACTGGCCTTTAGGCTCAGAAATATTAAGCCATTGCCCTGTTCTCAAGTTTGTAAGCTTAGACGTAAATGCGCCGATTTCTTGGCTGCGGATCAATAAACGAATTTGTCGCTGCTGCCTTGCCAATTGTGGTTCGCTTGCGATGGTAAACACGCGCGTAAGCAATCGTCCATTTGTTTGAATTGTTAACGCAATGTGCTGGCCTGCTTGATGAACTGGCCATGCTTTTTCTGGCTCAATAATCAACTCAACGCTTTGTTCAGCAAACACCTGTACATGTTTTACTTGTGCACGAAAGTAGCCTTCGCGCCAGCCTGGTTTAAAGCACTGAACCACCGGCTCCCAGTATCCTGCCCATGACTGATAATGCAATAAATGTTTTGATAATGAATTTAATAACGCTCTCATTTTTCGCCTTTAGCTTACAGGTGTACGCCCGCTTGGCGCACAAGTGTAAGCTGAAATGTGATAATTGCAAGTCTAATTTGAGTAATTATTCTAAAAAGCAGTTGGCTAAGGTTTTTAAAAGCGGCATCGAAGCAAGACTATTTAGAGTAAGGCCAAGCAAAGCGCTCTTTTAGCTAGTTAAAAGGAATTGGCTTTGGCTTAGAAAGTTAAAGCAGTTAATGAAAATGGATTTAATTTTAATTTTTCTAATGAAAAAGTGTTGCCGCTTTTTTGATTTTCGAACTATGTTTAATCAGGTACAAATACGTAGTAGAGGGAAAAGATGGTCGATCATTGCACTATTCTTATCATTGATGATGAAGAGATTAACACTTTACAACTTGAACACGCACTAGAAGATGTTGGTAACATAATCACCTTAAACGACAGTACCCAAGCACTGGATTTAATCCATAAAGCAAAACCTGATGTTTTGTTACTTGATTTAGAAATGCCAAAAATTAGTGGCTTTGATATTTTACAAGAACTTCAATTCAACCCAGAGTTTGAACAGCTACGAATTATTGTTATTACTTCACATGGTGATCCACAAATTGAAGAATCAGCATTGTCTTTAGGCGCAATTGATTTTATTTCTAAACCTCTGAACTTAAAGTTATGTCGATTGCGAATAGAAAATCACGTTAAAGTTAAAGCGCAAGAGAATATTTTACAAAATACCCAAGCAGCTTTATTTGCTGAAAAAGAGCATTTACGTATCACAATTGATTCGATAGCAGACGGCGTTATTTCAACGGATCAACATGCCCAAATTACTTATATGAACCCTGTAGCGCAAAGGCTTACGGGCTGGTCTCAAACTGCTGCAAAGGGTCGTCATATTGAAGAGGTGATGAAATTAGCTGACTCCACAACAAAAACACCTTCAATAAATCCACTTACTGTTGCTCTAAAGGAAAACCGCCCTGTGGCGATGGCAATAAACACGCAACTAACGAGTAAACAAGGGGTTGAACACCGAGTTGAAGATAGCGCAGCACCAATTTTAAATGAAAAAAAACAACAATGCGGTGCTGTTATGGTTTTTCAAGATGTTAGTGAAGCGCTCGCTATGTCGGTTCAAATGACGTACTTGTCACATCATGATCAACTAACCTCACTCCCAAACCGTGTATTACTGCATGATAGATTATCGCAAGGTATTGCCAGAGCCTCTTTTAATAACACAAAGTTAAGTTTATTACTGCTCGATTTAGATAAGTTTAAGTTTATTAATGATGCCTTAGGCCATCATATTGGAGACGAAATTATTGCTCATATTGGCCACTCTTTAGATTGCTTTGCTTGTAACGATATTACAGTTGCACGTGTCGGGGGGGATGAATTTGCGCTTGTTGTCCCTCATGAGTCACATTCTTTGAGTCTAGAGCCTTTGATAAATCAAGTGCTTAATGTAATTAGTAAGCCATTTCGCTCTGGTGGCGAACAACATATTCTTTCTGCAAGCTTAGGCATAAGTGTTTACCCTGATGATGCTAATAGTGTTGAAGAAATGCTTCGCCATGCAGACTCCGCTATGTATAAGGCAAAGAACGAAGCGGCAAATAGTTATTGCTATTTCAGCACAGACTTACAGGTTGAAATGAATAAACGCCTTGACGTAGGTAATAAGTTAAGGAAAGCCCTCGAAAATAACGCCCTTGATGTGCACTATCAACCTAAATACGATTTACGTAGTGGCGAAATGGTTGGCGTAGAAAGTTTAGTTCGTTTAAGTGATGATGAGGGCGGGTTTATATCACCACTGAATTTTATTGAGTATGCTGAAGAAACGGGCTTAATTTTTAGGTTAGGTGAGCAAGTTTTAGAAAAAAGCTGTATTAGTGCAAAACGCTGGTTAGATGCAGGTGTGCCGACAAAAGTGGCCGTAAATATTTCCGCTAAACAGTTTACCGACTCAAAACTTGTAGACACAGTCGCGATGATTTTAGAGAAAACTCAGCTACCAAGTAAATATTTAGAGTTAGAAGTGACAGAGTCAGCGCTAATTGAAAACTATGAGTATGCGGTCAACCAACTTAAATTAATTGCCAATATGAAAGTAAGTATTGCCCTTGATGATTTTGGTACAGGGTATTCTAGCTTGTCGTATCTAAGGCTGTTTCCTTTAAATGTATTGAAGATAGATCAGTCCTTTGTACGTGATATGCTAACTGATTCGCAAGCGCTTGATATTGTTTCAACGATTATTGAACTTGCGCACTCTCTTCATCTTCAAATTGTTGCTGAAGGAATAGAAACGGCTGAGCAAAAAAACAAACTAGATGAGTTGGGCTGTGCCACAGGGCAAGGCTATTTGCTTGGTAAGCCAATGAATTATGAAAGCCTAACGCAATTGCTTTTACCCTCGTTGCACAATAACGACCAGTATGTTTGAGCTTAAGTTTATCTTTTTTATGTCTTTTGAATCAATTTTTGAAATTTATTCTACACTTTAAAAACTATAAATTCGTTGGAACTTCAAATGACTAACTCAGTTGATCGTCGGCGTTTTCTTAAAGGTTTAGGAGCTGGCGCGGCCGTCTCTACTCTTGCATTTAAAGCACCTTATGTTTTTGCTAAAAATAAAGTCACATTAAGGGTGCTTGGCACACATGTTACATTGCAAGAAGAACTCAGAAGCAGAGCAATGCGTGAATTAGGCATTAACCTAGAGTTCACGCCAATGGGAAGCGCCGCCGTTTTACAAAAAGCAGCAGCAAATCCAAGTTCATTTGATTTGTACGAACAATGGTCAGACTCAATTAATATTTTATGGCAAGCGGGGGCAATTCAGCCTATTGATATAGATCGACTTGTTTATTGGGATGAAATAAACCCATTAACAAAAACCGGAAAAATAGTCCCTGAAGCTAAGCTTGGCGCGGGCGACTCTCCTAATAAACTGCTTTATGTTCAAGACGACGGTACGCTATCACAAACTCCGAGCAAAGCAATTAGCTTTATGCCTTATGTTCATAATGTTGACTCATTCGGATACAACACCCAAGTGATAGAGCAAGGGATCCCTTATCAAACTGAATCATGGGCTTGGTTGCTTAATGAAAAACACAAAGGAAAAGTTGCGTTAGTAAACGCCCCTACAATAGGCATTTTTGATGCAGCCCTTGCTGCGCAGGGTCAGGGACTAATGACTTTTAATGACATGGGCGATATGAGTATTGCCGAAATTGATCAACTTTTTGCTATTTTATTAGAAAAAAAACGACAAGGGCATTTTTCTGGCTTTTGGACATCGGTTCCACAATCGGTGGACTTTATGAAAACAAAACGAGTAAACATCCAAAGTATGTTCTCGCCAGGGGTGAGTGCGTGTCGTGGAGCAGGCATTCCCGTGGTTTATGCATCTCCAAAAGAAGGCTACCGAGCTTGGCATGGTGTTATGTGCTTATCAGCCAATACACAAGGGCATGTAAAAGATGCAGCATACGATTATATGAATTGGTGGTTATCTGGTTATCCAGGAGCTTTTATCGCAAGGCAAGGGTACTACATTTCAAACCCAGAGCGAAGCCAGCCCTTAATGTCAAAGCCGGAGTGGAGTTATTGGTATGAGGGTAAAGAAGCCGTTGTAGATTTACGCGGTACCGATGAAAAGGTATCTGTAAAAGCGGGTCAAAAGCGTGATGGTGGTAGCTATATTCAGCGATTTTCAAATATCGCAGTATGGAATACTGTGATGCCTAATTACGATTACAGCTTAGATAAATGGTTTGAATTGTTAAATTCATAAGGGCTTAGATTGCTTAACATCTTTTCTAAATCAATTGCTGCAAAGATGTCGCTGGCGCTGCTGCTATTATTATTAGCATTGAGTGCTAGTTTTTTTGTAATGGATAAGCGATTAAAAACCATAGAAACGGCATTTATAGAGATTAGCCGTATCAGTAATTATGCGGTGAGTATCTTAAGAATAAATAAAGACATTGTAGAGATGCAGCGTGATATTTCTGTGTACGGCAACTCAGGGAGTAAGTCTGTTTTTAATAAAATAGAAGATAACTTTCAAAGTATAAAAAAACGTTTAGGTAATATAAATTTTAATCAAAATGAAGCAAACAGTCAGGTTTACTTAGATTCGATGTCTGAGCTTTTGAGTCGATACGATGAGAACCTAGCAGTACTTACAAAACGCTATGAGGTCAGGGCACATTTAATCTATCAGGTGTTACCAAGTATATACACCAATGCGATAGCAGAACTTGAAACTTTGAAATCAAAGAGCATCAATACAGAAGGTAAATTAAGTATCGCAGAGCTTACTCACCTATGGCATTCAATGCATCATGATGCGTATCAATTTTTATCGAAGAAAGACTATTCAAAAAGGGCTAAAGTGAATACTACACTGCGCTTGCTTAATCAAAAACTACAAGTGCTTCAAGGTTCTGCGATAACACTCGATAAAATGTCCCAGTTTACTGCTAATTATCAGCAGCAATTCTCTAAAAGTATTCAAGCTAACCGTCATTACTTAAGTTTAGTCAATGTGGTTATGGCAGGCGATGCTATTGAATTTAGTACTTTATCAAACCAGCTAAGAGAGCTTTCTTTATCGAGACTTGAGCAAATTAAATCGGATGCTGAAAAAACAGTTTCAAATTCTGAGCGTATTTTAAAGCTCCTTGCGATCGGTGTTGTTATTTATATTGTGGCTTTTGCAATTGCGTTTCATTTGCAAATTTCGCATGCAATTAAGCGCCTTACCGTTAGTTTTAAATACTTTTTGAGTGGTGACCTTTCGGCCAAAATTTATGATTTAAATCGCAAAGATGAAATTGGTGTTTTAGCGAATGCAGCAGAACGATTCAGGGTTTTAAGTAAAGATCTTGCAGATGCAAAGCAATCAGCTGAGCGTACAGCGAAAGTAAAATCTGAATTCTTAGCAAATATGAGTCATGAGATCAGAACTCCTATGAATGGTGTTTTAGGTATGGCTCGGCAGCTAAGTCGCACACCATTATCGGCAGAGCAAGCAAAGATGCTCAATATCATTAAATCATCAGGTGCAAGTTTACTGGTTATTATTAACGACATTTTAGATTTGAGTAAAATTGAGGCTGCTAAAGTAGAGCTTGAGTCAGGTCCAATTGAATTAAGCTCCTTGTTGAACGAGTTAACGCATTTATTTTCGCAACAAGCTGAAAATAAAGGCATTGAGTTATTTATTACAACAACGCCAGAGCTCACCGACTTTATATTTTTAGGTGATGAAACTCGGCTCAAACAAGTACTCATTAATTTATTAGGCAATGCAATTAAGTTCACTCATCGCGGTAGCGTGTTACTCAACGTCATTATTGAAGAAGAAGTGAATGATGAGTTTAAAGTAACTTTTAGTGTATCTGACACGGGTATTGGTATTGCCAATAAACAGCTAGATTCTTTGTTTGACGCTTTCTCTCAAGCAGATGCTTCTATTACTCGTCGCTTCGGTGGCACGGGGCTTGGCCTGACTATATCTAGCAAGTTGTTACATTTGATGAATTCGTCATTAAAAGTAGAAAGTGAACTTGATAAAGGCTCAATGTTTTATTTTGAGCTTAATGTTACCCGAACATTCATAACCCCTGCTATTAGTGAAAACCTTCTGGAAGAGAGTAGCGAAAAGTCCGTTGATTTTTCCCATGTAACTGCACTGGTGGTTGAAGACAATGATATTAACCAAGTGGTAATCGAGTCTATGCTGGCTGAGTTTAATATAAAGTCGATCAGTTTAGCTGATGATGGGGAACAGGCCATAGCACAGTGTGAAATAGGGGCGTTTGATATTATTTTTATGGATATGCAAATGCCGGTATTGGGTGGCCCTGAGGCAACATTGAAAATTAGAAAACTACCTGCCTATAAGCACACACCCATAGTGGCATTAACCGCAAATGTGCTTGCAGCAGACAAACAGCGATGCTTTGAAGCGGGTATGAACGACTTTATTGGCAAGCCAATTAAGTTCGAAAACTTAAAACGTGTTTTGGTTAAGTGGTGCTCTCAGCATCACCAATAAACTAACAAGGAAGCAATGTGAACAGTCTCAATATAGATAATAAAAGCACAATGTCATCTAAAACGTTTTTGTTATTTGTTTCATTAATTTTTAGCGTTTTTGCTGCCATCGCTGTCTACTTTTTCGAGGGGCATGTTAAACGGGATGCGTTAAACTCAATTGATCAAGAGTTTACAGAAACAAACCAGCGTTTAAAGAAAATACTCACATCTTCAATATTGCAGTCGAAATCTGATTTACGATTTTTATATTCAACGCCCCCTATAGCAGGCCTACCTCGGGCTCATTTTAATGATGGAATTGACCCCTACGATGGTACAACCTATCAGCAATGGAAGGAGCGGCTTGAAACCATTTTTATAGGCTTTATGGAGAACAACCTTGCGGTTGAACAGCTGCGCATAATAGCTGTGAGCGCAGAAGGAAAAGAGTTAATTCGTGTGCAACGTGTTGGCGCTTCAGTAGAAGCTGTACCTGACTATTCTTTACAAGCGAAAAGCGCAGAACCTTATTTTTTGCCAAGTTCATTATTAGAAGTGAACCAAATATACATGTCGCCTATGTCGCTAAACAAAGAGTTTGGCGAGGTAGTGTTTCCTTACAAACCCATGTTGCGTTTTTCTATACCCATATACAGTGATAAAGGAAAGCGATTTGCTTTTTTAATCATGAATGTAAATGCCACCCCATTAATACAGAAGCTAAAAGAAACTATTTTTGATTATTCTCAGTTAGTGATCAGCAGTTCAGAGGGAGATTTTATTTATCACCCTTATGAAGGGTATCAATTCACGAGAGACTTAGATCCGTCTATTACATGGCAGTCAGTGTACGATCAGCCTGTTCAGCACCAAGGGCTATATTTAGTCACTGCAACTTCACCAACAACTCAGCAGTTTTATGTTCATTCAGAAAAAGTACAAACAAGACCAGGTAAAAGCTATGGCTTTATCAATTTTAATCTTTTAGTGGCTAAGCAATACGTTGATAAAGTAATAAATGAAAAGCGGGTCATGACCTATAGCTTATTAATTTTGATAATTCTTTTTACGGGGGTATTACTGTTAACGTTTTACCGAAACGCAAACCGGAGCCAGTTACTAGCAGAGGCTAGAAGAGAAGCGTCTGCTATCGTTGAAGGGTCGATAGATGCCATTGTTGGTTTAAATCTAGAAGGTAAATTGACAAGTTTAAATAAAACTGCTGAAAACCTATTAATGTTGGCAAGTTCGATGTCGATAGGAAAAGCGAGTAAAGATATTGATTTTTTGGCCCGATTACCTATTCCTGATTACATTGCGGATATTCAAAACTCAAAAACACAAATCAAAGATGAATGCAGTATTTCTGAAAACGGTGTGGTGAATTATTTCGCCATTTCGGTCAGCCCTGTTTTTTCGGATCAGCGCGTTTTAATCGGGGTTGCATTGATTATTAGAGATATTAGCAAAGAACAAGAAGCTGCGAATAAAGTTAAACGTTTAAATTCGGAGCTTGAGGCAAAAGTAAGGCACAGAACTCAAGCACTTGCTGAAGCTAAAGATGAAGCAATAAAGCACAGCGATATCAAAAGCGCATTTATATCTAATATCAGTCATGAACTACGCACGCCATTAAATGGAGTGATTGGCACGTTGAATATTTTAAAACGTCAAACATTGCCCGATAATGCCCGTAAGCTTGTAGATATGATGGAGTTAAGTGCTTCAAATTTAAGGCTATTAATAAATGATATTTTAGATTTATCTAAAATTGAGTCGGGTAAACTCGATTTAAACATTCAAAAAATCAAACCTCAATTACTGATCGAAAGTTTAGTCGAGTCATGCTCTGTGAGGGCTTTTGATAAAGGTCTTGATGTTTATTTAGATACGAGCGGGCTGGCTTGTTACGAAGTTAAGACTGATCCACTTAGGCTTACTCAGATCATTAATAATTTGATTAGTAATGCGATTAAGTTTACAGAGCAAGGCTTTATCAAAGTAACGGCATCATCTGAGCAGGTTTCTAATACAGAGCATACCTTAAAAATTACCGTTCAAGATACGGGGATAGGAATAGAGTTAAATACTCAACGTCATTTATTTGATGCATTTCAACAAGCTAATAGTTCTATAGCCGACAACTATGGCGGAACAGGGCTTGGTTTATCAATATGCAAACAGCTGTGTAATATAATGAATGGTGATATTGCAGTTAATTCTGCAATTAATGAAGGGAGCGCATTTAGCTTTTACATTAAAGTTGGGAGTAGCCAAGCCCCTAAACCAGATGTTTCAGACTATTATAATAATAAACGTATTTTATTGATTAGTAACAACTCGCAATGCCATGATGTGATGCAAAAGTTACTAAAAGTATATGGGGCTGATGTTAAAGTTAGCGACATAAACACACTTGCTGATGAACATACAAGCAATGTTGATTATGTTTTTATTGATTATGAAAGTATTCAAGCGATAAACCCTCAATCACTGGTAAATAGCCTCGCGAATACATTAGAACAAGGCCGTATAATTTTACTGCATCTACCAACTAACCCCCTTCCAAAGGCGCTCGTTACAAAAGTTACATCCCTTAATAAACCAATTACACAAACTAATTTATTGAGAGTTGCAGGTTTTGAAGTATCAGAAAATGAGCCACTTTATTTGCTGAGTGAAAACAGAACGACAGAAAATGACATAACAGCAGATGTTTTAACCCAACTTAAAGGCTGCCGAATATTAATTGTGGATGACAATGATATAAATATTGAAGTTGCACTTGGCGCCTTAGATGGATTGCCTATAGAGGTTATTACTGCTCAAAATGGTCAAGAAGCGCTGGAAATTTTATTAAATTCTAAAGCGAGTAACGAAGTTATTCATTGTATTTTAATGGACTGCCAAATGCCGGTTCTCAATGGTTATGAAGTGTGTGAAAAAATCCGAGCCGCAGAGGCTGGTCAGTACTATGCACAAATTCCCATCATAGCAATGACGGCAAGTGCTATGGCTGGTGAGAAGGAAAAGTGTATTGCAGTTGGAATGAGTGATTATGTTAGTAAACCTATCCAAGCTCACGAAGTTCAGTCAAAAGTTGTTAAGTGGTCTTTATCGAATTACGAGGGAGATTCGCTTAGTACTGAGCAAAGTAATTTAGAGCCTCTTTGGGATCGTGAGCAAGCATTGGTTAGGCTTTTAAATAAAGAAGCCTTATTAATCAAAATATGCGAGATGTTCATTACTAAAGCGCCGCTAAGGGTTAAAGAATTACAAAGCCAAATTAATGCTAAAGATAGTGAGCAAGTTCGTCAGGTTGCACATGCCTTAAAGGGGATGTGCGGAGAAATAAGTGCCAGTCACTTGAGAAGTTTATTCGCTGACGTTGAAAAAAAAGCGAGCGAAGGCAATTTAAACCTTGAGAAAACTATTATAGAAATAGAGCAAATACTTACCCAGCTTATTACTGATATCACTCAATGGTTAGAAGAAAATTAGTTTATGTTTTCTAAATTTCATGCAAGACATCAAGAGTACTTTTTCATTTATCTAAAACTCAGGTTTATTAAGCCCTGCAGGCCTGTCGTTTGATCTAGATCAACAAAATTTAGAGTGGGGTAAAGTAGAATGCGCGACCGCTTTTGTAACAGCTGCTCATAAATAGAGTGTGCTACGAATTGTGTTATTATTTATCGAATATTTTTTAAACTAAGCTTGTTTGAAAAATATACGTGTCACATATCGACGCATGTAACTATTTGTTTTATAGTAATTTATGTTCGAGGTCATTAAATGGCATTACTCATCAATAACAAATGTATTAACTGTGATATGTGTGATCCTGAGTGCCCGAATGAAGCTATTTATATGGGTGCAAAAATCTATCAAATCGATCCTAATAAATGCACTGAGTGTGTTGGGCATTATGATAATCCTACCTGCGTTAGTGTATGTCCTATCGACTGTATTAAGCCCGATCCTAATCATCGTGAAACGTTAGATGAGCTTGCTGAAAAATATATTAAGCTGACTGAGTGAATTAATAATAAAATTTACAGCTTATTAGTACACCTTGATTCAAATGTTCTACACTTACTTTAATGTACGTTAATCTCTTGAGGATCCTATGTTTTTCAGTAAGTCAGTAAACTCTGAGCTTGTGTCGTTAAAGACAGAGTTATTTCATCTACAGCAGGTGCGTGATGGCTTGAATGAAGAAATGATTTCGCTTAATGTACTTGAAAGCGGCGAGGTATCCTATATAAATCAGAACTTTATCAAAGCACTTGGCTACGATAAAGATGCGTTCCCTGGCACGCACCTATTTGACATCATTACAAATGAGTCCAAATCTACTGAACAATTTAGCCAATTCTCTTCTGCTTTAGAGCATTGTAAGCACTGGGTTGGGGCGCTGCAGTTTTATCACAAAAGTGGTAAAACAGAGTGGCTTAGAATTATTTCGCACCCAGTAAAAGGCCCTCAAGATCAAATTCTATTTTTCGCAATTTATGCCACTTTACTAACCGATACAATTGCTACCGCAAGAGAACATAAAGACATTATTAAAGCGTTACACCGTGCTATGGCGGTTATTGAATTTGATTTAGAGGGTCATGTTTTAAGTGCAAATAGTCATTTTTATAATGCGATGGGTTACTCCGAAAAAGAGATAAAAGGTAAACATCACAGAATGTTTTGCGAACCAGAAGAAGCAAACTCTACTGAGTATGAGCAATTTTGGCAGCGTTTAAAAAATGGTGAGTACATAGCGTCTCGCTTTAAACGTGTTGATAAGTTTGGTAATACCGTTTGGCTTGAGGCCTCTTACAATCCGATTTTTAATGATTTTGGGGATCTCTATAAAGTAATGAAATTTGCAACTGTGATCACTGAACAAGTGAATCGTGAGCATGCAATTTCTCAAGCGGCAGAGATTGCTTACGGTACCTCAACAGGAACCGACAAACTCGCTGTAAAAGGAGCTGAAGTACTTAAAAACACAGTGGCTGTTATGGATGAACTTGCTTTACAGATGGAGCAAGCGGCGCAAGAAATCGCAGCCTTAGATAAGCAGTCGCAACATATAGCAAGTATTGTACAAAGCATTAGTAGTATTGCTGATCAAACTAATTTATTAGCGCTTAACGCTGCAATTGAAGCTGCTCGTGCAGGTGAGCAAGGCCGTGGTTTTGCGGTGGTTGCAGATGAGGTTAGGCAATTAGCATCTCGGACATCTAAAGCAACTGAAGAGATTGTGGAAGTTGTTCAGCGAAATCAATCATTAACTCAAAATACAGTAAAGGTTATAGAACAAGGGAAAGTCAAAGCAGAGCAAGGTCTTGCTTTGTCGAATGAATCAGGACAAGTAATGGCAGATATTCAGCATGGAGCACAGCAAGTTGTTGATGCAGTTGGCCAGTTTGCTAACCAGTTAAATAAGTGATTTTAATTTGCAATAAGCCTTAGGCATCTGCATTGATGCAGCTGTAGAGTATTATAAGCAACCTAATAACGAAATTTTGCTGTGTTATCAATGCGGTTCAATTTCCTTAAAGCTTCTCCTATTTTTTGCGAATTGGAAGGAATACCTTGTCTCACTTCTTGAAACTCCATATCATAGAAATATAGGGATATATTGTAATAGTTTAATATTCAGTAACTTTTTAAGTAAATGAGTTCACTGTTTGAATTTTAATTTAGCAATGAAGTGATGTACCCCATGTTTTCTACCAAGCCACTAAAAAATAAAATAACCAATCTTGAAGACGAATTATTTAGGGTTTCTCAAATAAAGCAAAATCTTGATGAGCTAATGCTTACATTAACGCTTGATGGCAAAGGCTGTGTTATTGATACTAATCCCCAAGTTCAAATTGAACTGGGTTTTAGCGCAAATCAACTTGATGGGATTGCATTACTTGATTTAGTGCCGCAATTGGCGCGAAAAACAGAACACTATCTGAACTTTAAACACGCACTACAAAACAAAAAGCCATGGGCAGGAGCCGTTCAGTTGGTCAATGCTAAAGGTGAAGAGGCTTGGCTAAGAGTGTTCGTTCATCCTGTGGTAAATAAGCAAAACCAATTTCTTCATTTTACATTGCATGCAAATGCATTAACACGCACGATTGAATCGTCACGCGAAAACCAGGATTTAGTAAAAGCAATTCATCGCTCTATGGCCGTAATCGAGTTTGATTTAACGGGTCATGTATTAAAAGCAAATCAGCAATTTTTACTGGGTGTCGGCTATAAAGAACACGAAATTATTGGTAAGCACCATAGTATGTTTTGTTCACCTGAAGAAGCAAGCTCATCAGAGTACGCGGCATTTTGGCAGAAACTACAAAAAGGTGAGTTTGTTTCCTCTCGATTCAAACGTGTTAATAAGTATGGTGATCCCGTGTGGTTAGAAGCCACATATAATCCTGTGTTTAGTGAACAAGGGGAGCTTTATAAGGTTGTTAAGTTTGCAACGGTGATTACTGATCAAGTAAATCGTGAAATAGCTGTGTCTCAAGCAGCTGACATTGCTTATAGTACCTCGACTGAAACTGATCAAATCGCTCATCAAGGGGCTGAAGTACTCAGTAATATGGTTAGTGTTATGGATGAACTTGCAAATAAAATGGAACAAGCAGCAAATGAGATCACAGCACTTGATAAACAGTCTCAGCAAATCGCAAATATAGTTCAAAGTATCAGTAGTATTGCTGATCAGACAAACCTATTAGCGCTTAATGCAGCGATTGAAGCCGCCCGTGCTGGCGAACAAGGAAGGGGCTTTGCTGTTGTTGCTGATGAGGTAAGACAACTCGCTTCACGTACTTCAAAAGCGACTGTTGAAATTGTTGATGTTGTACAGCAAAACAGGGCACTGACTCAAAACACAGTTGAAGTTATAGAACAAGGTAAGAGCAAAGCTGAACAAGGCTACAGCCTAGCAACTGAATCTGGCAAAGTTATGTCAGATATTCAAAATGGCGCACAAAAAGTGGTCGATGCGGTTGGTCAGTTCGCTGACCAACTTAAATAGTGTTACCTGTGCTTATATTGAGTTTTACAATAACCTCTTAAAATATCGGGATGGCGAAGTTTAATATGTTTACTTTGTCTCCCTGATACGCGCTTTCGCCAGAGTTTAAAACTTGAGCTCGTTAATTGCTCACGCATCAGTGCAATAACGTTTTTTTCATTTAAACCAAACTGTTGGTTTATTGCTTCAAACGGGGTTCTGTCTTCCCACGCCATCTCTATGATGCGTGATACTTCATGATCTAAGTGCTGCATTACGGCTCCTTTTTGTAGCTTATACGTATTTGCAGCAGGTTTAGATTATAAAATATCGTGTTGCCAGTGCTCTGCTAAAAAGTCGATGAACGCTCTCACCACATTTTGTTGGAAGTTACGCGATAAATACACCGCCCATAAGTGAGAGCCCATAGTAGTATGCTCTGGCAGTACTTTTACAAGCTCACCCGATGCCAAATAGTCATTGGCGAGATCGCATGGTAGGTGAGCCACCCCGATTCCTTGTTTTGCTGCTTTTAGAAGCACCCCCATATCGTTGGCAACAATGTTGCCCTTCACGGTCACTTTTTGTGTGTTGTCGCCGTGTTGAAATTGCCAAATAGTGTGTTTGTTATGAACAAGGCAATTGTGTGCGGTTAAGTCACTCGGCTCAAAAATCTGTGGGTGCACAGCTAAATAATCGTTAGAGGCACATACGGCGGTTGCGATATACATTAGCTTACGGGCAATAAGACCTTCATCGGGCTGGTGGATGTAACGCAAAGCGATATCAACGCGGTCATCAACCAGCTGCGATAAACTATCTGAAAGTAACAGTTCAAAGCGCGTCTGCGGGTGGCGTTTGGTAAACTCTTCAATGGCATCAAATAGCTTATGTTGGCCAAGCCCAATCGGGGAGGCAACGCGAATGGTACCTACCAATTCGTTGTTATGACTGTGTGCTCGGCTTTGTAAATCAGACACTTGATTTAATATTTGCTGGCAATAGCTAAGGGCTTCTTCGCCTTGAATTGTTAAACTCACTTTGCGTGTTGTGCGATGAAACAATCTTAAATTTAGCCACTTTTCAATATCTTGAATATGCCTAGAAACTTGTAATCGGCTTAAACCTAAATGCTCTGCAGCCTGAGTAAAACTGCCTGTACGGGCAACTTCGACAAAGCTAGTAATTGAAGTGAGTTTATCCATTGGTATCTTAAAATGAAACAATATGTATCTATATAGTGTATTTATCAGTAATTGGTGAACAAGTAAACTGCAATCATTGAAACAAACAACGGAGAATTCCTCATGAAATTAGCAGTTATTGGCGCAACAGGTTGGATTGGCAGCCACATTACTTCAGAAGCAATCGCACGTGGTCATCAAGTTAATGTATTAGTTAGAGACGCAAGTAAAGTAACCCAAGATAACGTCACTGTGACTGAATTTGATTTAACTAAAGACGATATCGCAACTGCAGCTGCAGGTAGTGATGTTGTTATTGCGGCAATTGGTGGTCGTGCTTTAGGGAATCATGAAATTGTTGCAAACACGGCAAAGCAATTACTAAACTCGCTTGCAGGTACTGGTACACGCATTTTATGGGTGGGCGGTGCAGGTAGCTTAGAAGTGGCACCCGGTGTAACTCTGGTATCAAGCCCAGATTTTCCTGCTGAATACAAAGCAGAAGCCATTGCTCAAGGTGAGGCACTTGATGTATTTAGAGCATCAGCAGCAGATACAGCTTGGACTTTTGTATCACCGGCAGCGGTCATTTACCCTGGGGAGTCAGAAGGCCCGTACCGTGTTGGTGGCGACAGCTTCTTTACTGATGCAAATGGCGAAAGCAAAATATCAGTTACTGATTATGCTAAAGCGATGCTTGATGAAGCACAGTCGGCAGCGCATTTAAATCAACGTATTAGTATTGCTTACTAATAGCGAGCCTTTATTCAGGCTCATAAAATGGTATTCTTAAGCGACGTGTTAAGTTACCTGTTTAATTTATGAGTCTGTTATTTTCTATTGCACTTGCAACCATTCCTGCTTTACCTGAACCCGTCGCAAACAATGCTGTCGCCAAAGTTGTTATTGATGAACAAGCTTACTTCCTAAGCTTTATGGGCTTGAGTTCAGGCAAAGCACATACCGATGTTCACAATAAAGTGTGGGTCCTTAAAGTGGGCGATAACGCGTGGCAAGCAGCTAAAGCCGTACCAAGTACATTGCCCCTTACTGGCCGTTTGGCGAGTACCGCAGTAGGTGTGGGTAAGCATGCCTATGTATTTGGTGGATATACCGTTAGCGCCGATCATCAAGAAATCTCTACACCCGATGTATATCGCTATGATGTGCTCTCTAATTCATATACGCAACTTGCCAGTATGCCTGTTCCGGTGGATGACAGTGTGGCACTTAAGTACCAGCAGCGTTATATCTATTTGGTCAGTGGTTGGCATAACGATGGTAATGTTAACTTAGTACAAGTGTATGATACGCAAACAGATACTTGGCAACAGGCTTCGCCGTTTTTAGGTCAACCGGTGTTTGGCCAAGCAGCGGCAATTAGTGGAAACACTCTATTGGTGTGTGATGGCGTTAAAACACAGGCGAATGCTGATAAGCGCCGCTCTTTTGCTGCTGTTGCACAGTGTTTAAAAGGCACGATTGATGCTGATAACCCATTAAAAATAGATTGGCGTACCGTGCCGCACCCTACAGGTGTTGCCCATTACCGTATGGCAGCAACCAGTTTTAATGGCGATATTTATATGATGGGAGGCTCTGATAACCCATATAACTACAATGGCATGGGATACGATGGCAAACCTGCACCAGCGAGTGATCATGTTTGGCGCTTTGATGTTGACAAAAACACCTGGCAGGTGATGCCAAAAGCCGATACCGCGAGTATGGATCATCGAGGTTTATTAGAGCACCAAGGAAGTTTGTATCGTCTGGGTGGTATGGACAATAATCAACAAGTGACAGCCGATGCGCTTGGTTACAAGGTAAAGTTATCTCTATGAATACACTCTATATTACTGGAGCGGGAGTGAGTGCCGCTAGCGGTATACCAACCTTTCGTGGTGAAGATGGTTATTGGACCATTGGTAGCAAAAATTATACGCCGATGGAAATGGCAACCCGTGCTATGTACGAAAACAACCCTCGCGAATTTTTAGCTTGGTATTATCATCGTTTTGCAACCTATCGCCATCACGGCCCTAATGAGGTTCATCATTGGTTGAGTGATAAAAATCTCATTACGCAAAATATCGATGGCCTTGATGGTAAAGCGGGAAACACTGATTTTATTGCTATTCATGGTCGCTTAGATCAAATGACACTGTTTCACCATCAAGGTGACGATGTGATGGCTTTTAACGCACCGTGGGATAAAGTCAACGAAGATAACCTCCACCACTCCTTGCTTGAGGTGTTCAATATTAATAATGAAAGCCCTAAGCTCAACGAATCGTTTAAGCCTTACGTGTTGTTATTTGACGAATACTACACTGAACTTTATCGAATTTCTGAGGCGCAACAGCGCATGCTCGATGCCGATAAAATCGTCTTTATCGGCACCTCGTTTAGCGTCAATATTACGCAAATGGCACTCGATATTGCACGCAGTCAAGGCACGCCAATTGAAGTAGTAGACCCAGATCCTACTCATGTATTTCATCCTAATGTGACATACCACAAGATGACAGCGCTTGAGTATGTTCAGCAGCAAGGATAAAAATAAGGCGCTTATTAAGCGCCTTATTTAATTATTACTTTTCAGCTTTTGTTGCTGTGATGTTTAACCGCGCTTGTAAGGGGTCCGGTAAAAACTCTGCAGTCCCTGACTTACTCATTTGCAGTATAAAAGATTCATCATTTTGATATGCTTGCCAAGTCGGTAAACCTGGGCCATTTGGTGTGCCTAATTTAATAAAGTTCGTCACATAACGGTGCATTATTTTAGCAGCTTGCTTATCTTGCTCAGTGGTAACGTGCCCATATTTAGCAGCCACAGTATTGAAAAAGTATGGGATTTCGCTGGCGTGCTCTGCACCGGGTTTATCTAAAGTTTGCGCCACATAACCAAAACGATATAAAAAGGCATCTTTCCCCATATCTGTCACACGTTTTGCAACGAACCTTGCAGGCTCTTGCATCAAAGCATCTTGCCCAACTTGGTAATTGAGTAAAGGCAATGGCGTTTCGCCGCTTGCATCGTAAGTCATTTTTGCTTGTGTACTGTACGGAGCAAAACTCGCGAATAGCGCATCTTTAGAAGCAAAATTAGCAAAGCCTAAATCCATATCTGTTGTGCCAACCATAGTCGCGACATGGCTAAATGTACCTTTACTCAAGCGCGCTTCTGTCGCAGAATTGATGATAGTGCCATCAATAATTGGCCCGCCAACGTACGTAGGTTCATCATCATTTTGTCGGTTTAATGTGCTCAAATTTAGGTTATCAACCACGTCTTGTGCCGATAACTCACGTAGTGCAGCAAGGGCATTTTCATCACTGCCTAAAATGGTGTGTTGTTTGGCAAAGTTTTCGCCAATTTTTTCGGCGCTTAACACGGTTTCATCATCACTATTAAGTGGCAACTGCTTAAATAGCTCTCGTCCTCCCGCTGACATAATAATCGCTTGCTGGAATAAGCCATTAGCTGCAGGGGTTTGCATCATCGCATGTACCGATGCGCCTCCTGCAGATTCACCCATGAGTGTCACTTTTTCAGCATCACCACCAAATTGAGCTATATTTTGTTTCACCCATTCAAGGGCTGCAATTTGATCCATCAAAGCGTAATTGCCCAGTGCATCGTTCTCAAAACGACTAAGGGCAGGGTGCGCAAAAAAGCCAAATCGGCCTAGGCGATAATTAAAGCTAACAAAAATAACCCCTTGTTTAGCAAAGCTTTCACCCGAGTAAACAGCGGGTGATGCGCCACCATTTACAAAGCCACCACCGTGTATCCATACAACAACGGGATAAGGAGCATCGCTGGGTTTAGTGGGTTTAAACACATTTAAATAAAGGCAATCTTCCGAAGGGGTTGTTGTCAGCGGTGCTGCATCGGTTACAAACGGCTTTTGCATACAGTCAGGCGCGTAATCGTTAAGTGCTTTTACACCTTGCCACTTGGACACAGGTTGCGGTGCTCGCCAGCGTAACTCTCCCACCGGAGCTGCAGCATACGGAATGCCTTTATAGGCAATAAAACGTCCTTCTTTTTGCCCTTGTATAAGCCCGCCAGTGACGGCAATTTGATCTGATTGAGGTTGTTCTTGGCAACCTTGCAAAAATACAGCAGAGCCTAATAGAAAAGATGAGTAAAAAATCGATTTGAGAATACGCGATGTCATAACAAAGCCTAGGCTGTTTGGGTAAGGCTTATAATATTAACATATTCAGATAGTAACAACGAGAAAACCAGCATAGCTACAAGGGGAGGCTATGCTGGTTTTAGTATTTGGCTAATAAAGAGTTTTCCTGTCATTAAATCGTTACAAAAAGGCTCTAAAAATCTGCAGCTCAATAACTCAAGGATCTGTGTAATACTTATTAGTGCAAAAAATTGCTAATGTAAAAGGAGTGTATTCTCATTTTAAGGTACATATGTTAGATAAAGTTTTGCATGATTTTTTAGTCATTTGGGCAACAATAGACCCTATCGGCACAATGGCGTTGTTTGCTGCTTTAACAGCTAAATTGCCTGCCGATAGGAGGCGAAAGACTGCTTTTAAAACGGTGGGTTATGCTGCCATTGTATTAATTGGAGCGATTGTCATAGGGCAGTTGCTGTTAACTGCAATGGGTATTAGTTTGTTGTCGTTCCAAGTTGCTGGTGGCATTATTTTATTTCTGTTCGGTCTACAAATGATTTTTGCTGAGGAGGCCCAGCAAGGTGATGTTGAGTCACAGCACGATATTTCTGTATTCCCTTTAGCAATTCCCGCAACAGCATCGCCGGGTGCAATTTTAGCGGTTATTCTAATTACCGATAACCATATTTATAGCGTTCAGGAACAAGTAATTTCGGCAATAACAATGCTGGTAGTGTTATTGATCACTTTATTATTGCTGTTATTAAGTGAGCGAATTTTGAAAGTTATTGGGGTTGGCGGTGCATCGATACTAACGCGAATTATGGGGTTAATTTTAGCTGCATTATCTGTTGAGTTTGTGATGGAAGCACTAGGAGTCGCTAAATGGGTGGCCAATAATTAAAAAGCCCGCAGTGCGGGCTTTTTAATGGGGTATGCCAATATTATTCAGAAACAGTGAAAGACACGTCTAAGTCTTCACCCGGTGTTACTGTAATAGGTTTTACTTGATAAAGCGTAAATGCTTCGTCTTGCGTTTCTACGTCATCGATGTGCGCTGCGCAGGTATAAGCAAGTTGATAGTCACCTGGTTGAATGAACGCAAGTTCAAATTCGTATTGGTTATCTTCGCTATCGAACACAACATCCGCCGTTGCAAGAGGTGCATCTAATGGTGTTTCATCTTCGTTAACTTCATAGTTGTCCATTGGCATTTCAACATCGCTGCTATATAGGTAAACAGCATGACCGAATGAGCCATCTTCTAGTGCTATATCGATATTATCTGTTTCACAGTTAGCGATAAGTACGTCGCTTACAGTGCCTTCGATATCTTCAGATTCAGCAAGGTTTTCTAAGCGAACACCGCGTGGTTTTAAGAAGATCTCATCATTATTTTGTGGATCAACTAATGACTTTTTAAGGTCAAATTCAATAACAAAGTCGTTACCAGCTTGGTTAAGGGTAAAGCCATCCAGTTGGATTTCACCGACACCATCGTTGCCTTTACGTTTAACAACCAGTGGTGCAATGCTGTCATCTTCGTAAACAACATGCGAAGTCATGGTTAAATCGTTTGTGTCACCATTGATCACATCTGCACGGATCCATTGATATTCGCCAGCAGGCACTTCTTCATCTTCTAATAAAGAAAATACATCATCACCTGTGTAGTCTAATAAGTTAACCATTTCAGGCATGGTTTCATCATCATCTTCACGGGTCTCAAACGTGAATTCTTCACCACCTTGGGTTTTCAATGTGATTGAATCAAACACAACATTTACAGCTTTTAAACCTGTCACTGGTGCATCAGACACACCTAATGTGAACTGTGCAGTTTGCGGCTGAGGATCAACCGAGTCGTTCTTGTCGTTATCTGAGCCACAACCAACAAGTGCAAATAAAACGGCGCTGCTAAGTAATGTAGTTTTAAAGTTCATCATTTCTTCCCTTTGTGTTCTAAAAATTTATTAGCAGTGTAATAACTAAAACTTAATGTAACTTGAATTGCTAATAGTAAGTTTCGATTAACACCTTTGTACCTTTTATGTAACAAGCTGAAAGTCAGAATAAAAAATAACTGCAAATTTAGAATGCTTTTTAGGTAAATCCATTTTCCTTCCACATTTTGCTGACACCATCGCAAAAAATAAATTCGAGGAACAAAAATGAAGGTCATTGACTTGGAAAAGCGCTTTGAGCTTATGAGCTGGGCATTATTAAGTGCAGTTAATATGCTTTTACTAGTGGGGTTTATGAATAGTAAATCAGAGGTAAGTAATTTACTTTTTAGTTTTTTGTTGTGCTCTGTTTCATTACTATTAGCGGTACTTGTATTCAATTCAAAACGCAATTTAACGGTATGCCGCCACGGTGTGCATTACCGCAACTTATTCGGGCAATGTCGCCATATGCATGCAAGACAAGTGCAATTTATTCACCATTACTCGTTTTTTGGTTTGCGATTAGTGCTTGTTATGGGTGAAAAATATATTTGCTTTGCGCCTTTTTATAGCCTTAATGACAAACACCAACAACGCTTAAAGCGCTACGATAACGATTTGTTTGATTGGTTAAAGAACTTACAAAAGACCAATGACTTTTGTTAAGCAGGCACATTTACCTGCTTAACTATGGCGCTAGATATTAGGTTTTATAACGACTTACATTTTGTTCTAACTGAGTTGCTGTGTTTATCAGCTCGTGCATGTACGATGTGGCTACATCGGTATCATTGGCGGTTTTATTCGCAATATCGACAATGGTCGTCATGTTTTGGTTAATCGCTTCAGACACTGATGTTTGCTCTTCAGCAGCTGTGGCTATTTGTGCATTTTGTGACGTGATAGTGTTAACCGAAAGCAATACTTCATTGAGTGCTTTTTCGACTTCGCCCGCTTCATTAACACTGGTTGCACTGCCTGATTTGATTGACTGCATAATGTTATTTACAGTTGTTGTTCCTTGTTGTACTTGCTCAATCATCGCCTCTATTTCATGAGTGCTATCTTGCGTGCGTTTTGCAAGCGTTCGCACTTCATCAGCCACCACCGCAAAGCCACGACCCGCTTCACCAGCTCGGGCTGATTCAATTGCCGCATTTAGTGCTAGTAGGTTTGTTTGCTCGGCAATGTTTCTGATCACATCAAGCACACTACCAATTTGACTCGATTGTTGATTAAGCTGATCGACCGCATTCGCCCCTTCATCAACTTGTCTAGCAAGGCCGTTAATCACCTTTATGGCAATGAGCAACTGGTTGTTAGCCTGTTTGACTAAATGATCGGCATGCTCAGCAGCAGTTGAGGCCTCTTGCGCACTGCGTGCAACTTCCATTGACGCCGCCGACATTTCGTTTATTGCGGTTGCAACTTGTTCACTTTCTTCATGTTGGCGATTAATACCTGCATGCATATTGGCAAGTAGCTCGTTGAGCTTATGTGACGCTTGATTCATCGATTGCGATGATTGGCGAATATCAATAACCATTTTACCAACGTCATCGGCAAAGCGGTTAAACGAACTGCCAAGTTTGCCGAGTTCATCGTCTCGTTTCACCATTAAACGTTGGGTTAAATCGCCATCACCTTGTGATATATCGTTCATTGCTAGTACGGTTGTGTGCAAAGGGCTAGTAATACTGCGCGATACCACCACTGCAATCGCTGCGGTAATTGCGACAGCAAATACAGAAGCGATGATGGTGTTTATAAAGGCATTATCGATACCTTCATTAACGCGTTGTTCTGTCGCTGCGACTTGTTGCTCAAGACCACTGATCCAAAAACCTGTTCCTAGCACCCAATTCCATTTTGCTACTAAAGCGGCATAGCCGAGCTTAGGATTCACACTGCCATTGGTATTTTTCCAAGAATACTGCACATAACCACCGCCGTTCTTTGCAGCATCAATCAGCTCTCGTATCAGATAAACCCCATTAGGATCTTTGAAATCATAAAGGTTTTTACCCTCAAGAGAGGTGTTAACGCCATGGGCAATATTGACACCTTTTACATCATAAACAAACACATAGCCAGTATCGCCAGCATCATCAAAACGCAAATTACGTAAAATGCTTTTTGCTTGGTTTTGTAGTTGCTCAGTATTAGAGCCATCATCTTGTGCGATGAGGTTAGCAATCGAGCTCATGGCAATTTTTTGGTAATTGCTAACTTCAGACTTACGGTCATTTTCCATTTGTGTTGCAAAACTTTCAACGGTTTGTGCACCACTGTGTTTTGATTGCACATAGTTGTAGAGTGTCAGCATAATTGCAATGAGTAGAGGGGGAAGTAGGGCTAGAAAGAGTACCCGTTGCTGTATTGATAGCGCCATTTATCGCTCCTAATAAAAATCCGCAGTACTAGTTTAGTACTTTTCAAAAGTTTTATTAGTCGACTTTATGGTTAGATCGATAGGCTATTGAAGCTGGTTTATGCGACCTGCTTATAAAAATACACTGTTGCATCAAATTCACCAGAGGAACTTTTCGCAAATCCAGGAATAGTGCCAGCTTCAATATAATCGAGTTTACGATACAAATATGAGGCAGTGTCACCTTGGCGGGTATCAAGTAATAGTAATTGAATACCTAAAATACGCGCGTCGGTCTCTAGGCTATTCATCAATTGTTTTGCAATTCCTTGGCCTTGATATTCGCTGTGCACCATGAGCTTTTCTACTTCACCGCGGTGAGCGCCATTAGCTTTGGCGCATAAAGAAAGCTGCACTGAGCCAATCACCGTATCACCATCTAGGGCAAGGTAAAGCCTACGGTAAGGCGTTGCTAAATCTTTATCAACCCCTTGCCAGTAGTCGTGTGCTGACTGTAATGATAAAGGAGCAATAAAGCCAATTGATGCGCCACTGGCCACGCTATCAATCAGCAAATTATTAAGGGATTTCGACACCCCTTTTATAGAATGCACAGCTTTAATTTTCATTATTTATTCTTGTTGAAATGGATACACAGAACCTAAGTTAAGTAAGCTGGTTAGCTCATCAAGTGCCTGATAGCTTTCGGTTAAAAGCATCGGGTCGGCAAAGTCGTCACTACTTAACGAGTCACGATAATGCTTATTCGCCCAACTTACTAATTGAGTATATTTTTCTTCGCTGAATCGTACACCCGGATTGACCGCGGCTAGTTCGTCCGAATTGAGTGCAACACGCAAGCGTAAACAAGCAGGGCCACCGCCATTTTGCATGCTTTGGCGCAAGTCAAAAAAGCGCACTTGCTGAACAGGGTTATCAGCCAAAATCATTTCTTGAATGTAATCGTGAACAGCTTGATTGCGCTGACACTCTTTAGGTGCAACCAGCATCATGCTGTCATCACTTAAGGTAATTAATTGGCTATTAAATAAATAGCTGCTTACAGCATCTGTAATGCTCACTTTATTGGTTGGCACTTCAATAATATGTAGCGGCTTGTTGCCAAGGTAGGCTTGTTTAATCTGTTTTAGCGTATCTGCTTGGTGCAAAAAGGCTTGTTCGTGGCATAAAAGTACATTGCCATTGGCCACAGCGATCACATCGTTATGAAAGACACCTTGATCTATCACATCTGGATTTTGTTGAATAAATAACTGATTTTCTGGCTTTAGCTGATGCAAACGGGCAACTGCTTGCGAAGCCTCAAGAGATTGTCTTGCAGGAAATTTAACAGGTTTTGGTAAGGCGCTATTAAAACTACTTGCCCCATAAACAAAGATCTCAAGCCCTGTATCTGCATGGCTGTCGCATAATCGATTATGATTTGCGGCGCCTTCATCACCAAAAAAGCCTTGTTCAGGTAAATGCGTATGATGGCTAAAGTAACGCTCATCGTTAAACATGGCTTTTAATAATGCTGTAGTTGTAACGGGTTCTAGCGAGCGGTGAAACTTATTATTTAAGTTAGCAGCCGTAAAGTGTACTTTGCCATCAAGAGTATCGGCTGAAGGCGAGATAGTGCCAGCATTGGCTGTCCACATGGCCGATGCACTGTAACAAGCTCGCAGTAAAACTGGGTCGGCTTTAAATGCTTTTTCAATAATCTGGCTATCGGTGCCTGTAAAGCCCAGTCGTTTTAGCACATTAATGTCGGGGCGAGCATGAGGTGCAAAGATACCTTGCTCTAGTCCTAACTCGTGCATCGCCTTCATTTTTTCAAGGCCTTGAAGTACAGCCTCTTTAGGGTTTGAATGTGAAGAGGCATGACTTAGTGAAGCGACATTGCCATACGATAATCCCGCGTAATTGTGAGTAGGCCCCACTAAGCCATCAAAATTAACTTCTACTGCGTGCATACTTTGTCCATCATTTTTGTGCATGTATTTTAACCATACAGAAGTTATTTAGCTGAAGCCAGCTAACTCTAATTCGACATGACGCAAACTTTGTTGAAGGCGTTTCTGAGTGGCAATTAAATACGCTTTTTGTTTGTTCTGTTTAACTTGTTGCTGTCGTGCGGCTTTATACAACACACGCTTAGGAATGTGGTACTGCTCAGACGCTTCGGTGATTGTCAGTTGGTGCACCGAAATTTTTTTTAGCGCTTCAACAAATGCAGGGTCATTATTTAACATAGCGACGCTCCAAATCAGCAACATTATGCGGATCGTTTGCTTCATGTATATGCCATGTGCTGATGTCTAATCGCCAAAGTAGATAAAGAGTGTGAAAGAAGTTAGTCACGTTAGTCTCCTTGTTAGTGCCAGTTCATACTCACTATTGGAAGATCTGTGCCAACCCTTTATTAAATTCAAATTCATTAAAAATCAATAGGTTAATTTGTGGTGGTTTGGGTGTCCCTAAAATCAGGCACTAAAATAGTGAAAGGCAAATGCAGTAATGCACTTTAATGATGCGTGTTTGCATTGCCTATGAAACTGTTGTTGTTGATTTGTGATGTTAACTATATGATGTTTGTTACTGATAATCGTAATTGAAGTTTTACTCCTATATTTAAAGTATGGACAAGGAATTGGTATGAGTAGATGGGATGATGATAAGGTAAAAGTTAAAGATATTTTTGATACTATCAGGAATTTTGGTCTCTGTGGATTAGTCTTTTTCTTAGCTACCAAAAGTTTTTTCTATGTTAGCTCTGTCGAATATTTTAATGTAATTCATAGAGCTACTTCAGCGTGCTTGTATGGTCTTTCGCTATATCTTTTTTATATTAATACTCGGTTGTTCAATAAAATTATAAAAGAAGAGTTTGATGGCGGGAAAGTTAGTGGACTTTTATACATGGTAATTCCAGCTTTGTTTTTCATTTTAGGGATTAACATTTTTTTCCAATCAGCACTATCGTTTCAACTTGACACAAATCAAACTGTAGGTGAGCTATCAATTAAAGAACTCCTCGAGAATATACCTGAAAAATAATTAGCAAATTAGCGCTAAACTCTCAGCGCTAATTTGATTTTAGACTAATATTGACTAGCAACTAGCAACTAGCAACTAGCAACTAGCAACTAGCAACTAGCAACTAGCAACTAGCAACTAGCAACTAGCAACGTTACTCTCGCTAACTTTCCCTTCGCAACTCGCAACTCGCACCTTGCAGCTCGCACCTTGCAACTCGTACCTCGTTACTCAAACCCCTCCAACACAAGCTTTCCGCGAGCTTTGTGAGATTCTAAAATCCCATGGGCTTTAATAAGGTTTGCTACGTTTATCTTACCTAAATGCTCACCCAATGTTGTTTTAATTGTGCCGTTATCAACCAAGGTGGCAAGCTCTGATAGAAGCTGATGCTGGGCAATCATATCATCGGTTTGGAACATTGAGCGGGTATACATAAACTCCCAATGCAACGAAATACTTTTACGCTTTAACTTCAAAATATCAAAGCTTGCAGGGTCGTCGATCAGTGCCAATTTACCTTGTGGCTTGATCACTTCCATAATGCTATCAAGGTGTTGGTCGGTGTGCGTTAAGCTCACTACGTAATCAAATTCATTCAGGTCGGCCGCAAGACGTTGCTCGTTAAGGTTTTTGCTATGATCAAGTACATGATCAACACCTAAACCTTTAAGCCAGTTGGCGCTTTCTTCTCGTGCGGCGGTACCAACAACGGTTAAATTGGTAAGCTGTTTGGCAAGCTGCACTAAAATTGAGCCTACACCACCTGCGGCACCTATTACTAATACAGAGGCTGGCTTATTGTTTTGAGATTTTTCAATCTGTAAGCGGTCAAACAATAGCTCCCATGCCGTAATACTTGTTAAGGGCAGGGCGGCTGCTTCACTATTACTCAGGCTTGTTGGTGCAAGACCGACAATGCGTTCATCAACAAGTTGCAGCTCAGCATTACTGCCTTGGCGCGTTAAGTCGCCAGCATAAAACACACGGTCACCGACATTAAATAACGATACTTTGTCGCCAACAGCTTTAACCGTCCCCACGGCGTCCCAGCCAATAACTTTGTAGCCATTGTCTGGTGAAACGTTAGCGCGAATTTTAGTATCTACAGGGTTTACTGAGATTGCTTCTACCGCTACAAGAATGTCGTGACCTGTCGCAACGGGATCAGCTAATTCAATCGCTTGTAATGATGAGTCAGATAACGTTGGGGTTGCTGTAGTGTATCCAAATGCTTTCATAATGGTGTCCGTATTGATGAGTTTTAAACACTATAGCGTATAGAATTATATTAAAAAGAGGTGTAATCCAAATTCACTTTCAAATAATTTTTGTTAATTAAGGTCACTATTTACTAAATCGAGTAATTCAATTAGTTGCAGTGCTTGTTGTTCGTTAATGCTCGGGAAGCGACAACGAATTTGCGACGGTATCTCAGCGGCTTGATCTTGCATCGCCTTGCCTTTGGCTTCGAGCTGCACGAGTCGTTTGCGTTTATCATGGCTATCCTTAGTGATCGACAACAATGCTTTATCGCTCATTTTTTTCAAAATTTGCGTCATCGCACCGCCATCAATGGCGGTTTTTTCAAGTAATTCAGCAATACTGATCTGATCTTTTTCCCACAGCGCCATCATAACTACGTACTGCGGGTAGGTTAAATCTAATTGATTGAGAGAATCTCGATACGCACGGGCAATCCCATTCGATGCCATATACAAGTGGTGGCATAGCTGGTTATCTAATTTTAGTTGTGGGTATTTCATGCACGATCCTCAAAATTCAATACGAGTATTTTAATTTGCATGCAAAGTATTTGCAATCCCGAAAAAGCTGATCTAATATACTTTGCATGCAAAATATATTTTCACTCAATTAGGAGAGTAATCATGAAAGAACTACAAAGCGTCGCATACACAGCAAAAGCAACAGCAACAGGTGGCCGTGAAGGCACAGCAAAATCAGACGATGGTCGTTTAGATGTGGCACTATCAACTCCTAAAGGGTTAGGTGGTGATGATGGTCAAGGTACAAACCCTGAGCAGTTATTTGCAGCTGGTTACGCGGCTTGTTTTATCGGCGCATTAAAGTTAGTGGCAGGCCAAGCAAAAATTAAATTACCAGCAGATACCCACATTAACTCTGAAGTATCAATTGGTCCTATAGAAGGAGGTTTTGGTATTGCAGTTAAGCTTGCGGTATCGGTAGGTGATCTTGATAAAGAGACCGCTCTTGCATTGGTTAATAAAGCGCACGAAGTATGCCCATACTCAAACGCAACACGCGGTAACATTGCTGTAGAGTTATCAGTGATCTAATCGCTATTTACCAAAATAGGCCGTGCTTTATGCACGGCTTTTTTGTTTTTCAGCAATCGACTTTGCTAAATCGCCTGAACCAGTAAGTGCTGATACTAGACCTTCGCGTGGTTCACTAAATTGTATTGGCTTTATCTTGCTTGCTCGGGCTGCATCGAATACCGGTATTTGGCTCATTGCGTATTCCGACAATGCGGTAATGGTTAATGATGGGTTTACCCCTAAATTTCCGGGTATGATTGAGCCGTCAATAACACGTAGGTTTTGATAGCCGAACACTTCACCTGAGCTATCAACAACGCCGTTAGAGGCATCAGTGCCCATGGCGACTCCACTCATTATATGCGCCGTCATTGGGGCACCAAAGAGCACTTCAGTTAAGGCTGAACCGGGCACGCCACCGAGTTTTTCGGCGTAGAGTTTGGTTGCTTCTTCTGCTTTTGGAAAACTAACGCTAAGCGGCGTGTCATTGTCTTTTTGCACCGCAGTAATGCTGTTTTTAAATAACCGATACCACTTGCGTCGCCATTCAAGGTGAATAAACGCCTCGGATTTTTGCATCACCAAAAATACAATTGAGCTGCGGGCTTTGCCTTTTGGCCGCAATACTTTAGCTGTTTTTATTGGATGGCGCAGTGTATTCACTAAAAACTTAGCAATACGCTTGAGGCCTTTGCCTGTCACCATAGGAACGTAAGGTAAATATAGCCATGTGCCATCAGCGCCTTCTCTAAACCGGCAAATTTCAATGTTGGTGTCTTTGTCGACCGAAATAAATGAGCTGATCGCAACGCCATCATCAACTTTTTTAGTGGTATTGTTCGCGGTGGTGAGGGTTTCTGAGTTAGTGCGAATTTGCTGGCCTAGCCAAGCTGAAATATTGGGCAGTGTTTTGTCTTTATCGCGCATTTTTAAAAGCAAAGGCACGGTGCCCATGACCCCTGCGCTTAGCACGACGCCCCGTGTTGTCAGCGTATAAATATGGCTATTGCGATGGCTGGTATCTTTAATTTTAATTTTGTATCCGGCGCTGCCATCTGCATTAAGCGGGATGATTTTGATTACTTCAGAGCTAGGTCTTATTTCTACACCGTTGCGTTCGGCAAAGTACAGGTAATTTTTCATTAAAGTATTTTTGGCATTATGGCGACAACCAATCATGCAGCTACCACAGTAATGGCAGGTATTTCGCCTCGGACCATCGCCATTAAAGTATGGGTCGGGTAGCTCTTTTTTATAGGCTTCGCCGGGTTTTGCAAAAAGCACCCCGGTGTTCACGGTTTTGAATGAGTCGCCTTGCCCCATCTGATCAGCAATGTCTTTTAGTGTGTGATCGGCAACATTGGTATAGGTATTTTTGGCGCTACCTAACATGCGCTGTGCAAGGCCATAGTAGGGCATGAGGCTGTCTTTCCAGTCTGATTTTATCCGTGTCCAAGCAGGAGATTGAAAGACTTCATCATCAGGAATAAGGTGCACATTGGCATAAATTTGTGAGCCACCGCCAACACCAACGCCATGTAACACTGCGACTTTGCTGGTAAACGAAAATTGAATGCAGCCTTTAAGGCCAATTTCTGGCTGCCACATATAGTTTTTGATATCTAGGTTGGTCTTTGGAAACTCTTTATCTTCGCGGCGAAGACCTTTTTCAAGTACTAAAACCCGGTTACCTTTTTCGCTTAGGCGAAGCGCACTCACAGAGCCACCAAATCCCGAGCCTATAATAATTTGGTCAAAATCAAATGTGTGTTGCTGCATTGTTTTCGCCTATTGGTGTTTATTATTAATTTAGCTGATTATTAACTTACTTTTTAATTATTAGAAATCATACTTTTTTTATATTTATCCTAATGAAACCAGTCAAATGGTCTAAACTAAAGGTGATTTATAATAGTAGCAGGAAGAATCAATGCGGCAGTTAGCGTTAGCGAAAAAGTTGTTATGGCTTACAGTTGGAAGCATTTTCATAACCGTTTTTGTTTTATCAAGTGTTTTATGGTGGCAATTATCGAGCAGTAACCAAGATTTAGCTGCGCAATCAGAAAAGCTGATTGTCGCCGAAGTTGAAGAAAAGCTAGCCTCAAATGCCGTAGCGTATGGTGAACAAGTTGCAGGTTTCATAAACGAAGCCTATCGAGTACCTTACTCATTTGCAGCAATCTTAGGGGATCACGATGCAGCAGGCACCTTAACTCGAGATGCGGTGGTTGAGTTAAATCGCTCTTTGCTACAAAAAAATACTATTCTTTCATCTATTTATTCGCAATTTGAAGCAAATGCGTTTGATGGCCGAGATGCTAATTTTATTAGTGGATATGATCACTCAGTTGCTGGTGTAGGTACTTTAGAAATCTACTTTACTCGTAATAGAGATGGCAGCATAGAACAGCAGGCAGTTGACGATGCGGCTGAAAAATATGTGGATACGCTCAATGAATTTGGTCAGCGTGAAGCTGAGTGGTACTTGTGTGTAAAAGACACCAAAGTGCCATGTATTATGGAACCCTACTTATACGAAATCACCCCTGGTTATTCTGAAATGATGACCTCTTTAACTGTGCCCATTCTTCGTGATAACGAATTTATTGGTGTTGCCGGGGTTGATTTAACATTGCCTGTATTTCAAAGCATGACCGAGCAACTCTCAAAAGAATTGTATAACGGCAAAGCTCGCGTCACTTTATTAAGCTCACTCGATTTAGTGGTTGGTAGCAGCCATTACAAAGATAAGCTTGGCAGACCGTTAAAAGAGGCGGTGGCTAAAAGCACTTTAGACAATTACGTAAAAGCGAAAAAGCAAAGTGGTGTATTTAAAGTCGGTGATGAGTATTTAGTTAACTACCCAATTACCATAAAGCTTGCTAAAACACAGTGGAACTTACTGATTGAAGTACCCGCCGAGCTTGCCCTTGAAGGGCCTCAAGCGCTAGCAAATAGCATGAGTGAAAATGCCAACACACTAGGCGGTTTGATTTTGGTGACGGGTATTATTATTGCTGGTGCAGCCTTTGTGATCATGACCTTAGTGATCCGTACAATTGTGGCACCATTACAGCAGATTCAAAAGCGCGTTGATAACCTTGCTAGTGCTGAAGGTGACTTAACTCAGACCTTACATGTTGATACTCACGCTGAGCTAATCGCATTAGCAACTGGCTTTAACGCGTTTCTTGCTAAATTGCGCGATTTAATTGGTGAGCTTAAGAATGTATCAACGCAAACCAAAGAGCAGGCTCACCTAGCGACTAGTGTTGCTGTTGATACTAAGCACAACGTTCAAGCTCAATTCCAAGAAATTGAGAGCGTAGTGACCGCTATGAACGAAATGAGCGCAACAGCCCTTGAAGTTGCAAGAGCCTCAGAGCAGTCAGCGCAACAAGCCGATGAAATAAATGGTTTAGTTGTTAGCAGTGAATCGAGCTTGTCGTCTGCGGTTACCCAAGTTAAAACCATGTCGGACGAAATTAAAGAGGCTAATCAAGCGGTCGAAAAAGTTGCGGCACGCAGTAACGACATTACACAAATTTTAGACGTGATCCGAACGATTGCAGAGCAAACAAACTTACTTGCACTGAATGCGGCAATTGAAGCAGCAAGGGCTGGTGAACAAGGTCGTGGCTTTGCGGTGGTGGCTGATGAAGTAAGGGCCCTTGCTTCAAAAACGCGTTCATCAACCGATGACATCAGTGGTTTAATTGACAGCTTACAGCTAGAAGTAGGTAATGCGTCTAAGGTTATTGAACAAGGTGTTGTGCGTGCACAGACCGCGGTAGATGAAACCTCAGTTGCATTTGATGCATTACACGAAGTTGTAGTTAAAGTAGACGAAATCACGCAACAAATTACCCACATTGCAACGGCTGCAGAAGAGCAAAGCTCGGTCACAGAAGAAATAAACCGCAACCTGACGTTAATTTCAGATGCCGCATCACAACTCGCTGAGCTATCTACCCAAGCCGGTGATGGTAGCCAAACTCTTAATGCACTTGTTGCACAACAAGATGATGAGTTGAATAAGTTAAAAACGAAATAGAGAGGGAGCTATAAGTTCTAGTTGCGAGATAAGAGATGCGAGAAAAACGCGATGTGAAATCGCTGCTACAAGCTCGCATCTTGTATCTATTTATCGTAGGGATGACTTTAGTCATGAATGATTAATCACCACACAAAAGTAAACCTTGGCCGTAGGCGTGAAACGTGTTTCGTGCGCCAAGCAAGCGTGACGCCTACAGGTCGCAGCGGCTTTATGCCGCGACGAAGGGTAAAAATATCGTTATGCGATGAAGTAATCGAATCTGAAATCGATTAAGGGTGGTTATACATCGCTCGTAATTGTTAGATATTTATTTTTACCAAAAGTAACGTAATAAATGGGTAAAAATAGACCCGATAGTAAGTTACTGCTCATAGTGTTCGAAACAGTTACTTTATTTGATTGAATATCTTTGACAGAAAGTTTAGGGCTAGAGCACCAATCAATGGAGAACCAGATAAATCTAGCGTCGTCAGGTATTGTGTAGTTGGTTAAAGAGTTGGGTTTGATTTTTCCGATCTTTTTAGAATCGGCCCATAAAGTGTAATCTCTAATTTTATCATGATATTGTTTTGGTCTGGTTACTTCAATTTCCATTTGAACCTCACTAGGATAGTAATTCCATTAAACTTAACGGGCTTATAGCTCGTTTTCTTCCATATTCAGTGTATTATTATCAGAGCCGTTAATTAATTACTAGTCGTATAGTGCAAAGAAACTTAAGCTCATGCTCGCACCTCGCACCTCGCACCTCGCACCTCGTTTCTATCTCTCGTAGGAATGACTTTAGTCATGAATAATTAACCACCACTCAAAAGTTAAACCCTTGGACGTAGGCGTGAAACGTGTTTCGCGCGCCAAGCAAGCGTGACGCTAGTCTTCTGTGACTTAACAACTTGATTGTCTGCTATTCATACAATTTATTAGACTAATAGTTAATGTGCTTGAAAAATAACCTTTAGCTTACTCTTTCAAAGCATTTTTTATAAATAAAGCTATTTATATCAATGTATTAAATTTATTTTCGGATGCTCTCAGTTTATTAAAAACACCTATTTTATAAATTCATACCCTACCTTTTGCCTAATCGTGTTTTACGTCAGGCTGCTTTACCCTAACTGCATAATAAAAACTCACACAATTTTTAAAGATAGGTAGTAGGAGAACTTATGAATAAGAAGCAACAAAGCTATCAAGATCTTCATAAACCCAGCAGTGAATTTTCGAGTCGTGACGAATACCTTGAACACGAATTACAAATTATGCAGCCTGAGCGTTGGCGTCCAAATTTACCATTTCGTGACTATCGGTTTGAATTAGAAGACTCTATCCCTGCCATGGCAGGGACCATAGGCAAGGTGGTCATGGTGGGTGCAATTGCTGCAACATTTGCAGCGCCACTGGGCTTAGGCGAAGGTTTTATTTTAGAAAACGTGCGTTATGAGCTGTTAATTGTATCGATCTTCATTTTATTATTTTCGGGCTTCTTTTTACCAACAGCAAACTTAGCGGGTACGCATGGGCCGCTTATTCCTTTGATCCCGATAGTGGTGGCAGCGGGTGGTCACCCAATGGCTTTTGGTTTGCTGATAGGGGCGTTTGGCCTATTACTGGCGCTTAGTAAAGGCGGGAGTTTACTGGCGGGGTTAACCAGCCGAGGCGTGTGTGGCGGTTTACTGCTTTACCTTGGCTTTATTGGTACGATTTCACAGGTTAAAAAGCTGTATGCATGGGCTGAAGGCATTGATATGACCCATATCGCTTTCATTGTGATTTTGTCGACTATCGTGTTGTACGCCTTACTTGAGCATTACAAAAAACGTTGGTTAGCCGTGCCATTAAGTTGCTTGCTTGGCGGTTTAATTGCATTTTTACTGGGGGCGCCGTTTGAGTTTAAAACAGCACCGGGTTTACCAAATATGAACCCAATGTATTGGTGGGGTGAAAATACCGGTTGGATGCTGGGATTACCAACCCTAGAGAGCTTTGTAGTGGTCTTGCCATTCGCGGTGCTTGCGGTTGCCATGTGGTCACCTGACTTTTTAGGACATCAAGTATTCCAAAAAATTAGTTACCCAGAACGCACTGAAAAAGTACAAATGAACATTGACGATACCATGTTTAGTGCTTCAATCCGCCAGACATTTGGTTCATTGTTAGGCGGCTCTAACTTTACCTCGTCATGGGGAACCTACATCGTGCCAGCAGCCATCGCTAAACGCCCAATTCCTGCGGGGGCGGTATTAACGGCATTATTTTGTATCATTGCCAGTATTTGGGGCTACCCAATGGATTTAGCTATTTGGCAACCCGTGTTATGCGTCGCGCTAATAGTTGGTGTGTTTATCCCACTTCTTGAAGCTGGCATGGAAATGACCCGTGAAGGTAAAACTACGCAATCGGCTGCTATTGTGGTGTTTTCCTCGACCTTAGTGAACCCTGCATTTGGTTGGTCATTAACTATGTTGCTCGACAATTTGGGCTTAATTGGTTGTAAAGAGCGAAGCTCTGAGCTGTCTCCAATGAGCCGCTGGATTATTCCATTAGTGATGTTTGTTATCTTAACAAGCGTGATGGCGATGGTAGGTATGCTGCCAGGTATTCCTGCATTAATGGCTGACTTTAGGCATTAATATATAAGGGTAAGGTGATAAGCGCCTTACCCTTTAATAATTTTTTATAAGTGTGAACATCATACCAATAAGCTGCTCAGTCATCGGTTTCGACATTGGCCTGTGTAAATAACTTCTTAAGCCAGTAAATTGTATCTGAAATAAACGAGCATATTCTAGCGGACTATGAGTGTTGGGTAGTTCACCACGCTGTTGTGCAATATCAAATAGAGTCGATAAGTCGTGTTCAAACTGCTGCAAAAGGTCATCGGTTAACCTTTTAAGTTTAGGCTGAGTGTGATCGAATTCTGTACTTGCTTTGATTAACATACATACTTCACATCCATCTTCAGCACTTTCAAGTACCGTAACAACAAATGCATGTAAGCCATCAAGCACTGTTTCGCTATTCTCAATATGGCTCGCTAGCAACAGCTGAAGTTGCGTAGCATAGACTTTTAAAGACTCTGAATATAAACCTTCTTTTGAACCAAACGCTGAATAAATACTGCCTGGGCGCATATCAACGACCGTTTGGAGATCACGGGTAGATGTTGTAGAAAAACCCTTTTTCCAAAATAGCATTTGTGCCTTCGTGATTACTTCATCGCGATTGAATTTAACTTTATTGACCATGACGAACACCAAAATTGAGCAGTTGTTCAATTTTAACTTGAACAACTGCTCAAAAACAACTAGGCTAATCATAAATCTTAGTCAGACACGATAGGAGATAACATGAAAAACTTTGAACTCTACACAAAAGAAACCGCGCCAGAGGGCTCAAAAGCACTTATCGATAACTCAGTATCAGCCTTCGGTATGTTGCCAAATTTACATGCCGTGATGGCAGAGGCACCTACACTACTTGAAGGTTACCAAGTGCTTCATGAGTTATTTCAAAAAACATCGTTTAATGCTCAAGAGCTGACAGTTGTTTGGCAAACAATTAATGTTGAACATAATTGTCATTATTGTGTACCTGCACATAGTGCAATCGCTGCGAGTATGAAGGTTGATCAAGAGATTGTTGATGCGTTAGTTAATAAAACTCCACTTGCTGATCCCAAGTTAGAAACTTTAAGAAATACAACCTTAGCAATGACGCGCAACCGAGGTGTAATTGACGAAAGTGAGTTAGAAGAGTTTTACAGTGCGGGTTATGGAAATCAGCAATTATTAGAAATTGTTCTAGGTTTAGCACAAAAAGTGATGAGTAATTATACGAACCATTTAGCTGATACGCCTGTTGATCAGCCGTTTAAAAAATTTATTAAGTAATAAATAAAGCACGGCTATATACCCAAACCACCTCAAGGTGCGAGTTTCTGCATCTTGAGGTGGTTTGGGTATAGCTTACTTAAACTTAACCGTTTTTTCGCTGCGGGTGTAAGTTCGGGTATCGGGTTTTGTCCATTGACCTTTTTTAAGGTAAGAGGTCGACACTACAAAGCTGTTATCTTTAAACTCGCTTGTCGATTTGACTTTAGTGATCCCATCTTTATTACCCGTTACATTTTCATAAGCAACAAACTGAGTAGGGCTAAGTACATTCATAGTGCCTTGGGTGTAAAACCCAGCTGTAGTGAAGTAATAAAACACCAAAGACTGCTTTTTATTGTCCCAAAAAATCATCGACTCACCACCATATTCACCTTCATTGATAGAGTGAATGGTTTTAATAGCCGTGCCATTGAGCGCGCGTTGCCAGGTACTCACATCTTGCACCGCAGGTTTACCTGCTGCGACATTAAAGTCTGACTGCCACGTGCCTAAGTAAGGTTCAAACACTTTTAGCTTGTCATCAAGTTGTTGCTCTGCTGCCATAACAGAAAGCGAACACAGGCAGATTGATAGTAAAAGCGATTTTAGGTATGCCATAATAGCGCCCCGATAAAATTAATTTGTTTTGCACAGTATAGGTGATACTTCGTTGATTAAGAAAACATTAATTACATTTTCATTGTTGTTTTTAGCGCTGCTATGGCTGACATCATGGCAACTTAATATTACCTACTTTATTGCAGGCACTTACAGTGTAGCGAGCTTAATAAGCTTTTTGGTGTATGGCTGGGATAAACGTTTAGCAATGCAACATGGCGAGCATGTTATAAGAGTACCTGAGCGTACACTGCATATATTAGGGTTAATCGGCGGTTGGCCAGGTTCATTCATTGCACAGCAATGGTTGAGACACAAATCTAAAAAACGCAGTTTTATTGCTGTACTCTGGTTAACAGTTATTGTTAATTGTAGTGCGATATGGTCGCTGTATTATTTTAAGTTAATTTAAAAGAAGCTCAAAAAAGGAAAGCAACAGCTTTCCTTTTTTGTTAAAACCACTTATTGAGCAGCTTGAATTGATTCAATGCTATCAAGTTCAATTGTTAGAATTGTTTTCTTATCAACAACAACCCATTTGCGGTAAGTTAAGTAACCTGGCTTGGTTACTTCAATGTCGTACTTACCTTCATCAAGTTCAATACCATCTTCATAAACAGGTTTAATATTCATAATACGAACGCGCGCATCATCAGGTGTTGTGACTACCGTTAATGAAATTACAGGTACTTCTTCTACCACTTCAGCTACAGGCTCTACAATTGGCTCTGGCTCCGGTGAAACTTCTGTAGTTGATGAGCAGCCCGCTAGTATTACTAACGCACAAGCCAGACTTAATTTTTTCATAATTACTCCATTTAATTACACTATTTAGTAAACGTGAAAGAAGAAGAGTGGTGTTTTCAAAAGTAAAACTTTGCAAAATTGCTCTTCTCTGACGCTTGATTATTTAAGTTACTGAGTTAGAGGGTATTTTCTAGACTCTTCCGTATTTCTTCACTGCGTTCAACTAGCTTCTCTGCCGTTCGGTACATTTTTACTTTCATTAAGCTGCTTGCCATAGAAATATACGTTGTCGCTATCTGATCTTTGATCATTAAAATAGGCTCAAATGACTCAGGGAAAATTTCTGCTTCTTTGCTAAATGACTCATCAAATTCGATAAGCTGCTTATAGTCTGAAACATTAGCTAGTTGAGAGCTAAACTTTGCTAACTTTTCTTGATAAAAAATCTTTGCGTCATCGTCAGGGTAACTGACTGTGATCCCCTCACTGATTTTTTTCTTATATTCAGCTAAAGCGATCATGGCTGACTCTTTTTTCCTCAACGCAGTAACGAGTGGCTCAAGTTCTGAAGTATTTGAAAAAACTAATTCACCTACATCAAGTAGCCTTTTCTGTGTAACGAAATCCTCGTTTTCAATCGAGCTTAAAACAGCTAGTTTGAAATTATCTATGTGTTCTTGGTTGGGTGCGTATACAAAACTAGAATCAATAATGTTTATTTGAGATACAAGGCTATCTATATTATTGTCACCGCTCTCGGTATACCTCGATTGCGATAAAAGTACATCCAGACGATAGCTAAGATCAGAAAGGATCGACTGCCTTTCAGTAAGTAAACTTTCGAGTTTATTACTTAGTGTTTCAGAATCAGGGTAGACCTTTTTCGCTTCGTCATAGATATGAATAGCTTCATCATACGCTCTTGTATTTATGGAAGTTCGTGGTAAATCTTCAACCTGCTGAGAATATTTTTCTACGATTTTATTTTGATGGACAGCTAAAAGCCCTTCTTTTAAAACTTTATATTGTGGAGGTATTTCATTTAGGCGTTGTGGTAAGCCATCACTAGACCAACCCATCCATGTTTCAAGTTGTTCAACTTTTGCGAGCGAGTTCTGATAGTTTGCTTCAATCAATTGCTGTGTATCACTTTGAGAGAAGTAAAGGTAACCAGCACCGCCAAGAAGTAAAGCGTAGCAAGCTGCATGGATAAATAGAGTGGTTCTATTATTGTTTAGTTCGGACCTAATTTCGGACAATGATTTAGGACGATTTGCAGCATCAAGTGAAATGCATTTTTTGAGTTTGAGCCAAACACTGATAGAGCAATTGCTTGGTTTCTTGACACTTGTATCTTTTGCTACTTGATTTGCAGCGACTCTATTGTACGGATGCTTGCTTGTTAATAACTCAAATACGAGGCAGCCAAATGCAAATACATCGTCTTTGGCGGAAGGTTTGCCTCCATTTAATTGCTCAGGACTCGCATAAGTAGGAGTATATCCATTGCTATTAGGTTGTTCATCGTTAGCTGGAGCTGCATATTTATCTTCATGTAGATTTGTCTTTGCAATTCCAAAATCCAAGATTTTTAAGTTTCCTTGTGAGTCAAGAATTATGTTTGAAGGCTTTAAATCACTATGAACTATTCCCTTAGAGTGGGCATAAGTAAGGGCATCGATTAGCTGATTTATGATAGGCTTAGCTCTTTTTTGAGATAAACCACTGGGTTTATTTCTTTTAATTAATTGCTCAAGAGTTTCACCTTCAATCCATTCCATTACTACAAAATGGTACATGTCACTTGATGCAGCAGAAAAAACTCTCACAATGTTAGGATGAGAGAGAGCGCGAGTTTTAATAGTCTCATCTTTCAACAACAATAACGCATCTTCAGAGTCAGCTAGCTCTGGATGTAATACTTTTATTGCTACAATATCATCTTGATTAGAATGAGTATTTAGATAGGTGTCTCGCGCTCGGTAAATATAACCCATCCCACCTTCGCCAATTAATTCTTCAATTAAATAGCGTTTTGCGAGTGTTTTACCAATTAGATGAAGCTTGCTTTCTTTTTGTATTGCATTTTTATTTTTTATTGAGGCAATACGTGTTTTATCGTTTTCAGAAGTCATTATAATTCCTTTTTATAAAATCAATCTCCTTTTGACTGGTGCATATTTTACAAAAAATACACCAATAAGCAATCATTCAGTTTATATTAATGAAATAGTGCTTAAGGTTTGGTTTTTAAGTGGGTACTACTTTATGTTCTTTTATTTTGTTTTTTAAAATTATTTTAAATTTCAAATTTGGGTATTTTTGCGCGTTGACTTTATTCCGTGAAGTATTTTATCCTATTAGAATGTTTGTATTTATGGGACTAACAATCAAATGGAAGTGATTCTAAATGTTACCAGTTATCACAGGCTGTCTCCTGAGATAGATGCGAAAAAAGTAGTAAAAAATGAATTAACTTTTGGTCGTTCAGAACAGTGTGATTGGTATTTACCTGATCCTGAAAAAGTAATATCTGGCCGTCATGGCAAAATCGTAAAAGAAACTGATGGCTTTTATGTATATGACTACTCAACCAATGGACTATTTGTAAACTTTTCTGTATCTCCTTTAGGTAAAGAAAATAAGCACCGCCTTAGTGATGGTGATGTTTTCACTATTGGTGACTATCAAATTGAATCTACAATCCAGCAAGCTAATCAACCACAAGGTTTTGAGCCGCAAATCAACTCATTTAACCCATTACAGCCTGAATTAAAGAGCTCAACTGAAGATTTTAGTGGCTCTGCTGAGCGACAAGTAGCTCATGACAGTTCAAATGTGCTGGAAGAGGCAATAGTAGCGCCTACTTTTACGGAAGCACCGAGTGATAATATCGACATATTTTCACAACAAAGCCTGAGTCAACCCATTCCAGAGGATTGGGATGAACTCGCACAACTTTCAGCTACGGCAGAAGAAAAAGAAAATAGCGTGCCTGTATTACCGGCAGAAGAGCCTGTAATTAGCACTCCAGCAGTTAACGATAGTAAGCCGTTTAATAATGGCAATAGTGCAATTGCTGCAAATAACGCCTCTGTTAGCGCACCTGTAAAAGATAATCAAATTCCTAACTCATCGAAGTTAATCTCTTCATTTTTAAATGGCTTAAGTGTCAATGAAAAGCTATCAGCGGAGCTGCAAAATGAAGACACATGGCAGCGTATGGGGGAGTGCTTTAAGCTTTTCCTTGAAGGCTCGATGGATTTGATTCGCCAGCGAACAAATATTAAGAATCAACTTAAATTGAATCACACAACGTTTAAAGTTGAACAGAATAATCCACTTAAGTTTTCAGCAACCATTGATGATGTAATGCAGAATCTTTTTGTTCGCAATAGTGCAAGTTTTTTGCCAGCGAATGAAGCAGTTAAAGAAAGCTTTGTTGATACAAAACTTCACGAGCAAGGGTTATTAGCAGGTGCAACAGGGGCACTTAATGGTCTTTTAGAACAATTATCACCCGATGGCATAAAAGCACAAAGCAATAATGGTGGGTTGCTTAGTTCATTGCCTGCTTATGGTGGTGCTTCTAGCTGGCGTATATATAACGAATTGTATGCTGATATTACAGATGATGTTAAAGCTAAAGGCGTTTTAGCATTTTCTGATGATTTTCTGAAGGCGTACAATGGTGGAAATTAGCTGTATTACAATGAAGGAATAATGCAATGTTGAAGTTCAAGCTTACCTTTGTAGGTGCTTTATGGGTATTTTTAACAGCCTGTACAACAGTAAATAAGTTTGTGCCCCCATCTACTGATTTAAATATTTCAGTGGCCTCAGATGTAAATCCAGATATCTCTGATCGTCCTTCACCTGTTGTTTACAAAGTGTTTGAACTGAGCTCTCGCACCATTTTCGATACGCAAGATTTTTTTAGTTTGTATGAAAATCCTGAAGCAGTACTTGGGCCTGATCTTCTAAAAAAAGATGAGCTAGAGCTACAGCCTGGTTCAACAATTGAATATAAAATGAATTTAAATAGAAACACTCGCTTTGTTGGTGTTGTAGTCGCTTATAGAGATATTGAAAAAGCCCGTTGGCGCGCGGTAATAGAGGTTGATCCAACAGGCTATGATGACATTGACGTAAATGTTGAGTCGTTAGCTGTATATATGAAAGATTAAAGGAATAAACATGAGTGATTACACGCGGGTCGCATGGACAGAAGGAATGTTCTTAAGACCTCAGCACTTTCAACAGGCAGATAAGCATGTTTCTAGTGTAATTAGAAGAGTTATAGAGGGCACTGTTCCTGATTCATGGGGAGTAATAGAGCTTGAGATTAATAGTGAGCTACTTGTAACAGGCCAATTTGCCATTGATAAGTTGTCTGCTATTTCAGCAGACTTATGCCCAATTCAGATGCCCGGCGATGAATACCTTCCTGAGCCTTTGATTGTAGCTAAAAGTGCCTATGATGAAATAGTATGCCTTGCAATACCGGCTCTGAAAGGAAGTGGCATTAATCTATCTTCTAAAGACGACGAATTGGTGACACGTTACCGAGTTGCAGATTTATCAGTAAGTGATGACAGTTTAGGCTCTCAAGCTCAAGAAATGATTCAAGTTGCTAAGCTTCATAGTAGACTGATGTTAATGTCTGATGATACATCAGGTTATGTCTTGCTGCCGCTTGCAAGAATTACAGAAGTGACTAGTGAAGGGGCAATTAAACTTGACTCTAAGTATGTTCCGCCAAGCCTCTATGTTAGCAGTAATAAGCCTTTAACAGCGCTTGTCAGAGAAGTATCAGGCTTAATTAAGCAACGTGCTGAAAGTATTGCAGTGAGGCTGTGCCAAGGGTATGCAGGTAGTACATCAGTGGCCGATTTTCTGATGCTACAAACTCTTAATAAATATGATGCAGTTTTTCAAAGCTTATTAACGCATTCACGTGTTCATCCGCGAGAGCTTTACACGCGACTAATTGAGCTTGCAGGAGAACTTGCAACTTTTAGTGCTGTTAACAAGCGGGTACCGCAACTTCCTAAATATGACCATACAAATTTACAGTTTGTTTTTGCAGAAGTTGTGAACTTCCTCTATCAATCATTAAGTCAGGTGATTGAACAAACAGCCACTGAAGTTAAATTAGAACAAAGCAAATTTGGTATCTCATTTGGTGCATTAAGAGATAAGTCGATACTTGACTCTGCTCAATTTGTACTCGCAGTTAAAGCGAGTATTCCGCATGAAGAGTTAAGAAAACTATTACCTTCGCAAATTAAGATTGGTAGCGTTGAGTCGATCCGAGATTTAGTAAATAACCAATTGCCAGGGATCTCAATTAATGGCTTACCTACGGCTCCACGTCAAGTGCCTTACCATGCTGGGTATCATTATTTTGAGCTCAATAAAAACAGTGAACATTGGAGCAAACTCAAATCAAGCGGTGGTATCGCTATTCATTTGTCGGGCAACTACCCTGATTTAAACTTAATTCTTTGGGCAATTAGAAGCTAAAAAGGAAGCGTTTCAATGGATGAAACAATAATCAAACCACGTCCCGGCCGTTTAAGCCGAGATAAATCAAATGCTGATGCATCACAAGGTTCGAGTGACAAAACCGTTGTCTCTTTTAGTCACTCTTCACCTGAAAAGGCGAATGTTAGTTCTGTATCAATTTTTAAAAATGAATTACTCGATGCAGCTAATGACAGCTTTTCATTGATTATTTTTATTAATCAGTCATCACAAATTGACAGTCTAGCAGCTTTAAAGCATCGGGCTATTGAATCAATTAAGCGATTTGAAACCAATCTACGTGCAAAATCTATTGAACTTACGGTCATTAATAATGCACGTTATTGCCTATGTGCTGTTATCGATGAAGCTGTATTAAATGCTAAATGGAGTTCGCTGGAATGGGCTGAAGAGAGCTTGCTATCTACTTTTCATAAAGAAACATTTGGTGGTGAGTACTTTTTTACTTTGCTTGATGATGCTTTAGTACACCCAGAAATGAACAGAAACTTCTTAGAGCTACAGTACCACTGCTTAAATTTAGGTTTTAAAGGTAAGTTTCGAGTTGAAGCCAGCGGGGAAAGTAAGCTAGAAGATTACCGTAATAGAATTTACCACATTCTTAATCAAATAGATGGACCACATAGCCAATTTTTAGCACCTAGCTGGAAAAGCCGTGTTGCAGCAGGTATGGAGCTAAGAAATCAAATTCCACTTTGGGTTGTAATTTCGGTGCTTGCTTTAATTGCGCTTGTGGTTTATTTGTTTTTCAACATGCGCCTTAATGAGCAAGTTGACGCAACAGCTGAAAATTTGAAGTTAGTTCATCCTTTGTCATCTTCACAAGTTGAAGGCAATAAAAGTAAGCAATTGGACTTGTTAACCCAGTTATTACACACTGAAATACAACGCGGTATAGTCAGTGTTGAGCAACAAACAGATAGAATTAGAATAACAATAAATAATGAGAGTTTGTTTAACTCAGGCGAAGCGATACTTTTGCCGTCTTTCCAACCAATTTTAGAGAAGTTAGCGCTAAGCCTTGAAGGAACAAAAGGCAAAATCTTAATCACAGGTCACACCGACGATAGCCCAATAAGTACCAGTCAGTATCCTTCGAATTGGCATTTATCATTAGCTAGGGCTACACAAGTAGCAAACTCAATGGCTAAGAATACAGGCTTAATGGGAAGGTTATGGCCAGAAGGAAAAGGTTCAGCAGAGCCTTTAGTGAGCAATACGAATTCAGATAAGGCATTAAACCGCCGAATTGAAATCGACTTACTTTTTTAATGGAGTTGTGATGAGTTTTATTCAAAAGTGCAAGCGCGCTATGTACGCTGCTACTTCTCGTAAGGTAATGATTGTTGTTGGCTTTTTAGCTCTCTTCCTACTTATTTGGTTTGGTGGCCCATTGATTGCGATCGCCGATTATAAACCGTTTGAAAGTGTTGCAGCTCGTGCTATCACAATTTTAGCAATTTTATTGGTATATACCGTTGTTAAATTGATTGAGTTTAGAAATCAAAGCAAACGAAATACCAGCATGACAGAAGAACTGATTGAGGTTGATGCTAATTCTGCAGATGAAGTCCAAGAAGAAATTAAAACCTTAAAAACTCGTATGGTTGAGGCGATCGAGTTATTGAAGGATGCTAAGCTTTTTAATGGTCGTAATATCTATCAGCTTCCATGGTATATCATGATTGGCCCTCCTGGTTCAGGTAAAACAAACTTCATTAATAACTCAGGTCTTGATTTTCCTTTAAAGGAAAAGCTAGGCACAGACCTAATTCACGGTGTTGGTGGTACGCGTAATTGTGATTGGTGGTTTACTAATAAAGCAGTGATTATCGATACCGCAGGTCGTTACACAACACAAAATAGCCATGCTTTACATGACTCAAAGGCATGGCAAGGTTTTTTAGGTCTACTTAGAAAATACAGACCCAAGCGGCCTGTAAATGGTGTGATCATCAGTATGGGGATATCCGAACTGATGAATCAAACTAAAACTGAGCGTAACTTACATGCCCGTGCGATAAAGCAACGATTACAGGAGCTTCAAGGGCAGCTTGGCATGACCTTTCCTGTGTATGTTATTTTTTCAAAAGTCGACTTGGTTGAAGGCTTTAGAGAGTTTTTTAGTGAGCTCAGTGATGAAGAAACGGAGCAAGTTTGGGGGGTAACTTTTGAACTAGATACTGATTCTGACAATCAAATTGAAGTGTTTAACAAAGAATTTCATGGATTAATTTCAAACCTTACTTCGTTATTAAATCGACGTTTGATTAACGAGCATGATTTAGTGAACCGCTCTAAAGTGTTTGAATTTCCGAAGCAACTTCGTGCTCTTCAGAGTGTTGGTTACTCTTTTTTGAAAGAAATATTTACACCAAATGCGTATGAAAGCCTGCCAATATTTCGAGGTGTCTATCTTACGAGTGCAACGCAAGAGGGAACACCTTCTAATTTGTTGAGTGATCAAAGCTCAGCAAAAAAAGATTATATTAACCAAACTAGAAGCTTTTTTATCAAGCGTTTATTAGAAAGTGTTATTTTTCCTGAACAGAATCTAGCAAGTACTAACAAACATCATGAAAAGCAAAGTAAGTGGTTACGCGTTTCATGCCTAGCCGTAACATGTATAACACTGATTACATTAAGTGTTTCTTGGTTTATTAGCTTTTCATGGAATAGTGATCTAATAGATGAAACGAATCAAGCTTTAGCTGAATATCAAGTATTAGATCAAAATACGGTCGATAAAAGTAATCTAATTATTTTGAATCAGCGTTTTAATGCACTAAAGAACTTCCCTGTTAATAAAATTAATGCAGAAGACTTTGAAGCGTATGGTTTTAGTAAAGTTGAAGAGCTAACAGAAGCTTCGAAAAGCGCCTACTTACGTTCTTTAAAAACATACTTAGAACCATTTCTACTCAATGCGCTAACATCTGAGATGGAACAACAAGCAGACTATTTGAGTTATTTATATGAGACTCTGCGTAGCTATCTGATGTTATTTGAACCTGAGCATTATAATCAAGATGATTTACTTGCATGGTTTAGCGCCTACTACGAAAGAGCTCTTCCGGGTGATGTTAACGTAACCAATCGTGCTGATTTAATGGCTCATACACGAGCACTCCTCGATTATGGTATTTCTGGGCAAGAAATAGATCATCAAGCTGTTCGCCTTGCTAGAGCTGAACTAACAAAATTGCCAATCGCAGAAAGAGCTTACCAAAGATTACAAGCTGATTTTATGGAAAGTAGCATTCCACCAATAAAACTAACGGACATTATAAGCTACGAAAGCGCGAGAGAATTTAGTTTTCAAAATCCTGAAGCTACGATGAAAAGTATTCCAGGCCTTTATACTTATAATGGTTACCATGGCATCTTCAATGTCGAGAAAAGCAAGATGCTGGGTAATCTGATGGCAAGTAGTTGGGTTTACGGTGAAGAAGCTGCAAACACATACGATATTTCTAAAGCGGAGATCGAGAAGAAATTAGAGCAAAAGTATTTTCAAGATTATATTTATTACTGGCGTTCGTTTGTCGATGAGCTGACTTTAAAAGAGTTCGATTCACCAACAGAAGGTGTTCGCGTTACTAATGTTTTAGCGGGACCTGAAGCGCCAATAAAAAATATTATTACAACGGTTCAAAAAAATGTTCAGTTGACTAAGTTGCCTATTTCTGAAAACCAAAAGGCTGCCGGTAAAGTGGCTGCAAATGCAGCTGAAGTCGCTATGCATACTAAGGCTAATAGACTTAAGCGTTACTTACCAAATGAAACTCCAAAGTTTGAGGTCAAGCTTCCTGGTCATCAAGTAGAAGAAGCATTTAGTGATATTTTAGAAATCGAACCACAGCAACTCGAAACAATACAAGCAAGTTTAAGAGAGCTAAATATTTACTTAAATCAACTTGATCGTGGTGGCTTACTAAAGTCTTCTGTGAAGAACCAATTAAGTGGCAAAAATAAACCAGAATTTCTAAGTCAGCTTGAGTTTCAAAGTAAAGGGCTGCCTTATCCTGCCAGTCATTGGTTGTTGAACATAAGCCAAGATACGTCAAACATCACTAGAAAAAGTGCCAATCAACACCTTAACGAAATCTGGAGAAGCAGTGTTTTACGAGAGTACAACGCAGCAATTGTAGGGCGTTACCCGCTAGTACCTCACTCGGATAAAGAAATTAATCTTAAAGATTTTTCGGATTTCTTTGGGCCTGAAGGCACTATTGATAACTTCTTCACGACCTATATCGCACCAAGTGTCGATACGAGTAAGAGCCCATGGCGTTTTGAAAAAAATATAGGAGTAAGCGAGTCTGCACTTAGAATGTTTGAGCAAGCGGCCAGAATTCGCGAAGTATTCTTTGATGGGAATAGCAATACACCGCGAATAGAGTTTGGTTTAAAGCCAATTAAATTAGACCAAACGATTTCCAGTTTCATGATAGAAATAGATGGTCAGTCAATGATTTATAGGCATGGTCCGCCGAAAGTTAAGAGCATTGTTTGGCCAGGAGACGTTGCCCAAAGTAAAACCAGAATTGTGTTTACACCACCGTATGGGGGCAGAACAATCAATACTAGTTACAGTGGCGAATGGTCTTTTTATCGAATGTTAGATGATTTAAAGGCCCAGCGAGCCGAAACACAAAATGACTTAGAGCTACACTTTTCGCTGCAAGGTAATAATGCAATGGTTGAATTGTTGCCAAATTCAATTAGACATCCATTTTGGAACGCAAGTATAGAGAGTTTTTCATGTCCGACAAGGCTATAGGGATTGGCTATTTGGGCAAGGTTCCATTTTTGGGTGACTTTGTCCAAGAAGGAGTTTGTCAGCAGTTTTCAGAGCACTGGGAGCATTGGTTACAAGCTGCTATCGCAGTCAGCAAAGAGCAACTGGGTGCTCAATGGCAAGAGCGTTATTTAACAAGTCCAGTTTGGCATTTTGCATTGTCAGAAAATTTAATAACGAGTAGTGCTAAAAAAGGAACGCTTTTGCCAAGTGTTGATGCTGTAGGGCGCCATTATCCTTTTACGGTCCTCGTTGATAGCGATAGCACTCCCATTGCGACGTTAAATTCGAATCAACTGTCTCTTGATTATGAAGACGCTGTGTTATCTGTACTTGATGACAGTGTAGACTTAAGTTTATGGCAGAAGAAGGTGATGAGTACGCTTAAGGAGAGCCGTTCACCCGCTAAAATATTCAGTAAAAGCCTTTCTCCAGATGAAAATAAATCTGCTGTAGTTTTTGAGTTTCAAGGAGATGAGTTAGGTGGTGGAACTGTCGATGATGTATTGCATTCACTCTTACTCAATAAATATGGGGATTATAGTGTTTGGTGGACCCACGGTTCTATAGATATCAAGCCTGTTGTTTTTGTTACAGCAGGTTTACCACCAGTAAATCAAGTGGCTGCAATGCTAGATGGACGTTGGCAGCATTGGGAATGGAATTATACCCAGGTAAGTGAGTGTGAATAAAAATTTTATCAGTTATGCAGTGTCTCACCGTGGAGTTATTCGCGAGCTAAACGAAGATGCTTATGTTGAACTTAATAAATACAACCTTTGGATTGTAGCGGATGGCATGGGTGGGCATGAAGCCGGCGATTTTGCAAGTCAGCTAGTAGTTGACGTTATTAAGGCTGAAGTTGAAGAGTTACCCGTTTCATCAATTTCAACCGAGATGTTGATTAAAGCAATACAAAGTGCAAATACGAAACTGCTTGAATATAGCAGTGACTTTTTAAGTAATAAAACGGCCGGTACAACCGTTACTGTACTGTTTTTTAAAGACAATAAATATTCTGCTCTGTGGGTAGGTGATAGCAGAATATATAGATACAGGTCTAACTCTTTGTTGCAGTTATCACGGGACCATAGTCAGATTAATGATTTAATCGATGAAGGATTACTAACAGAGCAAGAGGCAATAAACCATCCTTTAGCTAACGTAATTACGCGTGCGGTGGGAGTGCAAAGTGAGCTGTCTGTCGACTTTGTTGAAGGTGACTTATTAACTGATGATATTTTCTTACTTTGCTCGGATGGTTTAACAGGTGAGTTAAGTGATTCAGAAATTAGTATTGCTTTAGCGCCTAAAAATATCATTGATTCAGGAATGGCATTAATTCACTCCACTCTTGTGCGTGGTGCAAGAGATAATGTTACTTTTATTTTAGTGAAAAATGAAAAGCTGGATAATTCTAATGATAAAACATTGATTAATGATGACTTGACTGTGCCCTTATTATTAAATAGCTAATATATTATTTTAATAAGTTGGATAATTTTTGTTTGATTATTTTATTTTTTGTAATTTAATTTTAATTAATGCTTTTGTGGCTTGAAATTATAAATAAGAGATGTATTATTTTACGTCTCTATTTTGGGTGTAAAAGGAATTTTTAAGGCGATGGAATGTTTGTTTTTGATGAATATTTAGCTCCGATTAGTGAAGATGCATTCGCAGGCATTGAGCCTAGATCAGATGTATCTCCTACCTCAACGTACTATTCCTTAAAAGATATGCGCAATCAGCTACGTGCTGCTGAAAGACTTGCGCTTGTTGATGATGAAGGGATCGCGTCTTTGGCACGTGATTGGCAACCATTATTAGAATTGTGTAGCACTGCATTAAAAACAGAAAGTAAAGATATTGAGTATTTGGCGTGGTTTACTGAGGCATTGTGTCGAATCCACGGCTTTAAAGGACTGGCTTTTGGTTTCAAAGTTGCAAAAGAGCTAGTTAGTAACCACTTTGATGCACTTTATCCAATGCTTGATGATGGTGATGAGATATCTGATAAGGTCTCTGCATTAGTTGGTTTAAATGGTGTCGCAAGTGAAGGGGCACTGATCATCCCTATTAAAAGTATCGCATTAACAGATAGCCAAAACTACGAAGCTTTTACTTACTGGGAATACCAGCAGGCCTATGACGTCTCACGTCTCAGTGAAGAAAAGAGAGAAAAAAAAATAGCCCAGGGCGCAATTGACTTTGAATTAATAGTAAAAAGTGCACAAGAGACTCCCGCTGAACTTTTCCTAGCATTAAAAAATGATATCGAAGAGGCGCTTACTGAATTTAGTGCATTAAGCAGTGCGCTTGATACTGCTACAGAGCAATCACAGCCTACCTCTTATATTAAACAAGCACTTGAAGAGTGTTTGAATGCAGTTTTGCATTTAGGTGAAGACAAACTTAAATCCCTTGAAGCGAAGTCGATACAAGAACCGCAAGAAAATGAGCAAGTTGAAGGCGAAACACCTGTCGATGAGAATCCCTCTCGAAATGATACCCAAATCAATAGCCGAGAAAATGCGATAAACAAATTGCAAGAAATTGCGCAGTTTTTTAGAAAGACAGAGCCACATTCACCTATGTCTTACACCATTGAACAAGTTATTCGATGGAGCGAATTATCGCTACCAGAATTATTAAATGAATTAATAACCGATAGTGATGCTAGGACCGGATACTTTAAGCTGTCTGGCATCAAAGTTAGCGAAACAGAAACCGAGTAAAAGGAGTTTTGAATGAGTATCCATGACAAATTAAAACGTGTACGTAAACCAAGAGTACACATTACCTATGACGTTGAAACTGAAGGTGCAATTGTAAAAAAAGAGCTGCCTTTTGTGGTTGGGGTAATGGGGGATTTTTCAGGTCATAACCAAGAAGTATTAAAACCTTTAAAAGACCGACGTTTTATCCAAATTGATAGAGAAAACTTTAACGATGTTTTAAAGAAAATGAGCCCTTCTTTGAAGTTAGATGTCGATAATACTTTAACTGATGATGGCACTAAATTTAGCGTTGATCTCAACTTTAAAAGTATTGATGACTTTGAGCCAGCAGCTGTCGTAAATCAAGTTGAACCATTGCGTAACCTAATGGAGACACGTAATAAACTTCGTGACTTAATGACTAAGATTGACCGCTCAGAAGAGCTAGAGAATGTTTTAGAAGAAGTGTTAAGCAACACAGCGAGTCTTGACTCAATTGCTAAAGAGCTAAAGTTAGAGGAGTCTGAAAAATGAGTACCGAAACACTAGCCCAAGAATTAGACACAGCAACAGCGACTGAATCAGCATCGTTATTAACTCAAGCTATAGGCGCAACTAAGCAAACAGATGCAAGTCGAGCTGAAGAGCTGCTACGCACATTAACTGAAGAAGCTTTAAAAGGCACTGTTCAATGGAATAAAAACATGACAGTGACTTTCAATGAAGCGATTCAGATGATCGATCAAAAAATATCGAAACAACTCAGTGTTATTATGCACCATGAAGACTTTCAAAAATTAGAAGGTTCATGGCGTGGCCTAAATCATTTAGTGATGAATTCAGATACTGGCTCAACTCTAAAAATTCGCGTACTTAATATGAAGAAGAAAGAACTTCATAAAGATTTAAGTAAAGCGGTTGAGTTTGATCAAAGCCAAACATTCAAAAAAATCTACGAGTCAGAATTTGGTACACCGGGTGGTGAACCTTACGGCACTATTGTAGGTGATTTTGAATTTACTAATCACCCTGAAGACGTGGAAACTCTTGGCTTAATGTCAAACGTTGCTGCAGCGGGTTTCTGTCCGTTCATTTCAGCATCATCACCTTCACTCTTTGGTTTTGATAGTTGGGAAGAGCTTACTAAACCAAGAGATCTTGAAAAAGTTTTTGAATCTCTTGAATACACTAAATGGCGCTCATTTAGAGATAGCGATGATTCACGCTTTGTTTCACTCACAATGCCAAGATTTTTATCTCGTTTACCTTACGGTGCTGCATCTAAACCGGTTGAAGAATTCAACTATGAAGAGTTTGAAGTTGATGAACTTGCCGGTCGCTCTGTAAGTACCGATAACGCTGATTATTGTTGGAGTAATGCTGCCTACGCAATGGCAACGAATATGACAAAAGCATTCTCTCAATATGGTTTTTGTACCGCTATTCGCGGCGCTGAAGGCGGCGGTAAAGTAGAAGGTTTGCCGACGCATATATTCACTAGTGATGATGGTGATCCTGATCTTAAATGCCCAACAGAGATTGGTATTACTGATCGACGTGAAGCAGAGTTAAGTAAGCTTGGTTTCTTACCACTGTGCCATTATAAAAATACTGATTACGCGGTGTTCTTTGGTGGTCAAACTTGCCAGAAACCAGAAGTTTATTCAACGCCTGATGCAACTGCAAATGCTGCAATTTCTGCGCGTTTGCCATATATAATGGCTACATCACGTTTTGCTCATTATTTAAAAGTTATGGCGCGCGATAAAATTGGTAGCTACATGGAAGCTGAAGATGTTGAATCATGGTTAAATCGTTGGATACTATCATATGTCAATGCAACAGAGGGCGGTGGTCAAGATATTAGAGCCCGTTACCCTCTAGCCGATGCAAAAGTTTCTGTGAAAGAAATTTCTGGTCAACCAGGAGCCTACAATGCCGTTGCATGGTTAAGACCATGGTTACAAATGGAAGAGCTTACGTCATCGCTTAGATTGGTTGCCAAAATCCCTGAGATTGGCTAACCCTTTCTGCATTAAGGATGATGCAAAATGAACTGTGAAGAGTTTTCATTCATAGGAGAAGACGCTGTAATTTCAAATAATACAGCGTCTGATATCTTCGAAAATAGCGCTTTATTGGAACGATTTCTTAATGAGAAAGAAACATTTAAAGCGTTGTTATTATGGCTTGAAGGCTCTTCAGATTCCCCCTTACAGTGGGATAAAGAGTCAATTAGTTCATATTTGCAACTGACCATTGTCAAAATTGATTCGCTTATTTCTAAGCAATTAGATCAAATATTACATCACCCCAAGTTACAACAATTAGAAGCCAGCTGGCGCAATTTGTGGTGGTTAACTTTACAAACAGAACTTAATGATAAAGAAAAAAAAGTAAAGTTACGGCTGTTAGATTGTGACTGGAATACGTTATCGAGAGATGTTAATAAAGCAATCGACTTTGATCAAAGTAGCTTCTTCCAATTAATTTATCAAAATGAGTTCGATCGTCCAGGCGGTGAGCCTTTTGGTGTATTGATTGGTGATTACGAAATAACCAATGGCAATGCACCGGGTACAATTTACAACGATATAGACACCTTAAAAGAAATTTCGAAAGTAGCCGCAGCCTCTTTTTCGCCATTTATTACTGCTGTGTCTGCAAGCTTATTTGGTGCAAATAGTTTTACTGATTTAGGCTATCAATTTGATTTGTATACTCAGTTTGAACAGGTCGAATATACGAAGTGGCGTAGCTTTAGGAACATGGAAGATGCGCGTTTTGTTGGTCTTGTATTGCCGCATGTATTAGTTAGAGCACCCTATAAAAACGACGGCACACGTCACTTAGATTTTTTATATACAGAAAAAATAACCACGCCTGAAACAGAAATGTTATGGGGAAACGCCGCTTACCAATTTGTGTCGACATTAGTGCGAGCTTATGCAGAAAGTGGTTGGTTTGGTCAAATAAGAGGCATTGAGCCTGGCAAAATATCTAAAGGCATCGTTACCGGATTGACGAAAAATTACTTTTCAACCGATGTTTACAGAAAAGAAGCTAAGCCACCAATAGACTTGATTGTGACTAGTAAATTAGAAAAGCAGTTCTCTGAACTTGGGTTTATCCCAGCATCGTCAGTGACAAATACTGAGCATCTCGTTTTTTATAGTAATGCATCAGCTCAGCAAGCCAAACACTACGATAGTGAGGCTTCTACTGTAAACGCTCGCTTATCGTCTATGCTGCAATATATTTTATGTGTTTCACGCTTTGCTCATTATTTAAAGCTGTTAGCGCGTGATCGAGTTGGCTCTTATAGTACAGCCCAAGCCTGTGAACAAGGTTTGCAAGCATGGGTTAACAACTACACTACAGCATCGGATTCTGCCTCAGAGCAAATAAGAAGTAAGTATCCTTTGGCGAATGCAAAAGTAAAAGTGACTGAAAATAAATCGAGGCCAGGCCATTATTTTTCTGTTTTACAATTACAACCCCATTTTCAGCTTGATCAAATGATATCAAGTATCAAATTAGTGACTGAACTAAGTCCTCATCACCAAATAAAGGAATAGAAATGAAGAAGATCCATGAGTGTATTCGCAATGGAAAATTAGCTGATGCATTAGAGTATTGCGCACAGAAACTAAAAGATGATCCACTTAACTTTGATATTCGCAGTGCTTACACGGAACTATTGTGTGTGAACGGTGAGCTTGAAAAAGCTGATAAACAATTAGATTTTATGGTGACAAAGTCGCCTGAGCTAGCGGTGGGCGCTGTTAATTTAAGGCACCTAATTAGAGCTGAGCAAGCAAGACAGGATTTTTACGAAGGTAAAGCGGCCCCTAAGCTATTTCATGAAGCAGATGAGCTAGATGAAGTATTTCTTCAGATGCATATCGATTTACGCGAAGATGATTTTAAATCAGCGACTGAAAAGGCAGCTAAAGTTGAGTCTCTCAGGATAAGTACAGTAAATGAGCAACTTACTGCAATAAGAGATATTGATGATTCATTAAACCCATATTTGGAACTTTTGGGTACCAATGGCGAGTTTTATTTAGCTCGTTTCGATGAAATCGAAAAGTTTGAAGTTCAGCCAATAGAATCAATCGTTGAGCAAATTTGGCTACGCGTTGAAGTAACTATCAAAGATGGACCTGTCGGTACTGCTCATATCCCAGTTGTTTACCCACACTCAAAGAGCGAAATTGAAAAATTAGGTCAAGTGACTGAATGGCATGAAATAAGTGAAGAAATGTATTTAGGCCGCGGGATGAAAATGCTGTTCATAAATGATGAAGCGGTTTTATTGTCTGAACTTGGCTCTTTCATTAATTGAGCGTGAAATTTTCATGATTGCAAGCAAACAGCCGCTCAAAGCATCAATTTTAGACCGCTTGATAGATGACGAGCCTGAAGTACAGGATTCGCCACAGCGAACGGATGGTATCAGCTTATCACTTTTAAAAAATTACGTTAGGCGAGATATCGAAGCACTGTTAAATGCTCGGATCCAGTGGCATACATGGCCAAGTCAATACAGTGAGCTTGCAACATCGTGTTTATCATATGGATTGCCAGACTTTTCAAGCATGGTTGTAAGTTCCCATGAGGGGCGAGCAGCGTTATGTGAAAAAGTTCGAGATGCAATTTTGCGATTTGAGCCTAGGTTTATTGAAGTTGAAGTGCTAGTTGATGAAGAGCTACCCCTTAACCGCATTTTAAACCTAAGAATTAATGCCTTGTTATATGCCGATCCTGAGCCTGAATACATCAGTTTTAACTCTGAAGTTGAGCCAGTTAGTTTAGGTATGAAAATCTATGAGTCTTCACTATGAATGATGAATTATTAAAGTATTACAATCGTGAATTAGCTTATGTGCGCCACCTTGGGAAAGACTTTGCAGAAAAATACCCAAAAGTGGCAGGCAGGTTAAAACTTACAGACGAAGTGATAGAAGATCCTCATGTTTCAAGGTTAGTCGAATCATTTGCATTTTTAACTGCCAACATTAGGCAAAAACTTGATGATAGCTTTCCTGAGTTAACGGATGCGCTATTAGGTCAGCTTTATCCTGACTACCAAGCACCGATCCCTTCATTATCAATTGTAAAGTTAGAGTCAGAAAACCTATCAACGACTGGGGTCATCATTCCGCGTGGGAGTGAGCTTGAAACTAATGTAGAAGGAATGAAACAGTGTAAATTTCAAAGCTGTTTTGATACCAATTTGTGGCCTGTAGAGATAACCGCTGCCCAGTTTGATAACAGTCCTTTTATTGCGCCTAAACCAAAGTTTAATGAACCAGCTAAAGCGATTTTTAAGTTACAACTGACAGGTGAGTATGATGGCGTTTCATTGCATGAAACAGAGCTAAATGATTTAAAAATTTATATTCATGGACAATGGCATTATACGCTCAAAGTATACGAGCTATTGTTTAAACATTGTATCGGAATAGCAGTAGATAATGGCGATGAGGGAGTGCATTACCTCTCTAAAACTCATTTAAAATCAGTTGGTTTTGAGGAGCATGAGGCTGTAGTACCTTATTCAATGCGTTCATCATCAGCATATAGGCTATTAGTCGAGAACTTTATTTTTCCTGAAAAATTTAAGTTTTTTGAGTTACAAAATATTCGTTCTGTACTACCACGCAATGCAAGCACTACAACGCTTTATTTTTATTTAGATGTTGAGTCGAGCGAGTTGGAGAAGCAAGTAGATAAAGACATGTTCTTGCTGGGCTGCACGCCAATCATAAATTTATATGAACAAGAACTTGAACCGATCCGCCCAGAGCTAAGCGAATATGAGTATAAGCTTGCACCACGTTATATCGACTCTGAAATATCAGAAGTTATTAGTCTTGAAGAAGTAGTTGCATTTGACCACAAGGGGAATAAACAGCTGGTGACGCCTTTTTATGCGCAAACACACCCTAAATATCAAGAGCATAAAGATCTCTATTGGCATACTCGACGAGAAACAGCCCTTTGGGCCGGTGGTTATGCAGAAGCGGGCACCGAAACTTATTTGTCATTAGTAAATGGTGGCTTTGAAAATAGTGCGCAAGCACTCAGTGAGGGAAATACGGTCGTAACAGCACGGGCGCAGTGTAGTAACCGTAATCTACCAGCTAGTTTACCATTTGGTGATGATGAACTTGGTTTTACATTACCAAAGCGTGGCGATGTCATCAAAAAAATCAGGTGCCTAGTTGCACCTACTCATGCGGTAAGACCTGTGTTGGGTAGCAATACTCGTTGGCAACTGATTAATCATCTGACTCTTGATTCATTCAGTGGTGAGCACAGCGTAGAGAAATTGAAAGAAACATTGAGACTATATGATTTTAAAGCAACACCCCAATCAAAAGGGATGATTGATAATATCTATAGCGTCAAAATTGAACCCGCAACTGCACGAGTTGTGCAAAATGGGCGGGTTGCATTTGCAACAGGTACCGATATTGAAATTACGTTTGCAAATGATGATTACGCTGGCAGTGGGGTGTTCTTTTTTGCTTCAGTTCTTGATTGTTTTTTCTCGCAATTTGCATCAATTAATAGCTTTACACGCTTAAGTCTAAAGTTAAAAGAACAAGACAGAGTTTATCATCAGTGGCCAGCTAGAGTCGGTTCAGAGGTGCTACTATGATTGCTCAATTGCTCGAGAACGCGACAGAAATAGATTTTTACAAAGCCGTGTTTGTGATCGAGTCGCAGTTATCGAGTACGGCTCAGCACTACCGGAAAGTTGGCTATGATTGTCAGCCAAAACTAGAGCTGATTAAGTTTAGTTCAACACAAAAGTTTGGCTTTGCGGGTAATGCGATAACTAAATTAAAACCTGCTAAAAGCGTTGCAGGGATCACTCAGTTTGATATGGAAATATCATTTATGGGGATGACCGGTTGCTCAGGCGCATTGCCACACTTTTATAGTGAATTGGTGATGCAAAGATTGCGCTACAAAGACAGCACAATGAGAGATTTTTACGATATGTTTAATCATCGTTTGATTTCGTTGTACTACCGAGCTTGGAAAAAGTATAAACCCGCGCTTAATTTTGCTAACAGCAATCAAGATAATCACACGAAAATTTTGGCACTTTTGAGTGGGGGCAATGCCCCTCATCAGCTTTATTTCAGTGGTCTTTTCAGTCGAAAAACGCGAAATATTGCTGATCTGCGAAATATTTTAACTTTCTATTTAGGTTGTGACGTCAGCATAAATCAGTTTGTGGGTCAGTGGCAGCCACTAAAAAAATCAGAGCAAACCCGCATTAACAGCGGGGGCTTTGCAGGACAACATGCAAGGCTTGGTATTGACGCAATAGCAGGTAAGCAAGTTTGGGACATCTCAACAAAGATAGAAGTTACTATTGAGCCCAAAAATGAGCACCAAACAGCCCGTCTTCTACCACAGCAAGAGCTTTGGAATTTAGCCCATCAAATAGTGAATGATTTTGTTGGTAATCAAATTCAGCATGCACTAATAGTAAAAGCAAACTTCTACAAACTTGGTGCAAAGCAACTATTAAAAGAGCGACTTCAATTAGGCTGTAATAGTTTTCTGTTTTCAGAAAAAGCAACTATAGACGGCAAAGTCTCTGAGCTTTCGTTCAAAGGATAAATAAATACAAGGAAATATTATGTCTACAATGACGCTAAATACACTCGTTGAAAAATTAAGCCCTGAGTGCAAAAAGAGTCTTGAACAAGCTGTTGCAATTTGTAATAGCAGAAGTCACTTCACTGTTGAATTAGAGCACTGGTTATTAGCAATGCTTGAACAACAACTTGATGACTTTAGAATTATTTTGAGCGCTTACGATATTGACAGCGACTCGTTAAAAAATGATTTGAATAAGTCTTTAGAAATGCACAAAACGGGTTGTAACTCATCACCGAGCTTATCGATGCATGTTACCAGTTTGCTTAAGCAAACGTGGCTTAGTACGAGCATTGATTTTACAGATACACAAATTCGTAGTGCTTACTTAATTTACACGCTGGTAAAAGATGACACTTTAGCAAGTTTAGTGAGTCGTTGTAGTAAAGAGTTTAATAAGATAGAAGCAGGGCAATTATTGCATGCTTGGCCTGAAATGGTCGCTAAGTCACAAGAACAAAGCCCTGTGGCAAATAGTCAGACTGAAACATCGGTATCTACAAGTTCTAAAACGCCGAGTTTAGATCAATTTACAGTTGATCTAACAGCTCAGGCAAAAGCAGGAAAGATAGATCCAATTTTGGGGCGCGATTTTGAAATTAGACAAATGGTCGATATTCTTACGCGACGCAGACAAAATAACCCAATTCTAACTGGTGAAGCTGGGGTTGGTAAAACGGCCGTTGTTGAAGGGTTAGCGCTTAGGATTGCACAAGGCAGTGTTCCAGATGTTCTAAAAAATGTAAAAATTCACACTCTAGACCTTGCTTTATTACAAGCAGGTGCTGGTATGAAAGGTGAGTTCGAAAATAGACTTAAGTCTTTAATATCGGAAATTAAAAATACCCCAAATCCTGTTATTTTATTTATCGATGAAGCGCACACTATGATCGGTAGTGGTGGTCAAGCAGGTCAAAATGATGCTGCAAATCTATTAAAACCGGCACTAGCGCGCGGTGAACTCAGAACAATTGCAGCCACAACATGGGCTGAATATAAAAAATTCTTTGAAAAAGACGCAGCACTGGCGCGTCGATTCCAAGTCGTTAAAGTCGAAGAGCCTACACCAGAAAAAGCGATTGCGATGTTACGTGGTTTAGTACCCGTTATGGAAAAGCATCATAATGTGTTCATTTCTGAGCAAGCATTAGAAAGCGCAGTACATTTATCACACCGCTACATTACCGGCAGACAACTTCCTGATAAAGCGGTTGGTTTACTTGATACAGCCTGCGCTCGGGTTGCAATGAGCCAAGCATCAACACCTAATTCAATTGAAACGCTTGAAAATGAACGCTCAGGAATAGAGTCGCAAATCAATATGTTAACCCGTGAGCAACGCACAGGATTAAATCACAGTGAGGTGCTTGAGAGTTTAACAAATAAGTGCCAGCAAATTACTGAGCAGCTTGCACCATTAAAGTCGCAGTTCGAAAATGAAATGTTGCTTATTAAAGATGTAAAAGAAGTCATTAGTGGCCTGAATGATGAAATAGAACAGCCAAGTGAAGAAATTGAAAAGCTACAACAATGCAAAGAAAACTTAGCTAAATATGATTCAAACATGGTGCATTGGCAGGTTGATGATGAGTTAATTGCTCAAGTTATTTCTGACTGGACGGGCATTCCAGTTGGCAAGATGCATGAAGATGATGTGAAGAGTGTTCTTAATTTAGCCAGCACAATGAAAGACCGTGTTGTGGGTCAAGATCATGCGTTGGAGCTAATTGCAAAAGTTGTACAGACATCTAAAGCGCACTTAGCAGACGAAAGCCGCCCGAATGGAATTTTTATGCTAGCGGGTCCAAGTGGTGTGGGTAAAACTGAAACGGCACTTGCGTTAGCGAATGAAGTGTATGGTAGTGAAGAAAACATCACTGTCATCAATATGTCAGAATACAAAGAAGAGCATAAAGTTTCGTTACTCCTTGGCTCACCTCCAGGTTATGTAGGTTATGGTGAAGGTGGCGTATTAACAGAAGCGATCAGACGTAAGCCATACAGTGTTATTTTATTAGATGAAATTGAAAAAGCGCACCCTGGTGTACATGACATTTTTTATCAAGTGTTTGACAAAGGCACCATTAAAGATGGTGAAGGTAGAGATATCGACTTTAAAAACACAATTATTATCATGACCTCAAATGTGGGTACTGATACAACAATGAGTCTTTTTGAAGATGAAGAAACTGCGCCAAGCGTTCAGGGTCTGCAAAAGGCTATTCAAACTGATTTACTTGAAGTATTTAAAGCTGCATTTCTTGGTCGTATCAACGTCATACCCTATTTGCCACTTAATAAAGAAACTCTTGCAGAAATTACAAAACTGCAATTATGTAAAATAAAAAATAGAGTTAACAAAAATTACAAATCTGATTTTTTATATTCAGATCTTGTTGTAGATTATATAGTTAACAATTGTAATGACTCTGGTTCGGGTGCAAGAAATATTCATGCATTATTGCAAAATAATGTCTTGCCTTTATTATCTGAATCTTTACTTGATAGTCTTGTTAGTGGTAACAAAATCAATGATATATCATTAGATATAAATGATGGTTCTTTTGTTGTTAATATAAATTGATATATTTAAATTAGTTTCTTGTTTCTTTTTTGGAGTCGGATTATAATTTGTCCGTCTTCATTAATTGATGGAACATTGAGACATTGTCTTCGTCTAGGGAAAGGATATTGAAGACCTTTTCGTTGCGCAGTTAGAGATAATGATTTCAAAGGAATTTTGGGAAACCAAAAGTAAATGATCCAATGTAATGGATGTTATTTATAAATTAAAAGGAGCATTATCAAATGCAATCAAATACATATTTAAAATACGGTTCAATTAAAGGCGAAACTACTGCTGAGTCTTTTAAAGATTTAATCACAGTTTTATCATTAGATTGGAACGTAAGCCGTGAAATTTCAGCACACACTGGTACAGCAATGGACCGTGAATCTAGCTCAACTCGCTTAGGTGATGTAACTATCACTAAACTTCAAGATAAAGCGTCTCCAGACCTTTTCAAAGAAGCGACAATTGGTAAAGGTCTTCCGGCTGTTTTCCACATCACTAAGCAAGGTGATAAAGTTGAAGAAATCATGAAAATCGAACTTACAGATGCAATGATCTCTAGCTACTCTGTATCAGTTCAAAACGACCGTCCAGTTGAAACAATCACTATCAGCTACACAGAAATGATGATGACTGTTACTCCTACAGACGACAAAAATAACATCACTGCACCACTTGTTTATGGTTACAGCGGTGTTAAAGGTCAGCAAATGTAATTTTTTGCAGTACCTAATAGCTCTGAGTTTTACTCAGAGCTTTTTTGATCTTTAGGAAATAGGAAGCATGGAATGCAAAAAGCGACACAAGATAATAATGTAATTCAGATTAACACCCCAGCAGGTAAAGATGCACTTTACTTAACTCGGCTGGTGGTGCAAGAGTCTATGTCTGATTTGTTTGTGATGTCAGTGAATATGTTCACTATTGGTACACAAATAGCGCATGAAGATCTGGTGGGAAAACCTGTTTCTATTAAAGTAAAGAATGCCGATAGCGCAGGTGAGCGTTATTTTCATGGCATAGTTAGCCAATTAGTATCTAATGGTAGCCGCACCGCTGATATTGATGAGCAAAAAAATTATATAGATTACCACGCTACAATTGTGCCTTTCGCAGCATCAATGCGAAACCGAAAAAACAGTCGGATCTTTCAAAAGAAAACTATAAAAGACATTTTTGCCGATTTGTTTGGTCAACACAGTGTCGCTTTTAAAGATAATACAACTAAAACGTATCCTAAGTACGAGTATTGTGTTCAATACCAAGAGTCAGATTTTGACTTTATTCAACGCTTGCTTCAGCAAGAAGGTATTTTTTATTTTTTCGAGCATAGTAACAGTGCACATACGTTAGTACTTGCTGATGATATAACAGCTTACGAAGAATGCGCTGAAGCAAAAGTAGAGTTTACCTCTGGTCACCTCAGTGAGTCACACATAAATAAATGGCAAGGTGGTTTAAGTATTGCGCCTGGCAGCTACAAGCGTATTGGCTATGATTTTAAGCAACCACCACGATACCCTGATGGCGATCACAAAAAAGCTGATTTACCAACCCAGTCAGTCGCTGAAATTTTTGAATATACCGCAGAAGCCGAAACCCATCCAAGAGCTGCAGGTTTGGCAGCCGTTCAACTTGAATCATTACAGCGTAATATGAAGTTAAGTAGCGGTAGAAGTGATTGCCGTTCATTCTCCGTAGGTAAATTATTTAGCTTTAAAAAACATGAAGACCCGCGCCTAGAAGGTAAAACGTTTGCTATCACCTCGTTACTAACGTCTATAACGGTGCCAAATCAGTCAGGTACTCAGCAATCTGGCGCGCAAGAAGTATTTACCAACCACTTTGAATGTGTGCCAAAAGATGTGCCATATCGTGCAGCTCACAGCATGCGCAAACCTGTTATTCATGGTGTGCAAACAGCCATAGTTACGGGAGACAGCGCAGATGAAATTATGGTTGATCAATACGGACGTGTGAAAGTTCAGTTCGATTGGGACCGAGAAGGTAAAAAAGACTCGCAAAGTTCATGTTGGATCAGGGTTGCGCAAAACTGGGCCGGTAAAAAATGGGGTGCATTTTTCTTTCCTCGTGTCGGGCAAGAGGTATTAGTCGACTTTATTAATGGCGATCCTGATCAGCCAATCATTAGCGGTGCAGTATACAACGCTGACTTAATGCCTCCTTATGCATTACCTGCAGATAAAACACAAAGCGGTATTAAAACACGCTCAACAAAAGAGGGCGGTGCCGATAATTTTAATGAACTGCGTTTTGAAGATAAAAAAGGCAGTGAGCTTGTATACATGCAAGCAGAAAAAGATAAGCAGCTGTATGTAAAAAATGATCAAAAAGAAAAAATTGATAATGATCGATTCCTAGAAGTGGGCAACAATGATGATGCTAAAGTAAAAGCGAATCGCACCGTTGATATCGGTGAAAATGACACATTAAAAGTGGGTAAATCACTCAATATCGAAGCAGGAAAAGAAATCGTTATTAAGACCGGATCGGCAAAAATTACTATGAGCAGTAGCGGGAATATTTCTATTGAAGGCACAAATATAAATATTAAAGGCAGTAACGTAAAGGTTGATGGGAGTGCAATTACCCTTTCTGCTGGCATGATCAAGTTGAACTAGCATGGAATTACTTAATACGTTTCAACCAGGTGTCGTGCATGGCGCAGCAAGTAATGGCTTTACCGTTTATTGCCGTTATGGGCTTCCTCATTTAGTGTGTCTTTGTGTAAATCGCCCAGATGATCCGTTTTTAAACTTGCCGATAGATTATTTTAAGGGCCTAGATGGTTATTTTGCCGAGCAATTTTTTATAAACCTTCACCCTGTACTCAATAGTAGCAATGTGTTGTCGCATATTTACCAATACGCTACACAAACAAGCTCAATAATAAACGATCTCTCGTATGCAGAAATAGCGCAAGAGTTGGCAAAACTCGTGAGCACAAATAAGTTACAAGTTATTCCTTTAAACGAATAGCTAATAACAAGGAAGGTAATATGGGAAAACCCGCTTCAACGTTAGGGCACATGCATGTTTGCCCAAAAGTAACAGGTACAGTACCTCATGTTGGAGGGCCAATTGTAGTGGGTTCGGCCAATGTGTTGATTGGTAATATGCCTGCCGCAAGAAAAGGCGACATGCTTGTATGTGTTGGCCCACCAGATAGCATTAATAGCGGTTCTGGCACAGTTAAAATAAATGGGAAACCTGCGGCTAGAATGGGAGACAGTACTTCTCATGGCGGTAAAATTGTTTTAGGTAACCCAACAGTTTTAATTGGTGGATAAGGTGTTATCACTCATTCTAAATGAGCATAAAGCAGCTCTTTTAAATTTAAATATGATGCAGCAAAGTGCTTTTTATAGCATTGGGTTTATTGCTCAAGTTCGTCAGCAGTTAATTTTAAAAGTACAAGCATCTCAGAGCGCTAGCAATGTACAGTTTGAAATGGTGCAGTGCATTATTGAAGAGCTCGAGACGTTAAAACAGCAAGAAACGTCATTAGATGACATTGCAGAAGCATGCTTGGTTGCGCTGCAATTAATGTCGAGCTCTCAAAAGCAGAGGTTTTTGGGGTTATTAAACCGACATGAGTTTACGCTTTTAAAACATAAGCTTTTGCAGAAAAGCTTAACAATAACTGGGCCAGCCAATAGCGATCTTTTGAATTGGGCAAATGTGTACGGTAAATCAGAGACACAGGCGATTATTTATAAAGCGATAAAACGTGCTGTAAAACAGCTGCCAGATATGCCTGAAATGCAAGAAACAGTAAACGCATTTGAAAAGGCTGCGATGATTAATTCACCGTTAATGTCTGTGTACCTATTATTGTTAGACCCACAAAGGATGAATTTTGTTTGCAACTATGTGAGCCAGCAGTTTACTCGAGAGCAAGCTATTGCGGTGCTATTGCAAACTGGGGCAACAAAATATGTCCCTATGGCTGTTGCGCTGTTGACCGAAGTGAGGTCGGCCAAGAATCTTGTTGCTGGTATTAAACGCTGCTTAGGTAGTCAGCTCGATGAATTAGTTGCATTTGATACTCAAATTCAGGCTGGCGATTGTAAGCAAGCCGCTGTTGATTTTCAGCGCCAATTTGCATTGAGCTGGCCAGAGCAAAAGATCAACTTTAATGATCAAACCCTGGTTTATGGCTTTGCGATGAATAGGCCTGTCAGTGTAGCAAGCCTGCAAGGTGTTGATTTTTTTAGTTGGCAGGTGATTACAATTTTAAATGCGCTTAAATATGACTGTCGAAATAGTCAAGCGAGTTAGCATTGAGTGCATTTAAAATTTCAATACAGCAGTTTGATACACCTTATGAAGTAGCCCCAGAAGTATTAATACTAGAGGGGAGCTCGGGTCATGAGCAAGTGCAAAACTGGCATTCATTTGATGCCTTTATTTATGACTGTATTGTAAAAGCAAAGTCAGTATTGAAAGAGTCAGACGTGCAGCAACCGTTAATTTGGTTGTTACCGGCACTGCCTTTTCAAACTGATCATAAAACACTATTTATAAACAGCCTTCAGCAGCGTTATGGCATTGCTGTCGAACAGATGATTTTTGAAGGCGCAAACGCTATGCACAGTGCGATCGCATTAGCTAAAGAGCAAAATTTTAGTGCTTTTGATGTGGTAGCAATTGATGGTGTGTTTAAAGCCTCAAAGCATAACGGCTTTGAATATTTGGGTATTGCGGCTTGTAAGGCATGTGTTGAATTTACTCAGGTAGGCTGGGCGCTGCAATCTACGAGCATGTGTTCTTCTGTAGATATAGCAAAGCATCAGCCTATACATGCAGAGCTTGAACGTATTTTATCGCTAAATGAACAAAAAATAGATTTAGTGTTTGCCCCAGGAAATGGCCTAGAAAGTGATGATTGGATAAGTTATTTACCTGTTTTAAGTAAAAAAATTAATGAACAAACGATGTTCCAACTTCCTAATTATAAATTAGGCAAAATGGGAGCAATAGAAGGGGTTGTAAACCTCGCAAGCCTGACAAATAGCGCCCTTTATGCTGAGCGTTTTGGGCAGGCGTTAATAATTTCGCAAGAGTACAACAAGTACCAAGCCGTCGCGTCATACTTATGGATAAGTAAGGAAATGTGCAACTAATGGATAGTAAAGCAGTTGTGTTACAGGGAACACGTTATCCCATCTGCCTCGTGTTAGCTAAACAGCCAGCCCCCAGTGGTTTTATTGCTGTCGCAACGAATACGCCGGATAGTGCCTACAAATTTGTAGCTGAGGTTGGTGCGGTATTAAGTGGCGATGCTGCTAAACGATTAGATCTTATTCAATTGTTAAATGTTGCTGGTATAAATTGTCCAAGGCAAGCAACAGCGCGCGAAACTGCATCGGCTTTGATAAAAGCCTTAACCTCAGGTGCCATTACGTGCTACCAGCAGCAAGTAAAAAGCACCATTCAAGTCAGTGATAATACTCGCTCATCGCAAAGTAGCAGTTCAGCGTCTTCGGCTGTGCCAAGTAATGCCAAAAAAGCAACACAAGCTCCTGCTAGCAATAAGGGCAGTGCCAGTAACACAACCGCAAGTGAAACGCCTATAACAGAACAAGAATGCCGTTCAGACCCGGTTTCGATGCTAACAGGCGAAGAAATTCTTCCTTTAACTGACTTCTCATTAGCCGCAAATAGGCCTTTAACGTGGCGTCGGTTATACCGTTCGTCTCACTGTAATCATAAAACAATACTGGGTAATGGCTGGCGTCACGATTATTTAGTGCAATTAACCGAGCATTACCTACCACCGCCGAAAGTGGGCCCAAAGAAAAAGGGCACTTACTGGCTTGAGTATCACGACGAACATGGTGCGACTCATAAGTTTGAAAAAGTGAAGCCGGGGCAATCGAGTTATCAGTTAAGTAGTAACTTGGTGCTTCATTATAAAGAAAATGGCAAGCAAGTATTAGTAACACCAGATGATAAACACCTGACGTTTATGCCGGGTGCATCAGCATGGTTGCTCGAAAAAATCATCAATGAAAAAGGTCAAAGCACCCGTTTTTATTATGATTCGATGGAGCGTTTACAACGTATTGAAGTAAACAAAGTACGCGGCTGTGTACTTAAATATAATAAGCACGGTTTACTCAAAACGGTGCACGCTTATCGTACTAACGAACAAGGCAAATTAGTACTTTTAGATCAGCCATTAGCTAGTTATGAGTATGATGAACAGTCAAACTTAGTTGCGGCAACAAACCAATTTGCTGAACAAGAGCGTTATGAGTATAACGCTGCAAATTTACTAATAAAGCGAACCAGAGCAAGCGGTTTTAGTCATCACTTTGAGTGGGACTCGTATGGTTATGATGCCAAATGTATTAAACAGTGGGGGGATGACAATACCTATTGCTATCAGTTCGAGTATCAAGGCAATAAAACAACCAGTATAGATTCACGCGGCAACCAAGAGCACTTTGTGCACAATGAGCAAGGTAAGCTGATTGAGCACACTGATGCCAACGGTAATATCACGCGCTATGATTACAATTCGCTAGGGCAAAAAGTAGCGCAAACTGATGCTCTAGGCTATCAAACGCTTTATACCTATACTGAATACGGCCAGCTTGAATCAGTCACCCAAGCTGATGGTAACCGCACTCAATTTGGCTATAACCAACTTGGTCAACAAGTCGTTGTTATTTTGCCAAATGGCGAGAAGATTAAACGCCAATACAGTGCCTCAGGGTTATTACAAAGTGAAACCCAAGCAGATGGGCGAATTGCACTTTATAGTTATGATAAGCAAGGTAATTTGAGCCAGCATGTCACACCAAACGGTCATGTATTAAAATACACGTGGAATGAACAAGGTGAGCTACTTGCGAAGCAGCACAATGATGAGCTCATTCGTTACAGCTACGATACCCTCGGTCGTATAAATGCAACCATTAACCAAGCCGGTCTGCTTACTCAATATAAATATAATGAGCAAGGGCAACTAGTTGAAACAACCGCGTTTGAGCAAAGTAACCCTGATAACAAACAACAACAGCTTTTTTCTTATGATGATGCTGGTAGATTAGTTCGTTCGAAAAACGGTAATGGTGATACCACAGAGCAGCACTTTGAGGGACTAAGCCAACCTCACTGCGTGATCCAGCCAGATGGCAGTGCACTGCATTTAACGTATGATAAAGAGCGAAATTTAACCGCAATCGAGCGTAGTGACGGCCATATTTATCGCATTAATTACGATGCAAACGAAAACCCAACACAAATCACGGGTTTTGATGGTACTGAACAGCAATTTAAGTACGACGCATGTAATCGTTTAGCGGCTGTCACGCAAAGCGACAAACGCCATGTAAATATTAAGCGTGATAAGCTAGGCCGCGTTATTTCGCAGCACGCAAGTCTAGCCACAAATAAACACATAGTTAATAACGCTAACCACTACAGTTATACGACAGAGGGCAAAATAGCACGTGCTCACAATGAGCAATCAACGATTAAACAGTCGTTTGATAAAGGCGGACGACTACTGAGTGTTGAGCAAATTCACAACCAGTCTCAAACCCATAAACTCGCATATAGCTACGATGACTTCGGCAGACGACAGTCTCTTACCTTGCCAGATTCAACAACCCTTTATTATAACTACAATAGTTTTGGCCAGTTAAGTGCTATACAGGTAAAGCGAGCGGATGGTGAGTTAGCAAAACTCGTCGAGCTTGGCTACGACAGCCAAAATAATATCAAAACTCAGCGTTTTGGTAATCAGGTTACCCTTAATCAGACATTTGATGTATTTGGGCGTTTAACGCAGCAGCAACTATCGCATCCAGAGCACACACTATTTGATAGCTGTAATTATCAATATGATGCGATCAATCAACTTATTGCGCGGAAAGAACAAGGCATTAGCTGCCAAAATACACAGTTTGAATACAATAGCCTTGGCCAGTTAATTCAGCAAAATCTAGCTGATGCAAAGTCGGATACACAAGCGCCAGAAACTGCCAAGCAATTTCAGTGGGATAGCTTTGGTAACCCAGTTAGTCAAACTCAAGTGCAGCATGATGAAGCAGTCAATAAACAAGAAGCTAATGATGCTGTTACACATAGCCAAGCCGATGCCGACAGGTTAACGCATTTTGGCGATAGCGATTTTGAATACGATGACTGTGGTAACCAAGTACGCGAAACGGGCAAAGGCATAAAAACGCACCGTGAATACAATGCATTCAACCAATTAAGCAGCTTTAACAACAATGGCACGCTAACACATTACGACTATGACCCACTAGGTCGTCGTATCGCTAAGCAGACTGAGCATGGCAAGATTGATTATATTTGGGATAACGACCAACTAATAGGAGAATACCAGCACGGCGAGTATACCTGGTACATCAACCTGCCCAATCAATTTCACCCGGTCGCACTGATTAAACAAGGTGAGCTGTATTACTACCACCTAGACCAACTAAACACCCCACGTTTTGTTACCAACAATAACGCAGAAGTTGTATGGCAAAACCACGCCGATGTGTACGGCTATGAAGAACCAGAAGCTAATGCTGACTTTAATAAAGAAAACAGCTTCACTCAGCCAATACGTTTTCAAGGGCAATATTTTGATGAAGAAAGCGGCCTACACTACAACCGCTACCGTTATTACAGCCCCAAACAACAACGCTTTATAAACCAAGACCCGATAGGCTTAGTTGGCGGCATAAACCACTACCAATACGCGCCGAATCCGGTTAATTGGGTAGATCCGTTTGGACTTAGTTGTAAGGAAAATACATGGAATACGTTTCAGAAAAATACTAAAGGGCACTTTAAAAGTTCTGCCGAAGCAGCCGGGAGTTATAAGAAAGTCAAAGAAGTTTTAATTACTCCTAAAGCTGAACGCCCAGATCCATCAACATATCTGCCGCAATCTTATATCGATGCGCATGTAGCTCTGTTTAATCAACAAGGTGCAGGTTTCATTTCAATTCAAAGTTGGATGTTAAATCCTGAATATCCAACGTTACCGCCAAGAAAATTTGTAGGGCTGAAAAGTGAAATGGACGTTATTATCTCCAAATATACCAAGTCAGGGAATGATTGGAGAATTCTTAGAGATGAGCTCAGCTTGGGCGAAGATACAGATCTAAGCAATGATGAAATCACGTACATGGTAATTGAGCCAGGAGATGAACGATTTGAATATGATATTCCGAATGGTCGTGAAGGTGGAGCATACGATGGAGAATGGATCCCAGGCGGTAAAACAAAAGGTGGTATAACTGAAGCCGCACTAATAAATTCTGAAAGGGTCGTTCATAATAACAGTCTTGAAGAATTATCAAGTAACTTTAAAAGCACAAAGAAATTACGAACAGGTCAAGATAATAAAAAATGAAGTAGTAAGAAGTTACATCCCATAAAAATACAAAAGTATGGCTGTTGAATGTGAGTGTAGAATTGGGAAGTGGAGCGCTTAACTTAATAACGCGTAATGAAAATAAATAGTTAAAATACGCAACGTACTCCTAAAGTTAGTATACAGAGTTATTAAAGCTGCAGAAGATTTAAAGTTTTATGCTCCTTAACAGCATTGAATAGAGATATTATATGGTTACAAATTTATTTGAAGTTTCGATAGGTAAAAATGAGTCAAATAGCTTTTTTCGTGGAGAAAAAAATTATTTTGTAAAAACCCCTGATTTTGAACAACATAATCACGGTGCAAACCTTGGAGGCCATGTAGAATCATTTTTGAGAATGAGTAATACCAACGCTAAGGTTTTCGATAGAATTTTCATAGATTTTTTAGGGTCTTTAGAAATTACTAAAAACGATTTAACTCATTTTATGGCAAATCTCTCGGCATTTTTTGCTTTAAAATCCAGAGGCAGATTGGTGGGTTCAATGCTTTTTAAAAGCCCTAAAAGTATTGAATCAAGACTAGTTAAAAGTTACTTAATAGAGATCTCTAACAGTGACTTTTACCAAAGTGAAAAAGATAGGTTATATTTACATGCAAATTTCATCTCTAGAAATGGCAATGATATTTTATTAAAAACACTACGGGAAATTGATGGATGTGATTTAGGAAAGTAAGTTATTTTAACCTAGATATATTGGGAGAGAATATTAGCTACGGATAAAATAATATGGCAGGCTATTAAATTTATATTTTAGCAACGTACTTAAAAAATATGGACGTTTTAGGTTTATGATGAAACAGCTATTTATTAATGTTTGTTTGATTTTTACTTTTTCTTGTACCGATGCTTTAAGTAATGATGACAAAACGTATGTCAGCCTTGATGTTATTGAGATGAATGTTGAAAGGGTCAATGACAATTTGTTTCGTTGGCTTAAATTTCATCCTGATAGCGAGTTCCCTTGTTTAAGACTAGAGATTTTAGAAGCGGGTAGTAATGCGCTTATCAAACGAAAGAATATATGTAACGTGTATGATAAAGCGTTAAAAGTTACACATGATTTTAAAAAGTTAACATTTTTAGATATCTACAATCTGAATGTTAATTCACAAATTCTAACATTTGACTTAGAACTCTCTTTGTTGAGTCAGAATGTAGTTAATATGAATTGTTCAATTAAGATTGAAAATACAGGTTTTTCTCCACTTGAGTGTCACCGTTTAGAGGTGGAGGAATAGCCTGCGGCTGGATTGATGCTAGCCGTAATAAACATAATTAATCACTCAAAAGGAGTGATGGAACAAATTTATAGTTTGATAACAAAGAGCTCACTGAAGAGCTGTAATTAATGGATAGGGAAATACTATGAGTGAAATAAACACGGATGTTAACTATAAAACAATGGCAGGAAATGCCCGTTTGGTGATAATTGCAGAGTCTAGTCACAATCCACTATCGTATAAATATGAGGCAATTAAGGCACTCAAACAATTAAAAACAGCAGGCTTTACTCACTTTGCAATGGAAATGCTGCCTTTATACATTAAAGATAAAATCGAGTTCTATCAGCGTACTGGAAAGGGGTTTGATGCCATAAAGAAACATTTCCAGGAAGACTGGAACTGGAATAATGCTGCGAGTACTGGCTACAGTGAATTAGTGAGAGCGGCCAACTCATTAGGGATGAAAATTGTTCCATTAGATATGTCAGCTGAAATGATGGATGAAATAGATGGACGCTGTAACTGGGAACAAGCTGATAACAGTACCTGTATGGATTCTCATATCCAAAGAAATCAAATGTGGGCGAATATTTTTAATGCCGAATTAAAACGAAATCAAAATACTCGGATTGTTGCATTTATGCATCGATATCATGCATTTAATGCAGGTAATAAACATATTGGTATCGATTCAATAATGCTAAGGTTAAATGTTAGTAGCATTAGTCTTATAGAGTATATTGGTGGAGTAGCCTGTTATAATAATGGTGTTTGTGAAGGCCAGTCTAATGCTGATGAATCTCTAAGAAAAGTTTACTTTTCAAGAAAGGGGTCTTTCATACCTTCTTCTTTTCCTTCTTATACCGTACATCTTCCCGAAAAAATGCTGCTTGAGAAATAGTATGTTCAGAATTCTTTTTTTACTGTGTATATTTTCGCCTCTCCTTTATGCTGCTGGCCCAAGGTGGGATAACTCAATAGATATTAATGATCCTAACTTAACGGGAAAAGTAGCCGCAGAGCAGTGCCATAAAAGTTTGATTAATGCTCCCGAAAAACTAGAGCTTTGGTGTGAGAAAGCGATTGAGCTGGGACACTGGGATTCCTTAGTAACATTAAGTATGCATACAGGAAATGGCTCTCGTTTGATTGCTGAAGCCAAAAAAAGAATGGGAGAAAAAGAACCCCGAGCATACTCGATACTTGCATGGTTATACAGGACAGGTACGTTTGTGGAACAAGATATAAATTATGCCATGTCACTTTATAAAGAGCTTATCAAGTTAGATATCGATCGGCCGAACTCTTTAATAACTGCTGCACACTTGGAGTTGGCATATTTATATAAGGCCCAACAGAAGTGGGCTGCAATGAATGAACATGCCCAGTATGTTTATGAAAACACGAAGATTACCTATCACAAAGAACGCGCCGCAGAGTTACTTGCACTTGCTGCACAAAGCGCCATAACAAATTAAATAACAGGGAGCTATAAAACAGTATGGAACAACAACATCAACAAACACTCACCCAACTAGTCAACGATGTTTATAACAAACCGGACTTAATCGAAGAGCATCAGGTTCTTATTCAACCTTTATTAAAAGACTTGGTGGCTAGTGCGCCAGCGGGGTTTGAGGGGATGGCTACGATGATCCACAGCCATTTTGTCAATGGACTTAAATCTACCAATCCAAATATTCAAAAGTTTGAACTTGAGTCAGGGCTTTTAAAGCTTAAGCCTTATTTTCAACGAATTAATCAGTAAGCTACAAAATCTTAGTTAGGTAAACAATTACAAGGATGGTTTATGTCATTAATGAGTGCGTGCATTTTAATGCTGCTGTTACAGCCATTGTTTGTTTACTTTGCGTTATTTGCAAAAGAAGTTGATCTTAATGAAGACTCGCAAGATTCGACTGTCATGCTATTTAACTTTGGTCTTTTGGGTATCACGCCTAGTGTTGCTTATTTTTACATGGAGCAGTTTTGGTTCGCAGTTGGGATGTTAACTGGCGTCACACTATTAGGTTTAACACTTGCTAAAATTTTAGAATCAAAGGGCAAAAGGCCATTGGATCTCATCCTAACTTTGCGTTTTTTGACGTCGTGGCTGCTTATTTTTGGCGTTATATATTGGTTAATTTCATTATTTACAGGCTCACCAGAAGTTCAGCCAACAATTGCTGATGCTGATCAGCAAGTTGAGCCGTTTTATCAGCTATTTTGGCCTTCATTTTACTATTTAGGTTTAATGGTTTTTACATTTTTACTTAAAGTACTCGAGTTTCGCTTTCAATTAAAGCCAGCTTTATCTGGTACTCTTTTGATACTTGCGGCAGCGTTAATCGGTATATCACCACTCGTTGATGGCAGTTTTATTCTTGGCTTGTTTATAAATATCGCCATATTTTTTATTTTTTGCTCTATGTATATGGAAATTAATAAAATAAATGACCCCTCTGGCGGAGCGATTGTTTTTTTATATGCATATATATTATCAATGGGAGTTGGGGTGGCTATTATCGTAAAAATTATACATGTAATATTTTTTACTTCTGAAGTTTGATTTTTAACCTTGCAAGGGAGGTTGTTTTTTAGTTATTATTTGTACCTGTTTTGTTGTTTTTATTCTGCGTAAATGAATAATGTATAAATCAGCATAATAAGGTTTTTGTTGCCATAAATTGCATTGCAAGGAGGCTTGGTGTGTTCTCATCAAGGGTTAGGCAGTTAGCTATATTAATTGCTACATTATTTGTTTTATTCACTACGACACAGGTATTTGCGAATATGTTTGGTTTTTTTAATAAAAGTGATTTTATTTTGTCTGCCCCTGTTAAAGGGCAGCTACTTGATGATGGGAAGCCTGTTGCAAATACCAAAGTAATGCGTTCACTTACTTACGGTGATGAATATATCGACGAAACAGTAACTGATGAACAGGGCTATTTTACGTTTTCAGAAAAAACAATTAAAACCAGTAAACCAGCTAACATGTTCGATAATGACTCATTGGTACAGCACATTTATTTAGAAAATGGCACGCCAGAGGGAATTGTATTGTGGTACACACTGGTTTCACTGCATGAAAATAGTCAAACCCTCAAACGATTACTTGCTGATTTAGAATGCGATATTTCTAAAGAGCCAGAAACATACGATATTCCTATCGAAGAAGATACAAGCCATACTTTTGCGATTTATACATCATGTAAACTTTAACCTAAAACATCTCATACAAAGGGAACTTATATGAATACCTTGACGCCTACTCAAGCTGTGCAACTCGCTGAGCTTGCTTATAAAGCAAAAAGTATTAAAACAACTAATTTACTTAATCACTCATTGCACGCTTCTTTGCGAAATAGCTTTAATTTCTCAATTAATCCAAGTGCTGTACAAGGTGTGTCGGGTGGTTTTTTCTCTCATTTATTTGGTTTAAGTACAGGTTTTGGTTTAGTTGCACACGGAAAAAATGAGTTTCAAGGTGATTCTGTTATCACCATTCGTGGAACAGCCTCTTTAAGAGATGGTTTAACAGATGCAAACTTCGGTTTAAGTGGTGGTTCAAACGGTAGTATGGTTCATGCGGGGTTTAATAAAACGTTTTACACCATGAAGCCGGGACTGCAAGAGTTTGTTACAGCAAATATACGTGACAAAGTAACAGGGTGCGTACATTTAGTTGGCCATAGCTTAGGTGGCGCACTTGCAACGTTAGCGGCAGATTGGATCAAAGCTGAATATTCGTTACCTGTAAAGCTGTATACATTTGGCTCTCCTCGTGTTGGTCTAGATAACTTTTCAAGAGCCGCAACAGGCAGAATCGATAAGATTTATCGTTGTACTCATGGTGCCGATCCTGTCACTAAAGTGCCGTTATGGCCATTTTCTCATGCTCCTTATCAGGGCCAAGAAATTCGTTTAGACAGCGGACAAGGCTTAAAAGGTGCTGCCCACAAACTCAGTGGGACACCTGGCTACATCAATACCGCAAATAGTAATGATTGGGGCAATCTGACGATCCGTGCAAATCATTATTTGAATACACCTGTGCGCTTAAACTTTGAAGATCGTAATCAAGCATCATTCAATTCACATTGGGCAGATAAATTAGGTGCGGCGCTTGTTACTTTGTTAAAAGACGCTGGTTATTACAGTGCTGTTGCTGCACAAGCAGCAATTGGAACAGGCCTGACATTTTACGATATGCTTGCTCGAACTTTAGATAAAATTGCGAAAGCATCAGCCTCATTTGCTGCACAAACACTGGGTCTTATTGGTCATATGTTGGTGTTTGCTGGCAAAGTTGTTAGCAAAGCCGTAGAACTAACATACAGTGTTATTAAGTGGGCTTTTGACTCGACTCTTGGTGCTCTTTATCGCGCCGCAAAAGATGGCCTAAATGGCTTAGATTAATAACAAATAGGGCATGCTGGTTAGCATGCCCATTTCTTATTATTTTTCGTTTTCTTTTAATGAGCTTATTTGTATTCCATTCTTACTCAGCTCGCTTTGTAGCTTTAATGCACTGCTTTTTAAGTTTGGTAACGTCTTGTTATTTATGATATCAACTGCTTCATTTAACTGCTTTGAAGCATGTTTAGCCGACATTTTTCTACTGATTGCTGCATCAATAATAAATTGACTTTTGCTGTAAAAACGACGAATTTCAGTTAAAAACTCACTGGGTGTTTCTAAGGTTGTGGGTGAATACTGCATGGTCTGCCAAATATACTTTTCGATGGTTGGCTTGTTATATTCAAGTTCAGACTTAGGTGGGCTTTTTGCTAGTAAGTTAGCAAATTTTTTGAGATGTTCAGCATTATCTTTAACTTCATCATATAGAGAAGTTCTAAGATAATAATTATCTTCCATTTTACTGAATGAGTCGAATTTTAAAGCTTGCTCTAAACCACTTTGGGCTGCAAGATAAACCCCAAAAATAGTTGAAAAAACGAGGAATAATTGGTTTAGCCAAAAACCAGTACTTTTTAGTTCTTTATTATCAACGGTTTTAAATGCGGTAGTGATCTTTGGGGTATTTCCTTTATCCATTATTAAATTCCTTTTACTATTTTGATTTAGTATCTCACAACTATTTGATTTGTGTATTTAATCTCTTTCTAATAGCACAGCGCCACTGTGATCTTCACCTAAATAATCGTCTTTATTGTAGATTGGGCATTTAGCCATTGATAAACAGCCGCAGCCAATGCAACCGTTAACGCGCTCGCGCAATCGCTGCATGTATTGAATGCGTTCATCTAATTGCGTTTGCCAGACTTTAGAAAGGGCAGCCCAATCTTGTTTAGTGGGTGTGCGTTGCTCGGGTAGGGTGCTTAACGTTTGTTTAATGTCTTCAAGAGTTATGCCCATGGTTTGCGCAGCTTTTATAACGGCAATTCGGCGCAATACATCGGGTTTATAGCGGCGCTGGTTACCATTATTACGCCAGCTGCGAATAAGCCCTTTTGACTCATAAAAATGCAAGGTCGAAACTTTTACGCCACTGCGTTTTGCCACAAAGCCAACCGCTAGGTTTGCATCAATAAGTTTTTTATCTGACATAATTTGCTCCAAGGTGTTGACCTAAAGTTAGCTTGAGGTTTTACGCTGCACACATCATAAAAAAGGAGTGATAGTCATGCAACAAAAAACAACAACAAATACGGTAATTATTTATTCAAGTGCACGAAAAACGGGTAACACAAGCTTACAAGTTAATGATTATAAAGCCCAATATGGCGGTGATCTGGTATGTCTAGATGACTATGTTATCTCGCCTTATTGCTACGATAAGCAATATAAAAATGATGATTTTTATGCGGTATTTGAAGCGCTGTTGAATTATCAACACTGGGTACTGGCATCGCCAGTGTATTGGTATAACACCACACCGCAGTTTAAAGCATTTTTAGACCGGATCACTGATTACATGGATGATGAAACTCTCAGGCCAAAACTGAGAACACTGCGTGAAAAGCAGTTTTCATTGCTCTCAAATGCAGGAGCTGCTCAGGCACCTAACGCGTTTATCGAGATGTTTAAAAACACCTTTAATTACTTAGGCATGACCTTTAAAGCGCACCAACATATTGATGCTAGTTAAACGGGTTTAAACAAGGTAGGCTAGAGTAAAAAACAACAGGAACTTTTATGAAATCAACACTGTTAGGTTTATCTTTAGCCTTATTATCTTCGTTTAGTCATGCAGAGCAAGCTGAGCCTGCTATCAAAGGTTTTGGTTTTTATTATGATGTGCCAAACCATGCACCAATCTCTGATCAAACGGTTTTCAAAGTGGCATTTGATGTAGCAGATGCGGCAGAAAAAGGGGCGCCGAATAACAAAATGAACTCATTAGCACGGTTTATTAATATGCATATAGCCCATGGTGTGAAGCCTGAGAACATTCAACTTGCTTTAGTTGTGCATGGTGGCGCAAGTGTTGATGTACTGGAAAACAGTTTTTATAAACAGCGCTTTGCCAGTGACAATAAAAATCAGCAATTGATCACTCAATTGTTAGCGCATAATACCGTTGTTTATGTGTGTGGACAGTCTGCAACGCACATGAAGGTAAAACAGCAACAGCTTATTCCTGGTGTGCAAATGGCGTTATCGGCAATGACCGCGCATGCTCAGTTGCAGCAGCAAGGTTACACACTGAATCCATTCTAATGAATATCTTATGTTTTGGTGATTCAAACACCTATGGTATTTCGCCCGTCGATGGTAAACGCTTTGCAGCCGATGAGCGCTGGCCTAGTTTACTGGGTATTAAATTAGGTGCCGGCTACCAAGTGATTGAAGCTGGCCAGCCCAATCGTACACTGGTGAACGACCCACCTTTTAGTGGTGATAAACTGGGCATTAAATACCTAGAGCCTTACCTAGCGGCTTATCATTTAGATGTGATTGTTATTCAGCTCGGCACGAATGATTTAAAGCGCCGTTTTGCGCTGTCGGTTGTTGATATTGCCAACGCACTAGAAGCACTTATTTTAGATATAAAAAACTATTATCGGCACCGTGAATTACCCAAAATAATAATTTTGAGCCCGCCAGCGGTGTATGAGGTTGGCGCGTATAAATCTATTTATGCAGGAGCAGAGCTAAAAGCAAAACGGTTAGTGGAAGAGTTTAAAAATGTTGCTGACAGCAACAACTGCTGTTTCGTTAACTGCTTTGAATTAATAACACCATGTTCTTCAGAAGGCGTTCATTGGCCAAGCTCACAGCATAAGACACTTGTAGATCACTTGAGAAGTTGTCTCTAAAGTAATACTTTGCTGTGTTCTTTAAATGATTTACCAATTTTTATCTTATCACCAGTATCTAGCTCTACATGTTCGTTCGTAACAGCTATGACTTTGCTGTTATTCACTATGTATGATTTATGGATTTGAGTGAATGAGCCTAATAGCTGCTCTAAGATCTGTTTTAGGGTTGTTGTTGCGAGGATCGTTTGGTCTTCTTGGTGCACTTTTACATAATTTCCATACGCTTCAATGTATTCAATTGTATCTAAGCTAAGCTTGCGTTTTTCGCGATCTACTTTTAGGGTGATTGTTTTACTTTTCGGCGTTTGGGAAATACGTTCACGGACTTTATTTATTGCTTGCTGTAAACGTTGTGCAGATACAGGTTTGAGTAAATAATCAGTAACATTTAGCTCGTAACCTGCGAGTGCATATTCTTCATAAGCACTCACAATGATAATTTGAGGCGGGTTAGCGAGTGATTGAATGAGTTCTAACCCTGACAACTCTGGCATGTTTATATCTAAAAAAACGACATCAATAGTTGATTTTGCTAATTGGTACAAAGCATCTTTTGCGCTGAAATGCTGAGAAACTACTTTGATATCTGAATACGACTCTAAATGATGAAGAATTACTTGATGAGCAAGTGGTTCATCATCAACAATAATTGCTTTAATCATTTGATAGTTCCAAAGAGAGGGTGGTTTGCCAAAGTCCATTGTGATTATGCACTAATAAAGTATGTTTTTCTGGATATAGAAGCTCTAAACGGCGCTTTAAATTGTTTAGCCCCATGCCTGAATTATCATTATTGTTTTTGCGAGGAATGCTATTTTCGCAATATAACGTTAAAACGTTGCCATTTAAGGTTAGTTTTATCGTTACTTCAGCGTTTTCTTGTGCGTGTTCAACACCGTACTTTATGGTGTTTTCGATTAAAATAATAAGAAGCAGTGGCGCTATAGAAAGAGGGTGACTAGTTTCAGGCCATGCTAGGTTAAATCTACAGTTATTTGCATGCCTTATCTTGTGCAGTTCAAGAAAGTTTTTAATGTAATTTAGCTCTTTTTCGAGTAGAACGAATGGTTTTTGCCCTTCATAGACGGTGTATCTCAGTAAGTCAGCCAGCTGTAATACCAATTCAGGTGTCTTTTCTGATTTTGTTAATGCAAGTGCATATAAGTTATTTAAAGTATTAAATAAAAAGTGCGGATTAATTTGCTGCTGCAATAGCTTTAGTTCTGTTTTTATTTGCTGTTTGGCAATTTCTTCTAATTTATGGTGGTGCTGCTGGCGTTCAAACGCCAAGATAATGGGTGTAGAGATACTTAAAAATAAAAACATAAACTGATAATTGTACTTATTGATAATGTCTAGGTTGCCTCCCGGAGTTAGATTGGCAACATTTGAGGGTAAGTCATTAACAGGCAATGTAAGCACAATAGCGGCAAGTAATGGTGTTAAAACAACCATGCTAATTAAGCATGCAGATACAAAAATGAGCACTCCATGCTTGGCTAAGAATTGACGTATTAAAATGTAACGATTAAATAAAAAAGTGCCGTGTACAATAATTGCGTAGACCAAAAGCTGAGAAAAATACCAAATAAATTGATTATAGTTTGTAAGTAGCTTTTGAGTATCAAATATCAATGCAAAGGGTTGATTTAGCAAAGGTTCGTTATGGCTGTTGAGTATGCCAGCCATGACAAAGGCCCAGCCAAAACATATAACAAAAACAACTTTATTTAATGTAAACAAAGAGCTCATCCAACTGGTTAATTTGGATTTTTGGTTCTTCTTAAAGCGTTGGGATGAAAGCCAAAGTAAACTTGCTAGACTGCATAGTAACCAACATTGCTCTTGTAAGTAGTGCCATTTATCATAAGGTGGCAAGCTGTTGCTTAACAGATAAATGAGTATTGGGTAACCAATAAACCCAGATAACCACCATTTTGAAGCCTGCTTTGAAGAATGCTGTGATGCCATCCAGTGAGCGATTAAGAAAGGGATACACTCAAATATTAGCTGTAAATTTACTGTTAGATAAGTACTGGGTGAATCAATTCTCAGCGAAAGATAGCGAATATGACTTTCAAGTAGTATCGCAGCGATTAATGGTAGTAGAGCAACCATGCTTTTTGTGTTTTTAAGTGATGATAAATAGCTAATAGCTGCCAGCAAAATCTACTCCGTTCAGTTTTTATTTTTGCAACGTACACTGTTGTTTTTTCGAACATTTATATATTACCCTAATTTCTAAATAATGTGGAAACTGAGGGAGTAATACTCTGATTAAGCGTTATAATGGATTTAGCTTAACGTTTTTATTTCTTTATTCATCCACATCTTGATGAAAGTTCTTTTTTTGATGACGAAATAAGAAATTTTGCTTTCATCATCAAACTTGACTCATTGATCATTACTTCGTAGCAGCGAGCTTTGCCATTCCTTAATCTAGATTTGTGCTAATTAAGGAGCCAATAAATGCTAACACTTGAGCATATTTCGAAAACATACCCTGATGGAACTCAAGCACTTAACGATATAACCATTGAGTTACCCAGCGGCATGGTAGGGTTGCTGGGGCCAAATGGCGCTGGCAAGTCTAGTCTGATGAGAACTCTTGCATGCCTGCAAACTATTAATTCTGGCCGTATACAGTTTAGTGGCTTAGATATATTAAAAGACCCTGACAAGTTACGTAAGCAACTTGGTTATCTACCACAACAATTTGGTGTTTACCCACATATGGGGTGTAGAGCATTACTTGAACACATCGCCATATTAAAAGGGCTTGAATCTAAAAAGACAAAGCAACAGATTGATGACCTGCTTACTGCATTAAACTTAACTCAGCATGCAAATAAAAGAGTCAGTCACTTTTCAGGGGGAATGAAACAGCGCTTTGGTATTGCTCAAGCATTGTTGGGTGATCCTAAATTAATCATTTTAGATGAGCCTACTGCTGGGCTTGACCCGGCAGAGCGAGAGAGTCTCAATAACTTATTAGTTTCAATGAGTAAGAATCGACTGATTTTGCTTTCAACACACATTGTGGAAGACATAGAAAACCAATGTCACTTTGTGGCGATGATTAAAGGTGGTCAACTGATCCAAAGTGGCCATATCGATACCTTAGTAAACCAACTCAAAGGTAAAGTATGGGTATTAAAAGCTTTGCCACGCGCACTGCCCAAAGACGCTTTAGTACTGAGCCAAAGTTATCGATATGGTGAGCCCGTCTTTCGAGTTTATGCCGCAGAGCGCCCAACTACAGGGGCTGTTTTGGCTGCAGAATCATTACAAGATAAGTACTTCTTTGAACTAAAATCTCGAAGAGGTGAATTATGCTAATAATCAATGAGTTAAAGTATCTTTTTCGTCAACCAATAGTTTGGGTATGCTTGCTTATTGCGCCAAGTTTTGCATTTTCACTTTCTTCAGGGCTTGCAACAAGTAATGTTGACCCATTACAGCACTATCAATTGCATTTAGTGTCATTACACATGATGCAATTGGCTTTATTGGTTGGAGCATTATCGCCAGCAATTTTCTTACGTGACCACCTCTTTCATATGGACGAAATTATTGCTGTTGCATCAGTAAGTTCAAAACAAAAAAACTATATTCGAATAGGTGGTTTTGTAAGTCTATTAATGATGGTTTCATTAAGCAGTACGTTGGTTATGAGTTACGTACATTTTCAAAATAATGGATTTAGTTGGCAAATACTTGGTTATACAGTTTTTTATAGTGGTTTTGTTCTACTCATAAACTGTTTTTTACTTATTGCTTTGGCATTTTGGCTTTGTCAAAGGTTTCGAAGCTCAATGATTATCTACGCCGCTTTTGCAAGTGTTTGGATTGCTTATTTGTTCGCTGCGAGTATAACGGGTAATCCAATTCTGGCAGGAAGTAGTGTACTAAACGAAACGTTTTATCAGCTATTTATTTGGTTAGACCCATTTGCTTATACAACGGTAATAGCAAGTTTTAGCGAGTCGCAAAATACGCCTTTTTATACTAATCGCTTTATTTGTTTTACTCTAGCAATTGTTATTTTTACTCATGCTGTTGGCTCGCACCCCCAAGTATATGCAAGGATAAAGCAACCCAAACAACAATGTATTGAGTCTGACCTTAGGCCTTACACTCAATTTCAAACGGTAAAGCCTACATTTCGTCAAAGCTCGATTCTATTCGAGCTATATAAAGCTGCAATTTTAAATATATTAAAACAACCTATAACTCTTATTCTGTTACTTTTATGGCTAGGGTTAGTATTTAATAGTGTTGCATCTTCTTCTCAGTATGCAGAACCAATGAGTGTTATTAAAGCAACTAGCATTGATGCTGTTAATCAATATGCCTTTGATATGTATATATTGCTCGGTTGTTTACTGATGGCTCTATGGAGTTGGCAACTTAGTTGTAATGCTAGGCACTATAAAATAGCAGAGATAATTGCGGCAGCGCCTATTAAGACTGCTTCGATTTTGCATAGCCAATTATTGGCAATAGTGAGTTTGGTGTTTGTTTTTTCGTTAATAGGTTTTGTTGGTGCATCGTTAGCTGAACTTTTTATTGGCAGTGACTTTGACGCTTATCACCCTATTTATACCTTAGCTTTAATGGGACTGCCGCTAGCTATCATTGCTTCGATATTTGTATGTATTTTTAATTTATTGCGCTCAGAGCTTGTTGCTTCTTTAGTGGTGTTTGCCATTTTGTTACTTAAATTTACCCCAGTAATGACTTATTTGGGGCTAACACACACGTTTTGGAGTGTAGCTTGGACACCATTGCAGCCGGCTAATGAATTTTGGGGATATCGAGCAAGTTTAAGTAGTTACTGGCCTTATGTCCGCGCGTGGCTAGTATTATTACTTAGTGTTGTGCTTGTTAGTCAGGCTTTTAATCACCGCGGGACAGGAATGGGCAGTAGGGCACCTAAAAATAAAGATGCTTGGCTGTTAATACCTGCAGTTTTGGCTATCAATTTATTTTGGCAGCTACATACTAATTTAATTTCAGAAAAGCCATTAAGTAACTCTTATAAACGAGAAACATTTAAAGCAAATTATGAAAAAATGTTTGCTGGTTGGAAACATAAAGCTCAGCCAAAAGTGAGTCATATCGATGCAGAAATAGATTTCTATCCTTATAAGCAGTCAGCCCAATTTAACTTAACCTACTCATTTACTAACCCTCACAAAAAACCAATAAAACAGGTATTGATAGGTCGTGCAGGCTTCTATCAATGGGCAGATATTAAAATAGAAGGAGCTGAGCAAGTCGCATTTTATCCATCAATGAACCAAGCTATTTACGAGTTTAAATCCGCACTTCAGCCATTCGAAACAAGGCAACTTAAAACGCAATTTGTAGTAAAGCAAGCCAAGTTATGGCCTACACAAGGGCATCAAATCATAACGCCTGAATTTAGTTATATTCGTTCAGTTCCGCTATTACCGACGCTTGGGTATCAAAGAAACTATGAATTAGATGACGAGCAGTTAAGGTTAGATTATGGGCTTCCACTCTATGTTAAAACACCGCCTTCAAAGCTTTTTAATGCAACATACCAAGTACCATATAACTATGAACGCATCACCATGAAAAGCAAAGTTACCACCGCCCTAGGTTATCAGGTCGTTTCACAGGGGAAGAAAATAGCGCATATTGTTGAAGGGCAAAGAGCCGTTTTTAAATTTCAGACGACAGTGCCAATTAACAACTTACCTGCTTGGTTGTCATTTCCATTTGCAGCAACTGAGTTAATTTATGAGGGTGTGAAGTTACAGGTTTTTACTAAATCAAGTGCAACAGAAGCTAATAAAGATGCCGTAAAAGTTAACTTACAAGCTATGAGTGACACGCTTTTTTGGTTTAATAATAATCTTAATGCGTACAACGGTTCAAAGCTCAGTTTGATCGACGCAACAGGATTTGGTGGGACAGGGTATGCATTACCTGAAATCATGTTGATTGATAATAAGGTCGGTTTTAGAGCTAAACCAAGTGAAGGCGCAGGTTTTGATCAACGCTACCGCCGTGCAGTACATGAAACGGCTCATCAATGGTTTGGTCATGATATTGGCAATAGTGTTCCTGAAGATAGCGCTTTTTTGATTGAATCATTAGCTAAATATATAGAGCTTGTGGTGATTGAAAAACGATACGGAAAAAAGGCTGTCGATGCATTAGTCAAATATGAAACTCAGCGATATCAACAAGCTTCTCGGCTAGATATTTCGACAAAGCAAGCGTTGGTAGACTCATCAAAAAGTTACGATCAGTATTCCAAAGCTACTCTTGTATTTGCAAAACTTAGAAATGAAATTGGCGATGCTGTGATTGTGGCTGCTTTAAAATCAGTATGGCAAAAATATGCGTTTCCTAATCGACCAGCAACGTCAATGGATTTTATTAGAGCGTTGCAAGAACAACTTAATGAACAAGAGAAAGACTTAGTTAATAAGCTTTTTTTGGAAGTATAAATACAAAAAAGCCACAGGTTGTAAAACACTGTGGCTTGGGTATTGATTGACTTACAACCAAGGGATTTTAGGAGAGTTTAAAACTCATAACTTACGCTTAAACGCGTGGTGCGAGGCATAATATAACGGCCATTTGGTGCATCAGCATTACGAGGATCACCTTCGGTAATGCCTTGTTCATCAGTTAAGTTATCAATAGCTAACTGTATTTTAATACCTTCCATAGGCTCAACAATTAAACCTAGGTCAACTTTTTCATAGCCTTCTAATGTAACAGTATTTTCGTTGTCGCCCCAACGATCATCAACTGCTGAAATTGTGCCGTATAGAGTTGCATACATGCCGCTGACTTCAAAGTCATAGCTCGGTGTAACACGTACTTGCCATTTTGGCTGACGTTGGCTTTCGTTGCCTTCGTTGGTCGGGCTTTCTGTGATCTCAGTTTCTTGCAGTGTTGAGTTTAAGTTAACTGAGAAACCAGATTCGTGGTTATAGTTATAATCAAGCTCAATACCGTATGCTTCATTTGTTAAAATTTCAGCAGGGGCGCCTGGACGACGAACAAAAGTGTCACCTTTTACTTCATTCGTGAATAAAGTGGCATAAAAATCAGTGCTATCGGTCAAAAGCTTGTAACCGAATTCAGCCTGTGTCACTTCTTTGATTAACTTTTCGCCGCCTTGGTAAGCGCCGTAGTTATCACGAAAATCATCGAAATAAGGCATCTTATAACCACGGTTAACTCGTGCAAATACACCCATATCATCATTAATTGAGTAGTTAATACCTGTTGTCCATGATGTTTTGCTTTCATCGTACTGGATAGATTTAGTAATAACACCATCTAGGCCTTCATCTACAGTGTATTCTACTTCGTGATTTTCAAAACGAATACCTGCATCAAGTGTGAATGCATCATTGATTTTATACTGAGCTGTTGAGTAAAACGCATTAGTGCGTGCATCACCTGTCGAGTTAATATCGTAGTTCCATGCACAACCTTCAGTACTTGCATTACACTCAATGTCATTTAACATCTCACCGCCAGCTTCAAGTACATGATAAGCAGCGTTTCCTAAGCTCCACCAGTCGTTTGCAGATGTGCTTGCTGTGTAATAACCGAATGCGGCAGACAGGTCACCAAAGTCTTTAGAAAAGGCAAGATCATTAGTGAATGAACTAATTTCTTTTAATACAACCCAACGGCCAAGTTGTTGTACTGGTGTATCTGCATCATAAACAGTGCCTGTTGCTGCACCTGCTGCGGTTTCACCATTAGTTGCTACTTCACCCAATGTTGTTGCAGAGCCTGCTGGAACAAGGCCGTAGGTATTTGCATCACCTTTAGTAAAGTTAAAGCGATCTACAAACTGCCAGCCATTATCAAATTCAAGCTTGATGCTACCGCCAGACACATGACCTTTCCAACCGCGCCCTTCACCTAAGTCAATTTGATGTTCATCATTGTTAGGGCCAGTATATATAGTTGCTTGACGATTTAGAGTGCCAAGTTGTGTGTAGCCAGCATCAATACCTTCAACATTTAAAGGCGTAGGTAAGTACCACGCACCGTGATCATCGGTATGACGGCTGTATAAGTTGATGGTGCCATTGTCTAGCACCTTTGTAAGGTTAATCGTAAATTGATTGCCTTTTTCTGAGGTAAAACCTGCGTCACGAATACCAGGTGAACTCTTAACGTAACCACCTACCATGTAGTAAAAATCTTCAGAAATTTCACCACTTACCATCGCATCAATACGTTGTAGGTCATAATCAGATGTTGTGTACTTAAAAATAGCTTCGGTATCTTCGCTACCGCGCTCTAAGCGGAAGTTTGTTGTTAAACCGGGCTGACCGTTTGAAACAACTGGGTTAGGGCCACCGCGAAGTGCTTCCATTGTCTCAATTGTTTCATCAAGACGGAAAATAGAAGAGTTTTCTAAAAATGAGAGCGTCGGAGCAGGGTAGATAGGAGAGCCATCAATGCTAATTGTTAAAAATGGTGCATCACCACCACCCGGAAAGCCACGTACAAATACGTTCGCGCCTGATTCACCACCAGAGCTTTCTACCCATACACCAGGTACAGCTTTAAACAAGTCCGCGGTGCTTTTAGGTGAAAGTTTAACAATTTGGTCAGCATCAATATTCGTCACGGCATAACCGGCGTCAATTTTGCGAACACCTACACCACCTGGTGTACCAGATACAATAATGCGTTCTACTTTTTCTTCTGCTGCCTGTTGTGTCTGCTCTTCAGCAAAAGCAGTTTGGCCTGACATTGCTAAAAGAATTGCGGATGCAATTGCAGTTCGTGTGTGTTTTGTTGCCATAGTTTTTTCCCACTAATCTGTTGTTAAGTACACTGCATAACAAGATTTTAAAAAATTGTTAATGCTTTGCCTATTTAAACCATAGAAGTTTATGCAAACGTTTGCAAACAATTTTGTAACTGTTTTTCACAATTTTCTTGGTTTCTTCCAGTTAACTTGGTTTTGTTATTGATTTTTAATAAAAAATTTTAAGCAGTTGTTTGTTTAAAAAAATGCTATATTGTTATCCCAGTTTAAGGATTACTGTGTTACTGCCATGAACGATAAAAAATTAAAACTAGTTGATCTTGCTAAATTAGCAGGTGTATCTACCTCGACAGTGTCAAGAGCACTTAATGATAACCCTTTGATTAAACTAGAAACTAGGCAGAAGCTTCAGCGTTTAGCGAAGAAACACAACTTTAGTCTGAATACTGCTGCAAGCCGTCTTCGAACGCAAAAAACCAATGTGATTGCTGTGATGATCAATCTTGATGGTGACACAGAACAATCAATTAATGACCCTTTTTTACTGAAACTTGTTGGCGAAATTAACCTTGCACTGAATAAGCATGGCCTCGAACTGTTACTTTCTAACTCATTTATGGCAAGTGATGATTGGGTCAATTATTTCATCAACAGCCGTCGGGCTGATGGTTTGATTGTTGTCGGACAAGGTAAAAGCCAGGCGAATATTGAGGCAGCTGCAAATGCGGGTGTTCCATTGGTTGTTTGGGGAGATCCAAAAACAGAAAGTAATTACCCTATAGTTGGTAGTGATAATTACTTGGGAGGCCGTTTAGCCACTGAACGCTTACTTGAGCACGGTGCAAAAAATGTGTTGTTTTTGGGTGATCCTGCTCACGCTGAAATTGGTGAACGCTACAGAGGCTACTTAGATGCAGTTTCAAAGGCAAAAGCCACGCCAAATGTACTGTCTATCGATATCACGAGTAAAGCTGCTTATCAGGGTATAAATCAGTTACTGGTAGATAAGGGGCTTTGTTTCGATGGGATTATGGCATGCAGTGATATGGTCGCTCTTGGCGCTATGAAGGCCCTTAAAGAACGCTACATCAGTATACCAAATGATGTTGGTCTTATCGGATTTGATGACATTTCTATGGCTGATATTAGTCATCCATCCCTTTCAACTATTAAGCAAAATACCCAGCGCGCCTCTATTATTTTGGTTGAAAAACTACTTGCACAACTCGCAGGCCAAAAAGTTAACTCCCAAGTTGTTGAAATTGAAATGATAAATCGACAATCTAGCAAATAGAGCTCGGTTTTTTGTGAATAAATTGTGTATTTTGTTATTGCAAACGTTTGCAAAAGAAATTCCACTCAACTAGACTGAGTAAAAATTACTTTCGGTATAGTTAAATGGCTTCATTAAGAATTACCATAGCGTTAGCAAGCAGCTATTTTGTATTTGCAATTATGCTCAATAGTGTAGGCACTGTTATTTTACAAGCAATTAATAGTCTGGATGTTAGCAAGACGGATGCCTCTGTTTTAGAGGGATTTAAGGATTTGAGCATTGCCATTATGTCTTTTTTAGTCGCTTCATTCATTCCAAGAATAGGCTACAAAATCGCGATGCTCGGTGCATTATTGTTAGTGTCGGCTCTGTGTTTATTGGTGCCAAGCATTGCTGAATTTTGGGTGCTAAAAGCATTATTTGCTGCAATTGGTTGTAGCTTCGCTGTAGTGAAAATCTCTGTTTACTCAATTATTGGTCAACTTTCTGATAACGCGAACAAACATTCGTCTTTGCTAAACACTATTGAAGGGGTGTTTATGCTTGGGGTGTTATCGGGTTACTGGATCTTTGCATTATTCATCGATGCTAATAACCCCCAAAGTAATGAATGGTTGAATGTATATTACATGCTAGCAGCGATCGTCTTAGTGACTACCTTTACTGTTTTAACAGCGCCAATTAAATCTCCTGAGTTACATAACCAGAAACAGTCACAAGTAGACGCTTTCTTAGATATGCTGAAATTAACTTACCAACCCTTAGTGCTTATTTTTGTAGTTAGTGCTTTTTTATACGTTTTAATTGAACAAGGAGTGGGTACCTGGCTGCCTACCTTTAACAATCAAGTTTTAAAACTCCCCGTTGATGTCAGTATTCAGCTCGCTAGTTTATTTGCTGCAGCGTTAGCGCTTGGCCGTTTGGTTGCTGGGCAAGTACTTAGGTTTATTAGTTGGTTCAAGATGCTATTGACTTGCCTGATTACAATGGGGCTGTTGATTTTACTTGTTTTACCTCTTACTCATGATGTTGATGGCAGCCAAGTAAAAAATATTTTTGATGTGCCTTTTGCGGCATATATGTTGCCTCTAGTTGGTTTTTTTATGGCACCTATTTACCCTTTACTCAACTCAGTCATGCTGAGTTCTTTAGAAAAGCATAAACATGCTGCGATGACTGGCTTAATCGTTGTTTTCTCGGCTTTAGGGGGCACCACGGGTTCAATAATTACGGGCTTTGTGTTCGATAAGTTTAGTGGCCAGCACGCCTTTTATCTAACTTTGCTGCCAATAGTCATGTTGTTAGTGAGTGTTTCGGCGTTTAAAAAAGCGACGCTTGTTTTAGAAAATGGTCTGACACGTCAGGCAATTAAGGAATGATTATGAACTTTGTTAATAGCCAGCTATTTAAAGATGTGCAAATGGCAGAAATTTTTGCTGATTCTAAAACATTTGCAGATGCAGTCCCCAATTTATCTTGGCAGAGTGCGAGTGAGTTATACCAATTAGTAGGTCCTCTGCAAGGTGAAAAGCTTCGTGAGTTTGTTATGTCGCACTTTTCATTCGCCAACCAAACTATACCAATGGCGAAACTCAATACGACATCGGTAAACCAGTATATACTCGATCTATGGCCGCACCTGCATCGCAGTGCCGATAGTGATTTATCAAGCTCTTTGATGCCTCTACAGTTTGACTACATTGTTCCTGGTGGACGTTTTCAAGAAATTTACTACTGGGATAGTTACTTCACAGCATTAGGCCTTGAGGACATAGGCGACCTGGCAACCATTGAAGCCATGGTTAATAATTTTATTGACTTGCAAAAACGCAATGGCTGCATTCCAAATGGAAATAGAGTTTATTACAGCTCTCGGTCTCAGCCGCCCGTTTTAGCTTTGATGGTTACGCTATTATGGGAGGCTAAATATGTGCAACGCAAAGACTTTTCTTGGCTAGAAAATGCGATAGCGGCATTAGAAGCTGAATATCAGTTTTGGATGAAAGGGTGTGAAGAGTTAGTTGACGATAAACAAGCTACTAAGCGTGTCGTTAAAATGTCTGATGGGGCTATTTTAAATCGATATTGGGATAGCGCCCGCTCGCCACGACCAGAGTCGTTGAAAGAAGATTTGCATGATGCGCAAAATCTTTCAGCTGATCAGCAGTTGAGTTACTTTCAGAATATTCGTGCTGCCTGTGAATCAGGGTGGGATTTCAGCAGTCGCTGGCTCAGTGAGCCAAGTGATTTGAAGAGTATTGAAACAACAAATATAGTACCTATTGATTTAAATTGTTTAGTTTATAACCTCGAAAAGACCTTAGAAAGGTTTTACAGCTTAATTAACAAAGAGCATAAAAGTCGAGCAATTGCTGAATTGGCATTATTTAGACTAGAAGCAATTAATCAATATTGTTGGGACAATGATAAAGGCGTTTATAGAGACTTTAATATTCGTTTGAATAAGCAAAGTCCCATTGATTCTATGGCAATGGCTGTACCTTTATTTGTCGGTGCTGCATCTGAGCAGCAAGCTCAGCAAGTAAAAACGAAACTAATGAGTGACTTTTTAAAACCTGGAGGGTTAGTTACAACATTATCTAATACTCCTCAGCAGTGGGATAGCCCTAATGGCTGGGCACCTCTGCAATGGTTTGCTGTTAAGGGTTTATTTAACTATGGCTTTATCAGCGAAGCCGAAGCTGTCATGAAAAATTGGTTGAGTATGATCGAAATGCGTTTTGCTGAGGATAAGTGTCTTCTTGAAAAATACAATGTATGTGAATTGGTAAGTCGCGCTGGTGGCGGTGAATACACAGTACAACAAGGGTTTGGTTGGACGAACGGCGTAACATCACGTTTTTACAAACTGCTCAATGACTCACTGTAAAAGGGGAGGTGTGAGTATGGTTATTTACAACCTGTTAACTTATGCGTCTGGCCATCCAAATGGATTGGTGATGTTGTAAATTACTAAAATAAAGGATTGTAAATGGTTGAATCATGTATCCAAATTGGGTATTGTGAATAAAATGTTTCAAGGAAGAAATGAGATGATTCAACCAACTTCTGTTTTTCTAAAAGCACAACCAAAACTGCAAAACCGTAGTCAAAGCTATCAATATTTAATCAAGATGCTTGATGCATTCTTTGTCCGCGTCAAAGTAGATACAAGCTTACCCCAAGATGCGATGCGCGACGAATTTGATCTTTATCTGATAGATAGCACTAACACCGATTGGAAAGACCTATTACCAGCAGAATTAGTACAACTTGCTAAGCAAAACTCAGTGGTTATTTTTAATGCAGATGCTGACGCCATCTGTGAAAAGAACCTACTTTTAAATGGCATTAAAGGCGTGTTTTTTGCCGAGCAATCACCTGAAGATATTTTTTCAGGGCTTGTGAGAGTGATCAATGGTGAGTTATTTTTTAGTCGTAAAAGTATTTCTACAACCTTTAATCACATGCTTTATGCTATGTCTCGAAGTCAATTTAGTGCCAGTAATGATTCGGTAAATAACGATATTGATCTCAGCTTACTAACTAAACGCGAGAAATCAGTGATTCATCTACTTGCACAAGGCGCGAGTAATCGAGATATCGCAGAGCGTTTAAACATCAGCGATCATACGGTTAAAACCCATCTTTACAGCGCATTTAAGAAAACATCATCACGTAATCGCGTAGAACTAGCTAACTGGGCACAAAGCTACATGGCAGTGAGTTTGTCTTTACAAAATACACAGTGATTATAATCCAAAGGTGTAAGTATTGCGTTTAAAGGAGAGTGATTTTACCCAGTGCTTAGCTCTAGCATGGTTAGTAGTAGTTCTTGGTGACGAAAGTCGGCAGTTCATTTTAAGTGTGTGACGCTGTGATGTTCAGCGCCACAATTCAATTAGACCGCTTTTGCAGCCCAAATACCTTTGTTAATACCTTTTAGTACAAGATCACTTAATGCTTTTTCTATTGCTTGAGTTACGCAGATGCTCATAGGCTCGTTGTCGGTAAAACCGGCTTCTGCTTCAGCTAAACGCTTGTAACTGACATAGCGAAAGAACCCTGCGCGCATTTCTTGACTGAGCACTTTTTTGCTTGTCGCAACGGATAGCAAAACTTGGCCTGTGCGAACATCGACAGCGCGTAAATAAATTGAGATTGCATCCTCACGGTATAACTCTGATGCGCCAATCCCGAAGTATTCCATCCCAATACCGCCCGTTTTAATATTAGTATCGTAGCTGATGATACCGCCTTCTAAGATTATTTTTGCAGTCGTAAGCGGTGGCAGTTCAGGCAGTTTGTCGTTTTCGGCTTGCGCGGCACGAATAATTTTGCGCTCAGTCAAAATGTTTTGTAGACCTTCACGTTCTACCGGAATAAACCAATCTGATTCATGTAATGCTTGCACTAAAATAGAGTTTGCGCCTTGGGTCACTGCGGTAGAAAACGAACTGACATTAGCTTGAGGTTTGTATTGCCCAGTTTGGTCGCGAAATGAATACACAGAAACAGGAATGCTGCCCACTGGTTGTGGAAGTGCTTGCAATGCCTTAAAGGTTTCTGTTGGCTCTAGTGTACTTGCGAGTTGCTTTGTCGGTGGAATTAAATTGCCCATTGATGAACAACCCGACAAAATTACGATTAGTGTGGTTAAGATTAAACTTCTCATTATCCAAACCTCGGTACTTCAATAACTGTAATTGTTCCATCAGAAGTATTTGTTATTCTTACAGTAATAGAATCGCTAGTACTGGTAATGATCTGAATTTCATAATCACCTGTCATGAAGATAGAGTCACCGTTAAAAATACTGTCGTCGATTTCATCACCAAACGCCATATCGGTGATCTCACGAACCATGCGATTTAAATAGGTACGCTCTAATGAGTCTTGAAATTTTTCACCATAAGTTTGTTCGATTGTTGGCGCTTTATGTTTATTCTGGGATTGCGCTTTATTAAGCAGCATGCTGCCATTGAGTGGACTGCCACCAAAACTTGGATTTATAGGGGTATAAACGAGTTCAGTTGCCCAACTGTAGAGGGGGCAGAGTATTATTATTAGTGTTGTTAAGTATTTCATTTTACCATCCATTTTTTGCCATATCAGGTGATGATTGCTGCATTTTGTTACGCGCCATTGCATCCATTACGCTATACATGGCTTGTTTAACACGCTCATCTAATGGCTCTAAACGACGACCTAGGTAGGTAACGTACACAATTTGGTTGTTCATTCTTAAAACAAGGCGAGTACCCGCTCGAGGTAATACCGTTTCTTTTATTTCGATATTAAAGCCAGCTGTTGAAGGTAAGTCACGCCAATGATTGGCAAACTCAAAATAAAATTGATGGCCAAATCGGCTAATGCTTCTATCGAGTACTAAACCATCAATTTCGAGATCTTCGCCATAACTAGCAGCACTTTGAGCTGCAAGCAAGATACAACATATGCGGAGAAAGTTATTTAATTTCATAGCGAAATGAGGGAGCAAGGCTCCCCCTAAATATGATTATTCTTGGGTTACAGTCGCGATATTGCCATCACCTAGCTGAGTGATAACGACCGTGCTGTTAGAGCCAATCATTGAGCCTTCTACAAGGTTAGCATTACCTTCTTGGACAACGACCAGTGAATTACCTTCACCACCTAACAAGAATGCGCCTTCACCAATGCCTGCAACAAAGTTTTCAGAACCAGTTTGGCTAATATCAACTGAATTGCTACTTCCTTCCATGATAAGGTCAATCGCATTTAGTTCACCAACTTGTGTGAATGCAACCTGGTTATTGTTGCTATCAAGCACACTTGCAAACGTTAGTGCGGCTTCATTTAGATTACCTTCTTGGTTAATCGCAATATCATTATCATTTGAAGATAGCGATGTATCTGGATAAGAAGACTGAACCAGTACCGTGTTTTCATCACCTGCTTGTGCAATATCAACGTTATTATCGTTGCCATTGAAGTTAGCAATATGTGCACTGTTTGCATCACCAATTTGGTTTGCAACAAATTCATTATCATTGCCAATTGCGCCAAGGTATACATCATTGCCGTTACCATTTTGGAATGCCGTTAGCTCGTTATCATTGCCAATTGCATCTAAGCCTGCAGTATTCCCATCTTGCTTTTGATTAACAAGTAACGTATTGCCGTCACCAATTAATACCGCTGATTCAAAGCTATTGCTGTTGCCTTCTTGGTCTGATTTAACTTCGTTATCATTACCTGTAACTTCAGCAATTAACGCAGTGTTTGAGTCGCCATCTTGCTCAAGTTCAACTTCGTTGTAATCACCACGAACAGAAGTTAATGTTGCACTGTTAAACGCACCGGTCTGGTCAATTGTAATGTCGTTGCCATTACCGACAATTTCATCTGACGTAAAGGCGTTGAATAAGCCTTCTTGAGCTACTTCAATCGTGTTGTCATCACCAATGACAGTATTAAATGTAGCTTCATTTAATAAACCAACTTGCTCAGAGCTTACTGTGTTGCTATTACCTTCTAAATCGAAGTTGTAGAACCAGTGGCCCCCATCACCTTGGGTTACAGTAATTGTATTTTCATCACCTGTAACTGTGTTAATAGCTTCATTATTAATACCAAAGAAGCCAGCACCTTGTTGTTCAACACGAATAGCGTTGTCATTACCTACTGTTTCAGACAGTGCGCCATTCATTGTGCCATTCTGGGTATGAGCAACATCATTGAAATCACCTGTATTATAAATAAGTGATAAGTTAGATGTTTGTGCTTGGTTAACTTGAACCATATTGCCGTCACCAATACTGACGGTTTCTGCACGTTGTCCAGTGCCTTGCTGGGTAATAACCGCTTCATTACCCACACCTGTTACAGATACTTGATCTAGAATAATTGAGTTGCTAACACCTAAAGTTGTTACCTGAGTAGCAAGCTCAGAGCTAGACTGCGCTTTGTCATCAGTATTTGCGTTAACAGCAAAGCTTGAACCGAGTGCAAAGGTGATTGCACAGGTAAGAAGAGACTTTCTTAACTTCATGATTATTTCCTTTAAATTATTATTAATCAAAGCCCTAAAATATTATTTTTGCTTTTAGGGCCATGTACCGGCATGCCTTGCCGGATTAAATTGCGTGATATTCAAGTGTTCGCTAACAATCAGAAGTGAATGAAGCAAAATTGTTAAATGCACTGAAAAGATAAAGCAATTAACAGAAAATCACTTTAGACAGATATGGAATAATATAAAATCAGCAGTTTTTGTGGTTTTAATTAATTCTTTATTTTCATGATCTTATAATTATCTAATCAGGTTTTGATATGAGGGATTATTACAAAGCAGTAAAAAAGTTTGATAAATAACCTCGGGTAATTGACGCTCCATTTGTCACGAAAAAGGCTGATTTTTATCTGAATTTAGAATCTAAATTGGTAAAAAAGCATGGATTTGCTGCCTGTTTAATTTTTTTCCTTGCCTGTTATCTGCAATTCGCCATTTATGGGGTATGCCGCGTGATAATCATTTTCAGAAGTAATGAGCTTTGGTGGTCGAATCATGTTGATTCGGTCAGTATTACTAATTATGGATAGTAAATATGAAAACTAAATTATCTGTATTAAGCCTCGCCTTATTACCTTGTATAGGTGCTGCGCAAATCAGCACACCAGCAAAAACAACTCTCGTCGGTGCAAGTGAAGATTCTGTACTCGTTATGTATAAAAAGGGCACTTCTGCAGCAATGCGTGCTCATGCTCGTAGCTTAGTCAGAGCCACAATCAGCGATATGAATAAAGATGGTGTTGATGATAATTACTCAGCGATTTTATCTGGCCGTTTAGCTAAGTTTAAAATTGCAGGAATGAGTACAAAAGAAGCTATCAAGCGTCTACAAACTCATGCCGCCATAGAATATGTAGAACCAGATTATAGAGTCTCAATTGCAAGTGCGCCTAATGATCCAGATTTTTCATCATTGTGGGGGTTACACAATGAAGGTCAGACAGGTGGTGTAGATGATGCTGACATCGATGCGCTTGAAGCATGGTCTATCTCAACAGGTAGTCGCGATGTTGTTGTTGGTGTGATTGACACGGGTGTTGATTACAGCCATGAAGACTTAGCTGATAATGCATGGATCAACCCAGGCGAAATTCCAGGAGATGGCATCGATAACGACGGTAATGGTTATGTTGATGACGTTCACGGTATTAATGCTATCACTGACTCTGGTGATCCAATGGATGACCAAGGCCATGGTACTCACGTATCGGGTACAATTGGCGCGTCAGGTAATAACAGCACGGGTATTGTAGGTGTTAACCACGAAGTATCGATTGTAGGTTGTAAATTTTTAAGTGCAGATGGTACCGGTTCCACTTCTGACGCTATTAAATGTATTGATTACATGGTTGATCTTAAGAATCAAGGCGTAAATTTACGTGTTCTAAATAACAGTTGGGGCGGTGGTGGCTTTAGCCAAGCTCTAGCGGATGCTATCACAGCGAGTGAACAAGCTGATATCTTATTCGTTGCTGCTGCGGGTAACGATGCGGTTGATAATGACCAAAACCCTCACTATCCGTCAAACTACGAGCACGACAGCGTATTATCTGTTGCCAGCACTGATAGCAGAGATAACATGTCTAGCTTTTCACAATGGGGTTTAACCAGTGTTGATTTAGGTGCACCGGGTAGTGCTATTTTATCAACGGTACCGGGCAATGGTTATGCTAGTTATTCGGGTACTTCAATGGCAACACCACATGTTGCGGGTGCCGCAGCATTAGTGCTATCGATTAATCCTGATTTAACAGCGCTTGAACTCAAAGAGTTGCTAATGAATAGCGGTGACCAGAATGAAGCACTACAAGGTAAAACAGTGTCTGGCAATCGTTTAAATGTGAATCAGGCACTAGAACAAGCTGATCCGACTCCAAGCTTCAAAATCTCGGTTTCGCCAAGTTCACAGCAGATTACTGCTGGTGAAACGGCAACTTATACCTTTGAAATTGGCTCAATCGCCCAGTGGGAAGGTGTTGTTAGCCTAGCACTTCAAGCTGACTTAGCGGGCGCAACGCTATCGCAAACTGAGGCGGTACCGGGTGATGTAGTTACTTTAACTGTACCAACAGAAGAGGCAACAGCGTGGGGTAGCTATAGTTTTGTTGTTGATGCAACATCGGGCGAGCTAGCTAAACAAAGCAGTGCGTCATTGTTTGTTAATCCTGTTGGCTTAAATGACTTTACTTACTCAAATGAAACACCAGTGTCTATTCCAGATAACAATGACACGGGTGTTGATTCAATCATTACAGTTGCAGATGAACTGACGGTTTTCTCAACGGATGCAAGTATTGATATTGCTCATACTTACATTGGTGATTTAATCGTTACATTAACGTCGCCGCAAGGTACAACAGCTACACTACACAGCCAATCAGGTGGTGGTGCCGACGACCTAGTACAAAGCTATTCGCTAGCAAACTTTAATGGTGAAGTTGCGACAGGTGATTGGGTACTTAATGTGAAAGACGTACTGTCAGCTGATACGGGTACTTTAAACAGCTGGTCACTGACGTTTAGCGCTATTGGTGAAGTAAGCCCGCAGCCACCACAAGCTGGCTTTGCATTTGAAACATCAGGCTTAAATGTCACTTTCACTAACACCAGCACCGATAGTAACGATGATATTGTTGCTTGGGCGTGGGACTTTGGTGACGGTGCTTCTTCAACAGATGCTGACCCTATGCATAGTTACGCACAAGCGGGTAGCTATGAAGTAACGCTAACTGCGACCGATAGCGAAGGTCAAACAGATACGTTTACACAAACGGTTGTGGTATCTGATGTCGAAATTGAGCTATCTGTTAAACGTGCAAGTAAAACACGATTAGGTACGATGCGTGTTGATTTAGGTTGGCAAACAGTGGCCGATCAAGTAAGCATTTATCGTAATGGTGAACTACTTGAAACAGTCGCTGATCGTGGTTTCTACCGCGATGTACAGCGTAAGGCTGAGTTGCCAAGCTATGAGTATCAAGTATGTGTAACTGAAACGACTTGTTCTAACCCAGTAACAGTGTCCTTCGACTAACATTGTTCCACACGACAAAGCCCAGTTTCCCCGCTGGGCTTTTTTATTTGTATTACAAAATGAGTTTTCCACTACAACAATATAATAAGCGCCCTTTAAATGTTGACTTGTCGTATTGATGTGGGGTTGTGAGTGAAAGCATTGCTGAAACAGCATGGTGTAATTTTTATTCTTCTAAGTATGCTAACCGGGTTAATGGGGGCATTCGTTAACCCGTTGATGAGCTTATTTATTGTAGAAGGGCTGCGAGCACCCCCTATGTACTTAGGTGTTTATGTGGTGGCGGTCACCATTATGGGTTAGTTATCAGTCAGTGGCTAGGTAGCATGGTTGATAAAGGCACCAGCGCGCGAAAGTTATTTATGGTGGCTGTATCGGGTATGGTGTGTGCGTTAGTGGTCTTTGCGAATGCCACTGCATTTTGGCAAGTCTTGCTCGCAGGCGTGTTGTTTCTTGCGATGGGTAATGCGGCAATTCCGCAAGTGATGACCGTGGCAAGACAATGGGCTGGGCGTCAACAGAACATCGACATCACCAGTTTTAATTCCCGTTTACGTGCTGCTATTTCCTTTGCTTGGGTGGGCGGTCCGCCACTTGGTTATTTGTTAGCCGCAGGAGGCGAGTTTAGCCGCTCGTTTTACTTTGCTGCGGTGTGTGCCTTGGTTGCTCTTATTTTTGCATTTAAGTTTATTCCTGACTACAGCGCTAAGAAATCACAAAACGGCAGAGAGCCTGCAGCCGCAGCGAGTTTATCATTTTGTTGTTGGGCTTAGCTATTATGCTTGGTTCAACGGGCAATATTATGTATTCATCGGCACTGCCGCTTTATAGCATTACTGAACTAGGATTCGCTGAACATACGCCTGGGCTGTTTATGGGTGTAGTGGCGCTGTTAGAAATTCCTATTATGCTGTATGGGGCAAAGCTTGCTAAAAAATACAGTAAAGTGTCGATGCTTGCGGTGGCATTTTGTTGTGCCATTGTATTTTATTTAGGAGTGTTTTTTGCCACTCAAGTATGGCATTTGATCGCGTTGCAAGTATTGAATGGGCTGTTTTACGGTATTTTTGCGGGCATTGGCTTAACCGTATTACAAGATCAGCTCCCCGAACGAATAGGGTTTACCTCAGCGTTTTACACGAACGCCATTAAACTGGGTGTTATGTGCGGGGCAGGGGCAACTGGGGTTGTTGCACAGTTTTATAGTTTTAGGTTTGCAACACTTGGCTCAATGCTAGCAGCAAGTTTAGCCCTTGGGTGCTTAATACTATTTAGTTATGTAAAACGAAATGAGCAGCAACCTAGTCAAATACAGCACCCTTTTGTTACTGTTGGTAAGAACACATAAAACGCAAAAAGCCCAGTAAAAACTGGGCTAAAACGAGGGAGGAGAGTAATTAATAGAAAGAGTATTTTAAAGTAAGTGACGTTGTACGGCCGTTAATAGTACGGGCACGAATAATGTCGTTATCTGGTACTGAGCCTTCTTCTGCTTCTGTGATACCTACGGTGTCGAACAGGTTGTTCACGTTAAGCGATAGACTTAAGTTTTCAGACAGATTGTAACTTACAAAACCATTCACTTGTGTATAGCCATCAAACTTAAGGTCGTTACTGTCTTGTGCGTAAGCATCCGTTGTACCAATAAAGCTTAAACCAGCAGCACCTTTGTCAAAGTTGTAAGTCGCCATTAGAGAGTAAATAAGGTCAGCTTGACGACGTGGTGTATTACCGACTAACTCTGGCGATAACGCATCTTTGGCAATTTCTGCGTCTGTCCAAGTAAAGTTACCACGGAAATCCCAATCACCTACGTAGTAGGTTGATTCAACCTCAATACCTTTTGCTTCGTACTCGCGGTCGAAGAATTTTTGTGATGTTGCTTCGAAGTTTTGCTCTTCTGTTTCTGCGTAGAATGCAGTTGCAAATACTGATAGTGAATCAAAACGTTTTTTCACACCGATTTCGTATTGATTTACTTCATCAATTGCATCGGCTTCGGCAACTGAACCGTCTGCTTCTACTTTACCGAATAGTAAGCGGTCTGCATTTGCGCGGCCGCCTTTACTTAAACGAGCAAAAGTCGCAAAGCTTGGATCAATTTGGTAGTTCGCACCAATTGAGTATGAGCTGTAGTGCCAGTCGTAGTTAACAATGCTAGGATTTGCATTATCAATACCAGCAACACTTTGCTCAGGAATTGAGATGGTACCATCGCCATTCATATCAATTGTTGATGTTACTGCACCTGCGTAGTTACCGCGTGCTTCACCTGAATCATAGCGAGCACTTGCATCAATGCTTAAATCGCCAAACTTAGTGGCTAAGTTAATGTAAGGTGCGCGTGTTTCGTATTCTGTGTCGTAGTTACGTTGACAGCAGTTACCCCAGTAAGGCGTGCCATAAGCGTACAAGCCATTATCTGAGTAGCTGTCGCCATTTGCAGCGTAAACGTCAAGTAATGCAGCGTTGTCGCCTTTTAGCTCCATAACATATGAGTTCCAAAGCCACGACATATCAATCGATTGGCTTGATGCAAAGTAACCAAACGTAACACTGGTGTCATCAGAGAACGACTTAGTTAACTTAAGATCATTAACAATTGAGCCCATGTCATTTAGCGTTACATCGAATGTATGAATACGCATTGCTAAATCGTCATCGCCATAGGCTTCGCCTGCTGAACCACCATTTGCATAAACAAGCGATGCACCATCACCAGCAATACTAGAAGCAATAGAGCTTGCAGATGCAACTTCAGCAGGAATAAGAGAAATAAAGTTACCGCTTACTGATGATGTTCTAAAGCGGTTTTCGATGCGCCAGTCGTTTTCTAAATCAAATGCTGCTTCAAAACCAACCGAGGTAACAACCGGGTTCATACCGTCGGTCATATCGCCTGTGCTGATTTGGTTATCACCATTTAAACGCAGCGTTTGGGTGAAAAGCGCTGAATGCGGCGTATCTGATTGCGCATCAAAACCTGGGATTGAATCGCCATCTGAGTACATAGGCATAGGTAGGTAACCTACGCTCTTATCATCGAGGTGTTTAAAGTACACACGCACATAACCAGCATCAAATTCTTTGGTCAGGTTTGCCTTAATTTGGCCACCTTTATTAGATGTATAACCAGTTTCACGCGGGCCTTCGCCTTGGCGAACAAAGCCACCAATGTGATAGCGCACACTGTCGTTTAGGTAAGTACCATACTCAAAATCCGTACGAATTGAGTCATAATCAAGGCCTACAGTGGTTGATACACTGCCTGATTCGTTCTCACCTGTTTTTGAAATAAAGTTGATGATACCACCTGGGGCATCACTTGCTGCAGTTGATGCTGAGCCACCACGGATTGATTCAACACTTTGCACTGTTGAATCTAAGCGCATGAAGATATCTGCGTTACCAAAGGCAATATCGCCAAACTGCATAACAGGTAAGCCATCTTCTTGTAGTTGCAAGAATTTAGCACCGCCCGATGCAACCGGTAAACCACGTACCGCGATATTTGCGTTACCTTCACCGCCCGTCGATTCTGAACGTACACCCGGAATTGTTCTGAAGGCTTCTGCAGTAGAACGTGGTGTTGATACTTCAATTTCAGCTAATGTCACACTGCTAACCGATGAGCTTGATGCCATGATGGTTGTACGGCGTGGTACACCGGTTACAACGATAGTTTCAAGACCGCTTTTTTTAGCCTCAGGTTGTGCTTGCTCTTCGGCGTGTAAGTTTTGGCTTACTGCTAATGCAAGCGCGCTTAATGTATAAAGGGCATGTTTGTGTGTTGTCATAATGTGCCTCGTCTCAATCCCAGATGGTTTGTTGTCTAAATTATTATCTTAATCGATTAAGTTAAGATAACAATAATTTTACACAGTGCAAGTCTTTTTAGTGAAAAACTTGCACGATTTATGTTCGATAATTGATTTTTAACGATTTTTATTTAGTGGCTTAATGCACTGTGCTGCGCTAACGCTTGCTCAGCAGGGTTACGTAAGTAGTTATATAGCATGGCTAAAAACAGTAAACATGCGAAGCCTGTTGCGAGATAAAAGCCGTAACGAATGTGGCCAAAGTAGTCACTGATCACACCCATTAATAATGGGCCTGCTGCAGCAGAGAGGGCAGTAAAAAACAAAATAACCCCAGCAACAGCACCGTGCTGTTGCACCGCAAAGCAAGAAATACCTTTTGAGTTTAAAGTTGGGTAGATCATCGACATGAATAGCCCAGATAAAGGGAGTAAGAATACCGCCCAATCAACACCACCGAAGATTAAGCCTAAATAACACAGTGCAATTCCTAAGCTTAAATATAGCATCGCCGCTTGCCAGCTTAAGTGATTTAATAGCCACACCGCTAAGAAACGCCCCGCAGCGCGTAAAATGAAAAATAAGGTCAGTGCATAGGTTGCCAGTAATTGCCACGGACCAGTGTAATCGCCAAGTAGAGTAGGCATCCAAACGTATATTGCTACTTCGGTTGCAACATAAAGGGCAATTGCTAATGAAAAGCCCAGTGCATAAGGGTTTTTCATCATGCTCATGGTGGTTGCAAGAGAGGCCGGTTTTGCGTGTTCTTCTAGCTTTTTAGGTTTAGGGTAATCTGCACGCCAAGCAATTATGGTTAAAATCAAACATAAAACCCCAGCGATAACATAAAGGTAGGTCCAGCTAACCTGTTGGGTGATTAAAAAGCTGACAAGGGCAGGGCCTACAATGGCGCCAACACCAAAGAAACCTTCGACCAAATTCATGGTTTTTGTGTGCTCTAAATTGTTTGTAGAAATATCACCTAACAGTGCCAAAGCACCGGTTTTAAATAGGCCAATAGCAAGACCAATACAGCTAAGGAGCACTACAAATATGCTAAAACTACTGCTAACAGCAAATAGAAAACAACAAATGGTGAAGATGCCGAGTCCCAGCATGATGGTTTGTTTGCGGCCAAAACTGTCGGCAAGAAATCCTAAAAATAGGCCGCTGAATGCAATGAGTGCCATAGGTGCATAATGGAAGGCACTGGCTTGGGTCATGCTTAAATTAAATTCTTCGATAAGCTCAGGAATGATCATACCAACCGCATCAGAGGTCATCGCAAACATAAAAAACATCATGTATGTCAGCCATCTAATGGTTTGCAAAGGATCGTGTGTTCTATTCATTGTTGTATCCCCACCGAAAGGTCTGCGCCTTTACTATGTATATTAGTGTATAAAAATTATAAAAACTGCTTGAATAATTTGCTGTCGTGGTTAAAGATATATCTTAATCGATTAAGTTTCAACTTGGTATTAACAATTATGATCAACAATAAAGTGCAATTAATCACCTACGCAGACCGTATTACTGGTCAAGGTATTGATGAATTAAGTAATTTATTAAATGGCCCACTTAACAATGTGTTTGCAGGTGTACATTTGTTGCCATTTTATAATCCGATTGATGGCAGTGATGCTGGCTTTGATCCTATTGATCATAGTGAAGTCGATTCGCGTCTTGGTAGCTGGGACGACATTAACGTGCTTGGTGCAAACTATGACTTAATGGCTGACTTAATTGTTAACCATGTTTCAGCACAATCTTTCCAATTTAAAGATGTACTCGCTAAAGGCAAGCAATCTGAATTTTGGGATTTATTTCTAACCAAAGATGATGTATTCCCAAATGGCATGTCTGAGGCTGAACAACAAGCGATTTATCGTCCGCGTCCAGGTAGTTGTTTTACACCAATTACATGTGGTGACGGCCAAGCCTATGATTTTTGGACCACTTTTACCGATAACCAAATTGATATCAATGTGAAATCAACGGCGGGTATCGAGTATTTAAATACGGTGCTTGGCAAATTTGCTGATAATAATGTCAATATTATTCGTTTAGATGCGGCGGGTTATGCGATTAAAGAAGCTGGCACAAACTGCTTTATGCTGGATGAAACTTTTGAGTATTTAAATAAGCTTTCGGCGCAAGCAAATGAAGCGGGTATGGAAACCATTGCCGAGATCCATAGCCATTTTAAAACTCAAGTTGAAGTCGCAAAGCGTGTAAATATGGTTTATGACTTTGCTTTACCACCCCTTATTTTACACAGCTTGTTTAGCAATGATGCGCAAGCATTACTGAATTGGCTAACCATTTCGCCGCGTAACTGTTTAACTGTTCTCGATACCCATGATGGCATTGGCATCATTGACGCAGGCCCAATGGGTGATAAACCGGGTCTATTAAACGCAGCGCAAATTGATAACTTGGTTGAAACCATTCATGAAAAGAGTGAAGGGCAAAGCCGTCTAGCAACTGGTGCAGCAGCAAGTAATGTCGATTTATATCAAGTAAACTGCACATATTACAATGCTTTAGGCGCAGATGACTTCGATTATTTATTAGCGCGTGCGATTCAGTTCTTCGCACCAGGTATTCCACAAGTTTATTATGGTGGCCTGTTTGCTTGTGAAAACGATATGGAATTATTGGCTCGTACCAATGTAGGTCGTGATATCAATCGCCCTTACTTAAATGCACAAGACATTGATGCTGCACTTGCTAAACCTGTGGTGAAAGGTTTGATCAAGCTGATTCAATTACGTAATGAGCACCCAGCATTTAACGGTGAGTTTATTGCAAAAGGTGAAGGCACTGTGTGTCGTTTAAGCTGGCATGATGATACCAGCTCAATCGAGTTAAAAGTTGATTTTGCTAGCCGTGAAGTGATCATTGTTGATCACCGTGAAGGCGAACAACGCATTGTTGATTTGGCTGACTTTTTAGCTTAACTACTTTGACCCAATTGCAGTTGATAGTCGATTTCGGCTGTTTGCTGCTCTTTCGATAGAAACAAGGTCGCAGCAATGCGGCCTTTTTCTTCACTATTTTGATGGACAGTGGTGAGTTTTGGCACAAATCGTTGGCCTTCATCGATGCCATCAAAGCCAACAATTCTGACATCTTCAGGAACCGATAAGCCCATTTTTAATGCTTCGCGCATGGCGGCAAGGGCGATCAAATCACTCATACATAACAATACGTTTGGCCTTGGTGTACTGCTAAGTGCTTCTTTGGCGGCAATGCTGGCAAAGCGCTCGTTGCTTTCAGGAATATTCCATGTTCTATCATCACCCAGGGTGATGCCAGCATCGCTGATTGCTTGGTGATAACCGCGCAGTCGTTGATGAGCAATCGACTGACCGGCTTCAAACTCATGATGTTCGTATACTCGGCATAATACGTCGTTATCGAGTAAACGCAGGCCTAAAATAGCAACCCGATCATCATTTTTGTGAAGTGCGTGTTTTGCAATATCAAAGCTGGCTTGTTGGTTGTTTACGTTTACTGAGGCATCGCGACCGATATTAAAATCAACCGTTACCACATGTTTGGCAACCTGTTTTAATTGCTCAACAAGTTGCTTATTACGTGGGCGGCCATAGCAAATAAAACCATCTACAAAGTCGACAACGCTATTTAGGTTATCGCTGTTGCCTGAAAATAATAAAAGGTTAATACCATTTTTTTCGAGCACCGCTGACACACCGCGCATAAAGCTGCTAGCGACCGGGTCAGATATCATATATTCAACGCTGTCTGGTAATACTAACGCAACAATATTAAAGGTGCCTCGGCGCAATGATTGTGCCGCCTTGTTAGGGCCAAAATAGCCAAGCTTTTTACAGGCCGCCAAAATCTCTTCGCGGCGTGCTTTCGATAATTGATCAGGGCGGTTAAACGCATTTGATACAGTGGCATTTGAAACACCTAACTCTTGGGCAATACTTTTCAGCGTCCAACTTTTTGGCTTTGTCATTGTAGCTTCTTAATCGATTTACTTAATTGTAAATTACCATATAAAGAGTCGAAAAAAAGTGTTTTTAGTCATAAAAATAGGCGTACCATAAAAGAATGAGTACGAGGGTGAGAAAAAGGCGAGTAGCGAGTGATTTCTAAGTTACCAAAATGGGTTGAGATTGGCGCATTTATTTTGGCGCTGGTGGCTGGGTGTGTGAATGCAGTTGGTTTACTTAGCTTTGAGCATCAAGCGGTATCGCATTTATCGGGAACCGCAACCTTGCTTGGCACAGATCTCATGCATGGCAATAGCCTTGATGCGTTACATTTATTAGGCGTATTACTGTCATTTTTAGTTGGGTCTGGTATTGCTGGTTTTTTGCTACATAGTTCAGCACTTAAACTAGGTCGTCATTACGACACAGCATTATTCATTGAAGCAGGGCTTTTACTGGGCGCACTTTGGCTATTATTTAATGGCTCTGGCTACGGGCACTTTTTAGCGTCTGCGGCATGTGGTTTACAAAACGCCTTAGCAACAACTTACAGTGGTGCAATTGTTCGTACCACCCATGTAACGGGTATCTTCACTGATTTAGGTATTATGTTTGGTCGCGTTTTACGTGGCGAGGCACTTGATAAACGTAAGGCTAAACTGTTCGGCCTAATCATTTTAGGGTTTATTCTTGGCGGCTTAGCAGGGGCATGGTTATTTGCAAAAATGAGCTTTTCGGCGCTTTATGTGCCAAGTGCCATCTGTATTTTACTTGCCTTGACCTATCGTGTTTATTCTCATCGCAATCCAGAACTTAATGGTTAGCGATACTCTTAGGTGTTGTACCAAAGGCTTGTTTAAACACACGGCTAAAATGGCTTGGGTTATTAAAGCCTAATTGATAACAAACTTGGCTAATCGCCTCACCTTTTTCGAGCAGTTTATACGCTTTTTGTAAGCGTAATTGCTGTTGCCAGTGAGCGGGAGTAACACCAAAGGCTAGTTTAAATTGCTGATAAAATTTACTGCGGCTCATACAGGCTATTTTACATAACACATCAATATCAATATTCTCAGCAAGGTGCTGTTCTATATAACTTACTACATGGCTTAACGGAGTTGCGAGCTTGCCTTGCTTACAACTTGCTATCATTAAATCTCGGCTTTGCTGCTGTAACAGGCGGGTTATGAGTTCATTGAGTGATAAATCAATTAAGTAATCGCGGTGTTGTTCATTTTCACTAAACAGGGTGATCATCCGCTCAAGCAGTTGCTGAGTTTGCGGGTTATGCTGGGCGTGCACTAATTTGGCTTGATATTGGAAAAAGTCATCTTGCGTAATTTGCTGGTTAAAATTAAGAGCATCAATGACTTGGCTTATTTTGTCGGTACTGATTTCAATCGCTAAACAGGTTGTAGGTTGATTAAGAGACGCATTAGGAAAGTCGATTAGCACCCCTTGCTCTGGGGCAAGTACAAATGACTGGTTTGGCAAAAACTCCTCATGATAATCACTGTCGGCAACATGCATGATTTTTTTACCGCTGATCATGCCGCAAAATAATAATTCAGTGGAATGTAACGCCACTTTTTGGGCATCTAAGTAAGTGTCGTAAATACTTAATTCAGCATGTTCACCCGCAAAACTGACTTTATTTTCAATAAGCACATCAATACGTTGTCGTTTTTTATCTAAACTTCTATTGCTGACTGATGTGTTCATTGTTGCCTCGCTGTCGCCCTAAATTCTGGACAAATAGTCAAAAAGTCTGGACTAGGAATCAAGTGTGTTTTCAGTAACTGAGCTAACTTCAATTGTTAGCGGTTCATTAAACAATAACCTACCGCATAATTTAGTCAATGCTAAATAAAACACAACAATTTGAAGAGAGAACACATTATGATTTATGCAAATCCAGGCAGTGAAGGCGCAAAAGTTAACTTTAAAGCGCAGTATGAGAATTATATTGGTGGCCAGTGGGTTGCCCCTGTAAAAGGAGAATACTTTGAAAACATTAGTCCAGTAAACGGCAAAGTGTTTTGTAAAGTACCTCGTTCATCAGAAGAAGATATCGAGCTGGCACTTGATAAAGCCCACGATGCAAAAGCGGCATGGGGAACATCGTCGGTCACCGAGCGTAGCAATATCTTATTAAAAATTGCTGATCGCATTGAACAAAACCTAGAAATGCTGGCAGTGGCCGAAACCTGGGATAACGGTAAAGCAATCCGTGAAACACTTGCGGCAGACGTGCCACTCGCGGCTGATCACTTTCGCTATTTCGCAGGTTGTGTGCGTGCGCAAGAAGGTTCAATCGGTGAGATAGACGAAACCACCGTTGCTTATCATTTTCATGAACCACTGGGTGTAGTCGGGCAAATTATTCCTTGGAATTTCCCATTGTTAATGGCGGCATGGAAACTTGCACCAGCCCTTGCTGCTGGTAACTGTATTGTTTTAAAACCAGCTGAACAAACGCCAGCATCTATATTAGTGCTGCTTGAAGTGATTGGTGACTTATTGCCTGCAGGTGTTCTAAATGTGGTTAACGGCTATGGTAAAGAAGCAGGCGAAGCGCTGGCAACCAGTACTCGAATTGCGAAGATTGCCTTTACAGGCTCAACGCCAGTGGGTTCACATATTTTAAAATGCGCTGCTGATAATATTATTCCTTCGACGGTTGAGCTAGGTGGTAAATCACCAAATATCTTCTTTAACGATGTCATGGAAAAAGACGATGAGTTTTTGAGTAAGGCGATTGAAGGGGCTGTACTTGCGTACTTTAACCAAGGTGAAGTGTGTACGTGTCCATCGCGTTTATTTATTCAAGAAGATATTTACGAGCAATTTATTGAGCGTGTTCTTGCCCGAACTCTACAAATTAAACGGGGTAATCCACTTGATACCGAGACTATGGTGGGTGCTCAAGCATCACAAGCTCAGTTTGATAAGATCCTAAGCTACATCGAAATTGGTAAACAAGAAGGGGCCGAAGTCCTCGCTGGCGGCGAAGTCGAGCAACTGTCTGATGAGTTTAATGGCGGTTACTACATTCAACCAACGCTATTAAAAGGCACTAACGACATGCGCGTGTTCCAAGAAGAGATTTTTGGCCCGGTTATTTCAATGTCGACTTTTAAAGATGAAGACGAAGCGTTAGCCCTTGCTAATAGTTCTGAGTTTGGCTTAGGTGCTGGTGTATGGAGTCGAAACATGAACCGTGCTTATCACTTTGGTCGTAAGATTGAAGCGGGTCGTGTTTGGACCAACTGCTATCACATGTACCCAGCACATGCTGCGTTTGGTGGTTATAAAAAGTCAGGCATAGGCCGCGAAACACATAAACTTGCCCTTGATCATTACCAACAAACTAAAAACCTATTAGTAAGTTACAGTGAGAATCCACTGGGTTTCTTTTAAAAGCAATTTCTTATTGTTGTCGAAACTACCCAAACGCCACATCTAGTGGCGTTTTTATTTTATAACGGGCATAAAAAAGCCCGGCGAACACACAAGCCAGGCTTTTCGACAACAATTTGGTGGAGTCACCGCGTGTGCAGTGACTCGGAATAAAAAAGCTTAGAGAACACACAAACTAAGCTTTTGACAACAATTTGGTGAGTCACCGCGTGTGCAATGACTCGGAATAAAAAAGCTTAGAGAACACACAAACTAAGCTTTTGACAACAATTTGGTTGAGTCACCACGTATGCAGTGACTCGGTATATAAAAAAGCCCAGAGAACACACAAGCTAGACTTTTTGTGACAACAATTCGGTTAGCGCAAACACGCTCAATGGTGTGAAGCTGTTTAGCTTAAAAGCGCTGATGGGTTAACTTTAGAGTAATCCTTCTAATTCGACAAACGATTAAAATAAACCTGATAGATGAATTTTTTTAATCTATTAGCATGTGAAGTACTTTTTATTGCCACAACAATGCCTTAGTGATTTAATGGGGGGGTTTTTGAACATAATAACTATTTAAAATGGATTTTTATGAAACGCTTGACGCTTTACTTATCACTCATCTTTACAGCTCTAAACTTTAGCCCTTTTGGTGTTAATCTATGTCGTGCCGATGAGGGGCGTACAGTCACTCACTCTGAAATTAATTGGTCTGAACTTGCTATAAAAGATGTTGAAGCGGCTTATCAATTATCGGTTATCAATCACCCAGGGATGCATGATGTACGAAATCCAGGCTTTGCTAAACAGCTTGAAAAAGCAAAGCAAGAAGGCTTAAAGCTGGCTGTAAAAGCGCATAGTTCACAAGGTTTTGCTGCGGCTATTGCACGTTTTAGAACTGTACTACAAGATGGTCATGCGGGAGCGATTGATACCTTACCAAGTGAATTAAAACCCCAAAGAAGTTGGCCGGGCTTTTCAACTGTATGGCGCGGTGATGCGTTAAAAGTGTATTACAGCGAATTAGATACAGTTGCCAAGGGCGATAAGCTCGTAAGCTGTGATAATACAGCAATTAATACTTTGCTCGTTGAACGTGTTTTTCGCTATTACGGCGAAGTTGAGCAACCTGGTAGTTGGTGGAATCATGGCTGGCGACTAACTATTGATGACGGAAACCCGTTTTTATCGCCACTTGAAAGCTGCACATTTGAAAAAGCCGACGGCTCTGTTTACAGCTTAAAGTTAAATTGGCGTATTAGGCCTGATGATGTCAGTGGTAAACTTAAACATGCTTACAACGGCGACAAGTTACCAATTGAGCTTAATTGGCCTTTAAAGGATATTGCGTGGATCAGTATGCCAACGTATGCACCCAATGAGCAGCAGCAAGCAGATTACCAAACGATGCTGAGCGCCATTGAACAGCAACATGATAAGTTAATGCAAGCTAAAGCTGTGGTGCTTGATCTTCGCCATAATCAAGGTGGCTCATCGATGTGGAGTGAGCAAATAGCCTCAGCACTTTGGGGTAGTGAACAGTTTAAATATGGCCGCTATGAGTTAGACAAAAATACCCAAGTGTGGTGGCGTGCTTCTAAAGGCAATACTGACTATTTTGGCGATGTAGTCGCAAGCTATGATAAAGCTAGCCCTTGGTATCAATGGTTAAAGACGACTCACGAAAGTATGCAGGCGGCTTATGAAAAAGGTGAACATTTTTATGTTGAGATACCTGCAGCAGAGCAGCCAGCATTGCCAAAAAACGCCAGCAAGTTTACTACACCGGTTTATGTGATTGTGCCAGGGCAATGTGCCAGCGCCTGTTTAGACGCACTTGATAGTTTTAAATTATTTGCAAACACACAGTTAGTTGGCGCACCAAGTAGTACCGATTCTACCTATATGGAAGTGAGGCTCGAAACCCTACCTTCAGGTTTTGCTAAAGTCATTTTGCCGATAAAGGTCTATGTGAACAGACCCCGAGAAAAAGGCTTTTATTATCAACCTGATATTCAATTCAATGAACTTGAATGGACAACGCAAGCGCTTGTTAAAATGATTGCTGAGTTGTAATTAAACAAGTTCTTCTTGCTTTTTTATATTATATGAATACGATCTATATACGTTTCATATATAGGTCGCATGATGGGTATTGTTAAAATAAGCGATGAGCTACACGAAGAAATCCGTAAAGCAAGCACAGCGATGGTACGCTCAATCAACTCACAATCTGAGTATTGGATTAAAATAGGGATGCTTGCAGAGCTTAACCCCACCATGACTTACAGCGATATTATCAAAGAGCAACTTCGTCAAGCTGATGTGAAGGCTAAGGATGTGAGTGATGAGTAAAGTTGTAATTAAAAATGCAGACGAAATTGCTTTGATGCGAGAGTCTGGTCGATTACTTGCTGATGTATTTGCTTATCTCGACCCTTTTGTAAAAGAGGGAGTGACTACAATGGAAATAAACGATCTCGTCGAGCGCTACATTGTTGAGCAGTTACAAGCAAGGCCATCAAGTAAAGGGCAGTACGACTACCCTTATGTACTAAATGCCTCTGTGAACGAGGTGGTATGTCATGGTTTTCCTAGCGAGAAGGGTATTTTAAAAGCAGGCGATATTGTGAATATTGATATCACTCTTGAGAAAAATGGCTATTTAGCTGACTCGAGCAAAATGTACTTAATTGGAGATGTATCGCCTTTAGCAAAGCGTTTGGTAGACACCACTCAGCAAGCTCTTTGGCACGCAATTAAAATGGTTAAGCCGGGTGTGAGGCTCGGAGACATAGGTAATGCGATTGCAAACTTTGCTCATCAACATGGTTATAGTGTGGTTAAAGAATACTGTGGTCATGGTATCGGCCAGCAAATGCACGAAGAGCCACAGGTATTACATTATGGCAAGAAAAATACCGGGCTGGTATTAAAAGAGGGGATGACCTTTACAATTGAGCCAATGATCAATCAAGGGGCTGCTAAAGTAAAAACCAAGCCTGATGGCTGGACTGTGGTTACAAGAGATAAAAAGCTTTCTGCGCAATGGGAGCACACTTTAGCAGTAACGGCTGAGGGAGTTGAAGTGTTGACCTTACGCGAAGAAGAGCAACACTTTTTAAATTAAATAGTGTGTTAACAGGCTAATTCAGCAACGGGCTCTTCTGCTAACCAGTTAAGGGCCGCTGTTTTTGACTTAAATACATTCATTATCAAGCCTGCTCGTTTATACAAATTGCAGTAGGTATCACTCAGCAAGCTACCGCCTTCAAGCCCATCTTTTATGACTAAGGCTGTTTTGGCTGGTGCAATGCCCTTACGCTTGAGTTCAACAAAATACACCATTAACTTTTCAAGTGCATCAGGGGTTGCCATACACGAATTTTTAAATTCAACTAATTCAAACCACTGGCCGTAATCAGCGTTGAGCTTATTGATGTAATCCTTTTGCATAAAAGAGTGCGCGTCAATAATCTCTTCATTGAAAGGACCTGTTGCGGTTGTTAAAAGTGTATTTTCACGTTGATAAAACTCAACAAGGCCGTGAGGTTTAAAGTTTTTGAATGGATAATGGTTTGTTGATACTTTTTTATGCATCCGTTCAATCCCTGAATGTTTATTGAGCTTTTGATAATAGCAGTGAAATCAACGAATTCAATCTTTTGGTTTGGATTTTCTTAAAAACTAGTGAAAAAGCACTGGTTTTGCTACCAGGTAGAACCTGCTTGAATGTATATAGCATTTTGTTCAGGACCATGGGCTACATCTAAACCAATGCTGATACCGTAATGTTCATCAATCAAATAGCGAAACCCTGCACCCACAGTATCAATGGTTTCAGCCTTTGATAAGTCAGAAAAGCTATCGGCTGCCCAGCCCATACCAGTAAACACATTGAGTTTTATTTTATGGGTGACTTTATAGCTTGCTTCAGCTTCAGTAACAAATACATCTAGGCCTTGATAACGCGTTGCTGACACCCCACGCAAGCTAATACTTGGCGGAATGTAAACCGGTAAGCGTTTCTCACCTCGATTATTAACCGAGTCATACTGCATACGTAAAGCAAAATTAAACTTATCGGTGTAACGCCAATAGTTTAAGGCGGTTAGCTTTAGACTGGTGTAATCAACCTTACTGCCAATAGCCTCATCAAAATATAAATATTCGGCCTTGTAATTAAAGCCACGTTCAGGGTTAAGCGGGTTATCTCGGCTATCGTATTCCAGTAGCGGACCGATACCTGACGTATTTACATCAAGTGAAAGGTGCTCCTTGATAATGTCGTTTTCAAGTAAAAAATCTTCGATAGGGTTATCGGCTAAGCCAATATCAACTTGGCGATAAATCTGTTTAAAACCGTAAAAGAAGTTACTATCGTCATAGCGTAACTTAAGATTTTGGAACACAGCAGGACCTTCAATATTTAATGATAATGGCGTGAGAAGCTTTATTTCATCGAAGGTATAAAAATCAAGATTGATACTCGCCCAGCCAACAATCCCTTGATAGCGAATACGGTCTTCATACCAAAACGTAATGTGACCAACAGCGCCGCCTTTGGTGCCATTTTTAGTGCCCATAAGGCCAACTAAACTGATACTTTGTGGCAGGGTAGAGCCCTCTTTTTTCTTCTTTTTAGCCTTTTTCTCGTTGTCATGAAAAAAAAGGCCTACAACACCAAGGCCAGGCCCTACAGCTGGTTCTGTAATAAACGTCGGGATGGGCAAAAATGAAATAGGTTCATCAACTTTTTGTTGTTGATTGCTTAATTGTTGCTCGGCAGGTTTTATTGCATATTCATCGTAACTTGATGCAAAGCTTTCAGTGCTTAGTAAACTTACCGCCAACATATTTATTAGTACTACTTTTTTCACTTAATCCCTTACCCTGTAGTTTATTTTTCTTCAAATCTTAATTTATAGTTGATAATTAAACTCGAGACGGTGGTCGCCATCCACAAAGTCAACGTTTTCATTCCAATTTGCAAAATAGCGGAGATTCATTCGCGGGTTTATTTGGTAACTTGCGGCGAATTCATGAGTTAAAATATGGCTTTGGTTCAACCCATAGTAATGGTCTTTGTAGTTATCACTACCGCCGATAGTGGTTAGCCAAAATGGATTGTAGTTAAGCCATATTTTATCGTTAATTGTCACTTTAGCGTACATACCCACTAAACCATAAGCACCCATAATGGAATAACCACTGTCACGACTGCCGTCATCTTCTAGGGTATTTTCACCAAGCGATGCACCCACACCAGCTAACGGATAGAACGTGAAACGTCCCATAGGTTTTAAAGCTTTAATAAAGCTGTACGAAACATCCATACTTTCGTTAGCAACAAGATTGGCATTAAGGTTATAGTTAGCATCAATTTGCGTTGCACTCATAGAGCTCAAATCAACAGAGAAGTTTCGAAAGCGAAACGAGTCGATAGAATCTGTTGTTTTGCTGTCGCTTTCCCAGCCTAGTGCATCGCCATATATGCCTTTTACTTCAATAACATTCATTCCGGCAGTTGTTGCGATACCTGTGTCGTATGCTTGGCCTACTTTTAAGTTTAGCCCTTTGTTAGTGGTACCAAAGCCTATTTGAGTATAAACAGCCAGAGGATCTGACATGTCTTGTACTTCTTTTTTATTATCCGCATAACTGGAAAATGAAACCCCAATACTAATTAGTGTGATGAGGTGATATGAAGTCATGTGTTGTCCTTACACAGAGATAAAAAGGCTGTTTCATTAGTTAGTTATAGTCTATTTTTTGTTCTTGTTCAATCCTAATTGAGGGCGAAAATATGGGGATCCAGTAGTTAAAATTTATGGGGTATTAGTATAGCTAAAAAGTTCACTAAGTATTTGTTGTTAGGTATTAATTATTAATTTCAAAAGCGGTTTATAGAAAATAGGTGGTTTTATTGATAGAGGCCAATGTATATAAAGGTAAGTGCTAGAATCGACCGTTTTTTCATCTATACTGATGAAAGCTCATTGTGAGTGAAAGGTATTGCTTTAACTAATAAAGGATGATTTATGAAAAAACTAATAGCGGCAGCTATTTGCGGTTTGGTTTCAACGGTAAGCCTTGCAGCTGATAAGCCAAACGTATTGGCCATAATGGTTGATGACGTTGCGCCAATCTCACTCAGTGCATACTCACACGGTATGACCTACCCAACCCCTAATATTGATCGCATTGCTAACGAAGGTGCATTGTTTACTGATCATTATGCACAACCTAGCTGTACTGCGGGCCGTGCAGCATTTTTAATGGGGCAGTTGCCTGTGCGGACAGGCCTAACCACGGTAGGTCAACCTGGTAACCCTCTTGGTATAAAAGAAGCCGATCCTACCATAGCCGAATTTTTAAAAGCTCGCGGTTATATGACGGCTCAATATGGTAAAAATCACTTAGGTGATTTAGATGAGCACTTACCAACAAAGCATGGCTTTGATGAATTTTACGGAAATTTGTACCACTTAAATGTGTCTGAAGAACCCGAGCAGGCTGATTACCCTAAAGATCCTAAGTTTGTTAAAAAGTTTGGCCCGCGTGGTGTGATTGAATCTTACGCCAATGGCAAAATCACTGATACTGGCCCACTTACTCGCAAACGAATGGAAACGTTTGACGAAGAAGTGTTAGAGCGCTCACTTAACTTTATGGAACGCGCAGTTAAAGCGAAAAAACCATTCTTTATTTGGCATGCCACAAGTCGTATGCATGTTTACACACACCTAAAACCTGAAAGCCGAAATTTAGCGACAGGCATTAGTTCTGAAGAAGATATTTTTGGTAGTGGCTTAATGGAGCATGATGGTCATGTTGGCAAGCTACTAGATAAACTTGATGAGCTAAAAATTGCCGATAACACTATTGTTATTTACACCAGCGATAATGGTCCTGAGCAATCAAGCTGGCCTGATGCAGGAACCACTGAGTTCCGTGGTGAAAAAATGACAACGTGGGAAGGGGGCGTGCGCGTGCCTTTCTTGGTACGCTGGCCTGATGAAATACCAAAAGGCTTAAAGCTCAATGGCATTTCATCACATGAAGATGTTTTCCCTACAATTGCGGCTGCACTAGGTGAAAAGAACTTACGCGAAAAGCTTAAAAAGTCAGACAAAGTGTATATTGATGGTGAAAACAACCTAGCTTATTGGACTGGTAAAGCTGATAAATCTGCACGTAACTATTTCTTTTATTACTATGAGTCACAACTTACGGCGGTACGTTTTGGTCCATGGAAAATGCACTTCGCGACCAAACCAAATGGCTTATATTACGAAGATATGGTAACTCACAGCATGCCTAAACTATTTAACTTACGTAAAGATCCATTAGAGCACTATGATGGTGTAACAGGTTTTCATCAAATCATGCGTAAGAGTTGGTTGATGCAGCCGATTATTGCTAAGTTAAATGAACATGTTCAAACTTTTGTTGAATTCCCACCACGTCAAGAAGCAGCGTCACTTAACGTGAATGAAGCAATCGAAAAAGCAAAATCACTAAACTATGGGCATTAATTATTAACCATAAGTTGAAAAGGGCCTACTTGGCCCTTTTTTAATGCTTAATGATTAATGCTATTCATCATTTCAAGCTGTTTCACAAACTGCTCAACTTGCTGGTTACCCGGTACCAGGCGGGCTAGGTTTCTGGCATAAAACAGCGCTTGGCTGTAGTTCTCTTCTGCCACATACCACTGTGCCAAACTGTAGCTGATATCTGGGTTATTCGGTGTTAAATTAAATGCGCGCTCAAGGGCTGAGATGGCCGCTGGCATGTTGCCTAAATCTTGTAATAGCAGGGCGTAGGTAAACTGATAGTTTGCATTTTCTTGTGCAAACTGCGCTGCTTTTTGTAAATGGTTAAGAGCGGTGTTTTTTTGTTTTGTGCGAATAAGGCTCATTGCAAGGGCGTAATGAATATCGCCGCTTTCTAGGTTAACGTCTAAGCCTTGTTTTAAGATGGCTTGCGCTGCTTTTTCATCGCCTTGATTACGGTATAAATCTGCTAAATTGACATAAGCGGGAGCAAAAATAGGCTCAACACTGATTGCTTGCAGGTAATGTGCTTTGGCTTGCTCAGGCTTTTGTAATGTGAGCGCCAAATTGCCTAAATTGGTGTGTGAATAGCCACGCTCTGCTTGGTACTCTTGAATGCCTTTGTATTCATCAAGGGCTGCATTTAAACGTTTGCTGTCTTGCTCATTAAGACCCGCTGGAAATGGTTGAGTTAACATGGCCGCCAGTGCTCGTGCAGCTTCGGCTCTGATAGGCAAATTTTCATCATCTAAAAGCGGGTTCAACAGGCGCCAGCGCTGGTTGATATCAAACGGCATCGCCGCCTCAATGGCTGCTTGGCGTTTTAATGGTTCGCTGTCTTTTACTGAGCGAGCAATCGCGACGACAGCATTGTTATCTTGGCTTGCGGCTAAGCGGCTTAATGCTGATGCACGGATGATCTCAGGAAAGCCTTTATCTTGCACGATTTTGGTCAGCATGGTTGATGCATTAGGCAAACGGTTATCCGCGGCATAAAACGCCTCAGAAAAATGCGCAGTGCCAAGGTGCTTTGAATGTGGATGCCAGCCTTTTATTTTAGCAACCGCCCATTGTGGCGTCTTGTCTTCATGGCAGCTATTACAGGCGTTTGGAGCATTGGTTTTTAATGTTAAGTCTGGGCGTGGTACCCGAAAGCTGTGGTCGCGCCTTGCATCAACTTGCATATAGGTGGTGGCAGGCATATGACAATCAACACATTGGCTACCAGTACTTGCCACTTTATGACCGTGATGTTTTGGCGTGTCGAACACCTCTTGGCTATGACATTGCGTACAGGTTTGATTACCCGGTAGTTTTAATTTACCCGAATGAGGGTTATGGCAGTTACTACATGTTACCCCGGCATTGAACATTTTACTTTGTAAAAATGAACCCCAAACATAGTCTTCGTCCCACACTTGACCATCAACGTGATAAAGCTCAGGAGTGAGTAATGAGCCTTGAAAGTGTTGTAAAAAGCTATGTGGGTCTTTGCGGTCATCAAGCTGTGAGCGGCGAGCATGACATGTTGCACACACTTGCACTTGCTCGCTTTTTACCAGAGGCTGCACGCTTTGCATACTGCCATCGATTTCTTGGGTAAACAGCGGGGTTTGCTTTTTAATATTATGAGTAAAGCCCTTATCGGCAATACTGCTATCGCCATCAGCCCATTTTAAATGCGCTTGTGTGTCGCCATGACACGCTTTACAGCTCACGTTAATGCTTGAATAAGTTGAATCAAAGCTATTCGTTTTAAGGTCAAATTGCTTTTTGAAATCAGTTGAGTGGCAATCGGCACACATATGATTCCAGTTTTGGCCTTTTTGCGACCAATGAAAAAGGTCGTGTTGTTTCTGCTCAGGATGCAGTACAAACCAGCGCTGACCGCCGTCTGTTTTACTGCGTGAGTCCCACGCAAATGGAAACAGTTGTATGTGGCCTTTGCCCATATCAAACATGTATTGCTGCAATGGCTCATAGCCAAATGTGTATAAAACAGGGTAGTCAGTCAATTTGCCATCAAGGTTTGGCATGCTTATAAAAAGTTGTTGGTCTTTTTGAAAAAAGCGCGCTTGCTGGCCTTGATAGTCGAGGGTTTGTTCGTTGAAATTGCCAAGCACTGAAGCGGGAGTGGCTTTTTCCATAGCATGAAAATGATGGGATGTTTGCCAGTCTGCAACTTGGCTTTGATGACAGTTAACACACTGGGACTCTGCAAACACACTAAATGCGAAAAAGCTACATAACAGCCAAGCCAATCTCATCACAGAATAAATCCTATTTATTTTTACCACATGCACTTATGAGTTATATCAGTTTGTTACTGATAAGCAAAGTCGGCTTGTTAAAACGAGGATATAAAAAAGCCCGAGAAGCTCGGGCTTAGTAAGTTATAGACTTTTCTTCGGTGGCAGCGCAACGTTAGCGAAGATAAGCCCCGCCACTAATGACATAAATATCAAGAAGGTTTGTTGGCCTATATGCTCCGCATAAACGAAATCTTGACCTTCAATTAATGAATTCAAACCGATATAGGTTTTACTTCCAGGTACTAAAACAATTAAACCTTGCATGGCTACAATAGAGGCGGGTGCATTTGCAACACGGTTAAACAAGTTACTGAATACCCCGACAGATAAAGCACCAACAAATGTACCTAATGTGTAGTCTAGGTACATAGCGGAACCAATACTTGTGCCATACGCGATAAAGCCAGAAGCGATTGACCAAAGGGCATGTTTTAGTTTGGTTCTAAAAATCACGATTAGGCTGCTACATAGCATGAAAATAGCAAGCCAAGCAGTCCATTTAGGTAAAGGCTCTGGTTGCACAAAATCACTTTGGCCAAAAATAGCAAAGCCAATGCCGATTCCAATAAAAGCACCAAAATACAGCTTAAATAGCAGCATGAATGAGTCCATCACTCTTGCTGTGCCCGATACCAAATGCCTTGCTGCTAATTCTGCTAACCCAAGGGCTAATGCTAAGCCGGGTATAAACACAATGATGGCTGAAAGTACCACCAGTCGTATGTTTATTTGGGCATCAATATAGACACTAATAGCACAGGCTATAATCGCCGATACGATGGCAACTAATGGTTCAAGCATATGCGCAACGCGTTTTGAGCTTGTTGACCAAAGCACAAATAGATAAACAACTAAGGTGATGAGTGCAGACCAGAATACATCATTCCAACTAGTACCCATCAGCATGGCAAATGCCCCACCCGAGGTCGCAAACGCAACGCCAGTCATAAATTTATTATATGGGTTTGGCATGGTGTAAATGATATCGAGCTGTTTATCGACTTCTTGTAGCGTCAGCTCGCCATTAAGCATTTTGTTTACTAAGTCATCGGTATCTGCCAGCGAGCCTAAGTCATGATCGCCCGGATCAACACGCGCCACATGGGTATACTCTTCTTCGTGACCATCTGTCCAAATAACAAAGGTCACGGATGTTGGCGACATAACAAAAGATGATTTTAAACCGAGGTAAGTCGCAACTTCCATTAAGTGCGCTTCTAGTCGGTATGCAGGTGTACCGTATTTATGAAGCATTTTGCCAAGCTTCACGATAAATTTTCGTTTTTCAGTAAACGTTGCGGTTTTCAAAGGCGTTTTGAACCAAAGGTTAAATTGTTCAGTTAAGGATAGACCAAAATTCAATAAGATATAGTCTAATAGCTAGACTATATCGCTTAAAATTGACCTGCGCGATTTTAGCGACAAAAGCCGCTATGTCTAGTGTTATTTACGGCAAAATTACTTATTTTTTGCTTCAATCCACTGCGCCATGTATTGGGTCGAACGCATGGTGTGATGTTTAAGCATTTGGCCGGTAAAATTTTGCTGTCTATGCTGCGCTAATGACTCACTAATGGCGGTGATTTTAGCGATTAACTGCGACTGAAGTTTTGATTTATCATAATATTTTTGCAATAACAGCTGGCCATTTTGCAGTGCTTGGGTAAACAGAGCTTCATCTTGATAAAGTGCCACTGCTGCATCAGCAAATTGCTGTGCATCTTCACAGATTGCGCCTGACCATGGCTCATCTTGATGCATGCCTTCACTACCAATAGGGGTTGTTACGCTCGGCGTTTGCATGATCATCGCTTCGAGTAACTTACCCTTGATACCAGCCCCAAAACGCAGTGGCGATAAACATACTCGGGCATCTTCCATAACTTGATAAGCATCATCTGCCCAGCCTTTGATTAAGAAGCCGGTTTTTGGATTGTTAAGCGCTGTCGCCTTAGGTGGCGGGTAGGAGCCATAAATATGGAGTTCAGCATCGGGTAATTGTTTGCGGATCAGCGGCCAAATCTGTTGCAAGTACAACACAGCATCCCAGTTTGGCGCATGACGAAAATTACCAATGGTCATAAAGTGCTTACGCTCAGCAAATGCTTTGGTGCTGGTAGGAATATGCTGTAAATCAACCAAAAATGGTAAATGGTGAAGTAGGGCGCTATCAACTTTGAAAACGTCATTGAGTAGCTGCATCTCGTAATGCGAGATAATTAAACTGATGTCTGAGCGTAAAATTGCCGCGATTTCTCGCTTTGCAATATCGCTGTGTAAATCACTATGGCTGAATTCTCGGCCTGCTTTGTGAGCTTCGTGACGGGCATTTCTTAGGCACTGTAAATCTTCGGTATCAAGAATTTTAAGTGCTTTAGGGCAGTATTTATCGACTCGCCAACCAAACTGTTCTTCCATCATAAAGCGATCAAACATCACAATATCAGGGTTATACGCTTGCACGTACTCATCAAAGCTTGAGCAGTTTAATGCAATGACCTGTGTGGTAATGCCATCTTCGCTGAGATCCACCATGTGTTCGGTTTTTTGCGCTGGGCTTGCAAATTCAACTTGCCAGTTTTCTGCACGAAAGGCGCGCAAGAGTGACATCATGTGGGTGCCGGCTGCCGACGAATTAGGCTCAGGCCATACATAACCGATCACTAACACTTTTTTCATTGACTTGAATCTCGTATTTTTAAGTTAACATCCACCAAGGTGCGAACGGGTGGCGTTGATTTATCTAATAGTTCTTTTAACACCTGGCAGGTGCGTTTACCGATTTCATCGGCATTAATGGCGATGGTTGAAAGAGAGGGCAGCATTAAGCGTGAATCTTCTAGGTCATCAAAGCCAATAACTTTAATGTCTTTACCCGGCTCAAGGCCGTGTTGGCGCATAGCTTCAATCGCGCCGTAAGCAATCACATCATTAAAACAGACAATGGCCTTGGTATTTGGCGCTTGTTTTATAAGGGTATTAAAGGCTTCTCGGCCACCTTGGCGGTTTGTCGGCGCTTGAATAACGGGTTTTTCGTCAGTGATATTAAATTGCTCAAGCGCAGCTAAAAAACCACTTAAACGTTCATGGTAGTCAGATATTTCTGCCGTGCCGCCTAAAAATGCAACTTCTTCTATGCCTTGCGATAAAATATGGCTAGTCGAAATATGTGTGCCTTTTTTGTTATCAGGCAAAATACACGGCGCAGCTGAAAACGGAATTTCACGCATGATATTAATAACCGGAAAACCACTATTTATTAAATCATCTTGCCACTGCTGCTCTGTCCCCGGTGCTGGACACATAATAAACGCCGATACGTTGTATTCTTTTAGGGTTTTCACCACTTGAGTTTGCCTTTCGACACACTCTGCAATATTCACCAGCATTGGCAGCATGCCAAGCTCAAAGATGTGTTTTTCGAGACCAACAGCAAGCTGAGCTGAATACGGGTTGGTTAAGTCATTTATAACCAACGCGACTAGGTTTGATCGCTTGCTGCGTAGGGCTGCAGCATCGCGGTTATACACATAGCCAAGCTTATCAATGGCAGCCAGTACTTTTTCTTTACTTTTTTTACTGACCTTATCACTGTTGGTAAGGACCAAAGACACCGTTGACTTTGAAACCTGTGCTTGTTCAGCCACATCCCAAATTGTGACTTTGCCTGTCGATTTTTTCATTTTTATTAGCAAAAAGTGGCGAATAGAGTGCTCTTATTTTAGCGTAATTTAGCTGTTTAAGTCACTGATTGGCTGCCAAAAGGGTCGAAACTCTTTATGAAATGCTGCAAACATGTTCTACTTGTTTACAGAATCGAAAATAAAAACGAAAAAGGAACGAACATGAAAGCATTTAAACTGCTTTTTGCGCTAGTCATTGGCGCAGCTGTTTGCACACCCAGTTTTGCTAATCAAGGTTATCAAACTCCATCGCCGGCACTGGCTGCTGTGGTTGACGCTAAGCTCGCACCAAGTAGTTATTTATCGAATGATGGCCAGTGGCTGGCGCTATTCGATAGAAAACGCATCGATACCTTACAAGACTTAGCCAAAGAAGAGTTAAAACTTGCGGGCATTAAGCTTAATCCTGCTAATTTTTCGCGCTCACGAGTGCGTAATAAATTTACATCTTTAGTGCTTAAGCATGTTGAAACAGGCTCTGAAATTGGTGTATCTGGTTTGCCAAATGGCATTTTACGCTCACCAAGTTGGTCAAGCGACAGTCAATATTTGGCATTTGTGGTTGAGCAAGCATCGAGTGCTAACCTATGGGTCTATAATGTAAGTACTAAGCAAGCCCGCCAGTTAAGTGATACGCCTCTTAATTCTGTGCTAACGCGCACGTCTTATACTTGGCTGCCAGATAGCAGCGCTATTGTCGCTAATGCAGCGGTCAATATTGGTAAAGCACGTATCAGCAACGACAGCTCGCAGGTTGTGCCTGTTATTCAGCAAAGTAGTGGTGAAAAAGCGCCTGCGCGTACTTATCAAAACCTGCTAACTAGCCCATACGATGAAGCACAATTTAAGTTCTTTGCCCAAAGCCAGCTGACTTATATTCCGCTCAGTGGTCAAGGCCAACCGATTGGTCAACCGGGCTTAATTAAATCGTTTTCGGTCTCGCCTGATTCAACCAATATTTTGGTTGGCATGATTGATGAGCCTTTTTCGTATCAAGTACCTTACAGCCGATTTGCTGCGACTTGGCAAATTTGGGGCATGCGTGGCTATACGTTAGCAGAGCTTGCGAAGCAGCCTTTAGCAGATAACATTCCACAAGGTTATGACAGTGTGCGTACTGGTCGCCGCGAATTTCAATGGCGAGCAGATCAAGGCGCTGAGATCATTTGGGCAGAAGCACAAGACGGCGGTGATATGAAAACCGACGTGCCTTATCACGATCACCTTTATAGCCTAAGAGCACCTTTTAAACGTGATGCGAAGTTATTTGCGAAAGTTGAACGCCGTTTTGACTCAATTACTTGGGGCAACGGTAATATTGCTCTGTTATCTGAATGGCGCTTTAGCGACCGACAAGTTCGCACATTTGTTATTCAACCTCGTAATGCAGATAAAAACCGTGTGCTATTTTCTGAGCGCAGCTATAACGATGCGTATAAAGATCCAGGTTACCCAATTTATGAAAAGAATGATTTAGGCGCTGACGTATTAAAAGTTGTTGGTGGGCGTTATCTTTTCTTACGCGGTAACGGTGCCTCTGAACAAGGTAATATTCCGTTTTTAGACCGATATGATGTAAAAACCAATTCTACAACACGTGTTTGGCAATCAGAAGCGCCATACTATGAGCGTGTGCGTGCAATGCTTGATGATGAAGGCGAGCGTTTAATTACGATTCGCGAATCTAAAACTGAGCAACCTAACTTTTTTATTCGCGACCTAGACGATAAAACCCTGACTCAACTTACGACTTTTGAGCACCCTTACCCAGAATTTAAAGGGGTGACTAAAGAGCTAATTCGATACAAGCGTGATGATGGCGTTGAGCTTAGTGGTACGCTTTATTTACCGCCTGGTTATGATTCAACTCAAGGCCCGTTACCGGTTCTAATGTGGGCTTATCCGCTTGAATATAAAGATAAAGCCGTTGCGTCACAAATGCGCGAGTCGCCTTATGAGTTTACTTATATCGGTTATTGGGGGCCAATGCCTTACCTTGCAAAAGGTATTGCCGTATTTGACGACCCGAAAATGCCAATCGTGGGTGTTGACGGTAAAGAGCCAAACGACTTATTCCGTAAGCAGCTGGTAGCAAGTGCTAAGGCTGCGGTAGATGTACTTGTTGAAAAAGGTGTGGCAGATAAAGATAACATTGCCATTGCAGGCCACTCTTATGGTGCCTTTATGGTGGCGAATTTATTAGCGCACAGCGATTTATTTAAAACCGGTATTGCCCGCAGTGGTGCTTACAACCGCACCCTAACGCCATTTGGTTTCCAAGGTGAAGAGCGTGACTTTTGGCAAGCGCAAGATGTGTACGCGGCGATGTCACCGTTTTTCCACACTGAGAAAATCAATGAGCCTATGCTGATGATCCATGGTCAAGAAGATCCTAATTCGGGTACCTTCCCAATGCAAAGTGAGCGTATGTACGCTGCACTAAAAGGCTTAGGTAAAGAAGCCCGCTTAGTGATGTTACCTTATGAGGCGCATGGCTATCGCGCTCGTAAGAGCTTGCTGCATGTACTTTGGGAGCAAGAGCAGTGGTTAGAAAAATACTTATTAAGTGACGAAAAACCCGCAGAGCCAGTTGCCGCTGACGGTGTCACTCAGTAGTTAGTTAAATGGTTAAATTAGGAATCCCCGCCCATTAAGCGGGGATTTTTGTATTGCCTACTTGCATATTCTTATTCGTAGATAAGCGGTTAGCAAATAAGAGGAAATGTTGTTCATGTTTATAATTCCAGATACCGACAAGAAAATTCGAGCAAAGATATCTAGCTATAAATCTGCTTTTAACCGAGAGATTAGAGATTATGGGTGTATCTCAGATGGTTATGGTAAGCGATATTTAATATTTCCTTTGTTGCTCGTACTCAATGATATGAAAAAAGCTGAGCAACACATACAGTGGCATGATTCACACTTTCCTGATGATATGGGAGAGCCAGTGCAAATGTTGTGTCGTTCGATACTAACTTTTCGTATTGGTGATATTAATAAGGCGTCTTACGAATTAGCTGAAACTATGTTTTCGAATGTATATTTATTGCCATGGCTACTTGATGAAAAAGTAGAGCCTATTGATATGCGCCATCTAACAAACTTCTCACTGTTAGAGTATTGTGAGGAAGTACCATACAGAGTTCTCGAAAGCATATCAGAGCAAGAGCTGGAGTGGATTTACAGCTGCTATCATTCAGAGGCTTTTGTAAAAGCAAGAACACGTTATATTGAAATCTACACGCGCTTAAAGCATGTTTCAGAAATGGATGAACGCGTTAAGCTATTTGATGAAGCTGAGAAGTTACTATCAGCTCTAAAAGTTTAGCAGGCAATAGCTTAAGGGAAGGTCCTAAGTGCTTGGTTTCTGCTTTGAATGCTATTTTAGTCAATTAAATTAGGCCTTTGATGCGGTCGTTATAAAACAAGGATGCTCATGAATAAGTTTATAATTCTAATATTATTTTTAATATCGTCTTGCTCATTACATGCAAAACAAACCAAAAGTTTAAAATTTTCTAAAGTGCTAGATAAGGAGATCCCGTTAATTCTTGAAAAAAGCCAAGCGCGTGGTATTGCTATATCGATTGTTCAAGGGAATGAGGTGCTTGGTTCATATTCTTATGGCTATGCTGACGCTGAAAATAGAACCCCAATCACACACAAAACTTTATTCAATGTTGGCTCCATTTCTAAAGTGATTACAGCTTGGGGCGCAATGAAACTAGTTGAACAAGGTAAAGTTGAACTTGATAAACCAATTAATGACTATTTAAAAAGCTGGAAAATACCGAATTCTCAGTTTAATGCTAACAAAGTAACTTTACGTAATATTCTCTCTCATACTGCAGGGCTTTCATTAAGTGGCTACAATGGATGGAGTGCTGAAGATCCATTACCTACTCTTGTAGAGTCATTAGAAGGCAATAACACGGGTGATGGAGCCGTTAAAATTATTCATGAACCTGACACTAAATGGTCATACTCAGGTGGTGGTTACACGATAGTTCAGCTGTTAATTGAAGACCTGACTAATCAATCTTTCAGTAATTATATGACTGAAAACGTTCTTTTACCCCTCGGAATGACAAATTCTTCGTTTGATATCAACCGTATTTCTCCAGCAAAGCTGGCTAGTCCTTACGATGAGAATGGCAACAAAACAGCTATGGTGTACTTTACAGAAACAGCTGCAGCTGGCTTTATAACAACGGCAGATGATTTAGCTAAATTTAATCAGGCAGTGCTAAAAAATGAGCAAGGTAATTACATTGGTTCAAATATTTTATCAAATCAGCTTATTGCAAATATGATTCAAGCTCAGCCTCACACAGGAGGGCGATGGAGTATGAGTTATGTCGTAGACTCTGAGAATAAGAGTCTAGGTTTTGCAGGGTTTAATAGAGGCTGGACATCCTTAACTCGCTCTGTGACAGATAAAAATATTGGTTATGTAATATTAAACAATAGTAGCGTTGGTGGAGTGAATAATGAAATTGATCAACTCCTGCTGTCTGTAATTAAAGGTAGTTAAACTGAAGCGCACATAGCAAGCATCTTAGCTATGGGTAATCGGTTTTAATTGCTCGCTTAACCAATCAATAAACACTCGGGTACGCCTTGGTAAATGGCGTCGATTTGGGTAGACGATATTCATAGGCATGGGCGGCAAATTATAGTCAGGTAAAACTTGGATAAGTTCACCACGACTAAGCTCGTCAAGAACTCCATGACGAGGCACTTGAATAAGGCCAAGCCCAGCTAAACACGCTGCTTTATAAGCATCAGTATTGTTGACTGTAAGCTGTGATTTCATGGTCAGGGTTTGCCAATCGCCTTGCGTATCTTGGTATTCAAAGCCGGGGTCAAGTTGGCCGAGTGTTTGGCTATAGCGAACAATGTAATGCTCGGCTAAATCGCTAAGTTTTGTGATGTTGCCATAGTTTTTAATATAACCTGGGCTTACACAGTTAATCATAGGGCAGTGGCCAATTTTTTTCGCAATCAGCGATGAGTCCTCTAAATTACCGACTCGCACTACACAATCAAAACCTTCTTCAATTAGGTTAACTCGCCTGTCAGAACTACTCAGTTCAATCTCTAATTGCGGGTGTGCAGATAAAAAGCTGTCTAGATTCGGTAGCACTAAGCGCCGACTAATTGGCTGTGGCATATCTACTCTAAGACGCCCTGATAACGCTTCGTCTTTTTTATGAAATAGGGTTTGTAGTTCGTCTATATCAGCAAGCATATCTTTGCAGCGCTGATAAAAAACTGTGCCTTCGTTGGTCAGCGTGACTCGCCTTGTTGTGCGGTTTAGAAGCCGAGCACCTAACGTATCTTCGAGTTGTTTGACCAACTGCGAGACAGATGATTTAGGCATGCTCAGTGCAAGTGCTGCAGCCGAAAAGCTTTTTAGCTCTGCAACCTGAACAAAGGTTTTCATGGCATTAAGTTCATTCATGATTGTTTGTTATTTACGAACAGTTAATTCAATTTTACATGGTTTATCTGGTTTTGCAGTGTAAATATACTGGTTGCTCACAATTACTTCAAAGCAAAAGGGTAAGCACGATGAGCAACAAAATTGCAGTGATCACAGGTGGTAATCGCGGTTTAGGTAAAAATACGGTTTTAAGTTTGGCACGTAAGAACATTGATTGCGTATTTACTTACAGAATCCATAAAGATGAAGCGCAGCACGTTGTAGAAGAAGTTGCAGCGCTAGGGGCAAAAGCCGTCGCCATTCAACTTGATGTGAGCGATACTTTAGGTTTTGCTGAATTTAAACAAACACTTGAGAGTACCTTGGCAACACAATGGCAAACATCTCGATTTGATTATTTAATTAATAACGCAGGCCATGGCAGTGATAGTGCATTTGCTGATACCAGCGAAGCTATGTTTGATAATTTGATGAATGTACATGTAAAAGGGGTGTTTTTCTTAACGCAAACACTGCATGAGATGATCAATGATGGCGGGCGTATTATTAACTTATCTTCAGGGCTGACGCGCTTTGCATTACCAGGAAAAGCGGCCTACGCCACCATGAAAGGAGCCGTTGAAGTATTAACCAAATACATGGCAAAGGAACTTGCTGGTCGCAATATTGCCGTGAATGTCGTCGCGCCTGGCGCAATTGCCACTGATTTTGGTGGCGGTGCTGTCCGTGATAATGAGCATGTTGCGCAATTAGTGAGTTCATTTACAGCCATGGGACGCGTTGGCCAAGCTGATGATATTGGTCCTATGATTGCGCAATTACTCGGTGATGAAAACCGTTGGGTAACCGGGCAACGAATAGAAGCATCGGGCGGTATGTTTTTATAAGCCTGTTAGCAATCGCGTGTTTGTTTGCTTATTTAAGTGAATGTGATTTAATCGCTTTCTCTTTTTAAGCAATAAACATGTGATTGCATTTATGCTCGATTTAGCAGTACTCGCGGTTTTTATTCCGACCTTTTTCTTTGTTTCTATTACACCTGGTATGTGTATGACGCTCGCCATGACGTTAGGCATGAGTGTAGGCGTTAGACGTACGCTGTGGATGATGGTCGGTGAGGTGTTAGGGGTTGCCACGGTAGCCATTGCTGCGGTGATTGGGGTTGCTAGTATTATGCTTAATTACCCTGACTTATTTGTCTTTTTAAAATACCTAGGTGGCGCGTACTTAATATACTTAGGTGTTAATATGTGGCGCGCTAAAACCAGCTTTAAACCTAACGATGCTACACAGCAACAAATTGGTCGTGGGCAATTATTTTCGCAGGGTTATATCACTGCCATTGCAAACCCAAAAGGGTGGGCATTTATGATTTCTTTACTCCCTCCGTTTATTAATGTTGATTTAGCGGTTGCTCCTCAGCTTGCGGTATTAGTGAGCATTATTATGCTGAGCGAATTTATCTGTATGTTGATTTACGCAACAGGCGGTAAAAGCTTAAGGCTGTTTTTAGATAAAGGCGATAATGTGAAGTGGTTAAACCGTATTGCTGGCGCGCTTATGATGGGTGTAGGCGTTTGGCTGGCGCTAGGTTAACGCTAAGTTGGATAATACCCATCTGCATATTGCAAATGGCTATTATCCTTTATGAGTCTTAATTAACTAATTCAACTTGCTTAGACACATGGTTAAAGCATAGTTTTAAAGTATCAATGGCAGTCCTTGTTTTTGCCGCTAAACTGTCTCGGGCTGGTGTTACAGCATAAACAGTATAGTTTGGCATTGCCCATTCAGGTGCTATTTCAACCAGTTCTTTCGATTTTAGTAAATGCCTAACTTCTGGTTCGGGTAACACGCCATAGCCAACACCATCAATCACAAGTTTGATTAAACTTTGCATGTTGTTCACTGTAATTTTAGCCTTTGGCAGTGGCTTGCTTTCTAATGTAGAAGGGTTAAATGCGTTGCTGTCAGCATTACTGTGTCCAATTCTGGCAAACTGGTTGAGATCTTGCCAGCGAGCCTGTTTTATTTGACTAATTGGATGATCTTTATGGGCGCATAACTTTAGTGGCCACGTTGCTAATTGCCTTGCTACTAGGTTGGAATCTGTTAATGGGCCAATAGCGATTGCTAAGTCAGCGCCGCATTTAATCATATCAATTGGCTCGTCAGTCAAAATTAACTGAATACGTAAATCATCAAATTCGTTAATTAAGCGCTCCAACGGCTCGCTTAATAATCCTCCACCAAAACCCACTGGCGCCACTAATTTAAGCTCGCCACTGGGCTTATTTTGCAAATGTTGTAATTGCGTACTGGCTTGATCAGCAAGTGCCAGCATTTTTAAACAGCTTTGATAATACAGATGGCCGGCTTCGGTTAAGGTAAGTTCGCGTGGGCTGCGGTTAAATAGGCTTAATCCGATTTCTTGTTCTAATTGCTTAATGTGTTGACTCACAGCCGATGTGGTCATCGATAACTCTGCAGCTGCACCGCTCATATTGCCTGTCTCTACAGTACGAGAAAAAACGCGTAGTGTTTTTATCAGCTTGGAATTCATAGTTCAGGCCTTCTTAATTCAGTTTTAAGAAATCGTAAATTGTGAAAATCGGGACTTCTCATTAGTATGCAAACGCTAATTATTATCATTAATAAACAAAATGTCACGGAGTATTATTATGACGAGGGTTGTTACGAACATTTTACCATTAACGGCAGCTATACTGGCTAGTTTGTCTTATTCTGCAAATGCAGATGATAAAAAGCAAGACATGGAAGTGATTGTAGTTTCTGCTTCAGGTTATGAGCAGATCCTTAAAGAGGCACCAGCCAGCATCAGTGTTATTGATCGTGAGCAACTCGAAAAGCGTTTTTATCGTGATCTAACCGATGCAATGACAGATGTTCCTGGTGTGGTTGTCACAGGTGGTGGCGACAGAAAAGATATCAGTCTTCGTGGTATGGCAAGTCAATATACTTTGATTTTAATTGATGGCCAGCGTCAAACCTCTCGTGAAACCCGCCCAAATAGTGATGGCCCTGGTGTTGAAGGAGCATGGACTCCGCCTATCTCAGCGATTGAACGCATCGAGGTTATCCGTGGCCCTATGTCGTCATTATATGGCTCAGATGCAATCGGTGGGGTTATCAATATTATTACCCGTAAAACACCAGAAAAATGGTATGGCGAATTGCGCCTAGATAGCATCATTCAAGAATCAAGTGAATCGGGCAATATCAATCAAGGTAGCTTTTTCACAGCGGGTGGCTTAATTCCTGAGTTATTAGGTATGCAGTTATCTGGTCAATTCTCAAAGCGTGACGAAGACGATTTTGAAGCAGGTTTTCGTGGCAAAGAGCAAAGTAATATCAAAGCTAAGTTCATCTTAACGCCTTCTGATAACCACGAAATCATGCTTGAAGTAGGCTCTGCAAAACAAAAACTCGACGAAACATTAGGCAAAACGGTTGCTCCTTTAGCTGAAGGCGAAAGCTGTGGTCGAAATGGCTGTCCTGAGTCATCAACCACAGAGTATGACCAAGAGAGCTATTCACTAAGCCATAATGGTTTTTATGATTTTGGCTCATCACGCAGTTACCTAAAGTACGATAAATTCGATAATACCTCTCGCGAAATGTATGTCGAAAATACCGATGCGCAAACCAGCTGGACTTTACCTTTTACCAATCATAATGCTGCATTTGGGGCGTCATATTTAAAGGAAGAGCTGGACGATTACACCAGTAACCGCATTAGTGACTTAACCCATGTTGAGAACGAGCAGTGGTCAGTATTTGCCGAAGATGAGTGGGCAGCAACCAAGCAGTTTAAACTCACTACAGGTCTTCGTTATGATCATGATGGCAATTTTTCAGGCCATTTCAGCCCGCGTTTATATGGTGTGTATACAGCAACTAAGTCGTTGACGGTAAAAGGCGGTATCTCTACAGGTTTTAGAGCGCCGAATATTCGTCAATCTACCGCAGCGTGGGGGCAAGTGAGCCGAGGTGGTAATATTTACGGTAACCCAGATTTAAGCCCTGAAAAATCAGTAAACTACGAAATGGGTATTTACTATGATGCTAGCCGTGATTTATCGCTTTCAAGCACCGTATTTTACAACGAGTTTGAAGATAAAATTACCCGTATTTCGTGCCCACTTACCCAGTGTACAGATGGACCAAATCAGTTTGGTTCGATGCCAACGACCTATGTCAATGTGGATGAAGCCGTAACGCAAGGCTTTGAGTTATCAGTATCTTACGACATTACCAGTGAGCTTGATGTTAGTGCCAACTACACCTACACCGATTCTGAGCAAAAAACCGGTGAATACAAAGGCAGCCCACTTAACCAATTACCAAAGCATATTTTACAAACTTCAGTTAATTGGCGCCCGGTTGATAAACTAGGCACCTGGTTGCGTGTACATTACCGTGGTGAAGAAAGTCAGCCGACAACAGGTCCGTCACAAGACAGCTTAATTGCGCCAGATTACACCTTGGCTGATATCGGTGGTAACTATGATTTAAGCCGCAGCATTAAGTTAGGGTTTGGTGTTTATAACCTGTTTGACAAAGAAATCACCGAAGCTGAATACGGATATGTTGAAGATGGTCGCCGTTATTGGCTATCAGTTGGGTTTAATTTTTAAGCCGACTCCTTAGCAAAAGCAAAGCCAACGAGTTACGTTGGCTTTGTTAATAAAATTAACTTTAGTTTTGAAAATAACAATAAATCCAGTGGTGCTACCTTTGGGTTTTTTTTTAATGGTTGTATAGCACTATAGTTATAGTTCGCTTTTTGAATAGTTCTACTACATTGGGTTAGTCATCAACTGACAGACAACAAAGATAACGACTATAAAGGCGATATATGCAAAAAGTAACACAATTATGTAAACGAAAATCAGCGTCGTTTACTCCGCTCGCAGTGCTCTGTGCTGCTATTTTCTCACAGCCAAGCTTTGCAGGGAGTTGGCAGCAAAATGTCAGCATTGGCGGTTTTAATAATGTTCATATTTACACTCCGGATACGCAATCAAGCATAGGCAATGGCCATTCTTTGATGCTGGTACTGCATGGCTGCGTACAACCCATTAATAACTACTTAACTGCGAATCTTGAAGATGCAGCCGAAGCCCATGGCATGGTAATAGCCGTTCCTGATGCTATGAATAAAGCAGGCTATAGCTGCTGGTCATATTGGCAAGGAGCAATCAATCGCAGCTCTGGTGATTATAAAAATTTAATTAATTTAGCCAATGCATTAAGTTCTGACGTGGCGCGTAATATTGACCCTAAACAAGTGTATATTGCAGGCTTATCATCTGGGGCTGCAATGGCTGCACAAACGGCTTGTGTAGCGCCAGATGTATTTGCCGGGGTTGCTCCCAGCGCCGGGCCGACCATCGGCACAAGTTCAAGTGGGGCAATTTCGACCTGTGAAACAGTGTCTGAAAACACCTTTGTATCCCGCTGTGAAAGCTATGCTGGCAGTTATAAAGATCATTTTGCCACACAAATAGCGGTGATTGGTCATGGTACTGCCGATACCACAGTCAATACCTGTTACAACCAGCAAAACGCAGATGGCTTTGCTGCCCTTTATGAGGTTAATCAACTTTCAGGCACGACGACCATAAGTGATGATGCAACACGCACTGCTGAGCAGTCACTTTGGCAAGACAATCGGGTTGCTATGCTGTGGTTTAATAATTTGGATCATTCGTGGTCGGGCGGACAAGGTGCGTCTGGCGATTATGTCGCAGCAAACAGTATTAATTTTGCAACCTATCTCGGTGAGTACTTTGCGGCTAATAATAAACGAGTTGATCGTAATGCAGGCCCTGAAATTAGTAATTTAACTGCCACAGACAGTAATAATCAGCTCACCATTACAGGCAGTGCAGTCGACCCAGAAGGCAGTGTAACCAATGTTGATATTAACGTGTATAGCCTAGCCGGTGGCGCGGCAAGCTTAATTGAATCACTGAACGTACAAGTCGATGCGAATAATACCTTTAGCGGGGTGACAAGCGTACTCAGCGATGGACTTTATGAAGTGCGTGTCAGTGCCATAGATAACGAAGCGAAACAGGGGGATGAAGCTAATCTTACGGTACGTGTCGGGCCAGAGCCTGCAGCTACAGCACCGCTACTGAGTGATACTGCGGCAAGTGTAAACGGGCAGTGCGCTACAGTGACGGGAACGGTGATTGATGATAATCAAAACTTAAGTACCGTAGTGGTCAGTTTTAGCAATGGTGATGTGACGGCTACGGTGAATGGGCTTGAGTACTTTGCTGAACAATGCAATTTGGCTGGTGGCAATAATACCGTAGTGATCACCGCAACAGATGATACTGCGCTGACATCAACAGATAGCATTAGTTTTGTCATCGATGCTGGCGTGACAGGCGATTACAATCTTCATATCAACGAAGGCCATATTAGCTGGGGCGAAGGTTACTCTGCCTGTTATTTAGCGTTTGGAACCGCTGCCTTTACTATGCGCGAGTATTCAGCGGGTACCAATCAATGTCAGTGGATCGCTGATGATGATTCAAGTTGTGCAGGGCCATTACAGGCATGCAAAACCACCACCGAACCGACTAATGACGCAGACAACGACGGTGTGCTCGACGGCGCAGATAATTGCCCGAATGTAGCGAATGCTGATCAAGCTGATAACGATAATGACGGGATTGGTAATGTGTGTGACAGCACTCCTGATGGTGAAACGAGTGACTCTGACAGCGATGGTGTCAGTGATAGCCTAGATAACTGCCCGCTGGTGGCCAATAGTGATCAACTGGATAGTGATGCAGATGGTGTGGGTGATGCGTGTGACTCAACCCCGAATGGTGATTACCAATGCACTGAAACCACCTCAAGCAACTATGCACATGTGCAAGCAAATCGCGCAACTACGAATGGCTCTTACGCCTATGCAGTGGGTTCAGGTGATAACCTTGGTCTTTATAACACTTTTTATACCAGTACCTTAGCGCAAACTAGTGCAGGGTATTATGAATTAGGTAATTGCCCTAATTAATAAATGTGTGTCGCCCATACGGGCGACATAGTTTTAGTTACTCTTATATTTAAACCATTACCGCCTACGTTAAAAATGATTACAGGGTTACCAGTGGAATTGTTGAAACAACTAGTCACGACGCTTTTTGCTGTTTTCAACAATATTTAAATGCTTCAAATTTGTTTACTAATTTAAGCTGGTTGGCATGATTGGTCATAAAGATGATTTTAGTGTTCTTACCAATTTTATGTTTTTAAGTTGCACCCTCATCTCAAAATTTTCTCAAACTTATCAATTCCCGTAAATAATCAAATAATCTAATAAAATTAACTAATTAAGTTAGTAAATAATTTTACTTGATAGCTTTTATTTTTATCGCGACAGACTTTTTTGAATATTGGTCAATATTCTTTTCTTTTTTTGTAACGCCAATTGGTTGACAATGCAATTTATTGGTAATAACTTATGTTGTTATTGGTAACCTTGTTGTGCCAGTTTGTGTAAGTGCTGCTATTAAGATGTAGTGCTGTGAGATTTAAAAAATTTAACTAGGCGCACTTTTCGAAATGGTTAACTTCATTCAAAAGTGTCAATTTATTTAGGAGTTCTACATGTCAAAACCAACGATCGGTTTTATCGGCCTTGGCCTAATGGGTGGCAATATGGTCGAGAATCTACAAAACAAAGGCTATCAGTTGATTGTGATGGATCTTAATAAAGAAGCCGTTACAAAATGTGTAGAGCGAGGTGCTCAAACAGTATCGACAGGTAAAGAGTTAGCCGCTGCTTCAGACATTGTTATGCTTTGCTTAACAACATCAGATATCGTGGAAAAAGTAGTTTATTCAGATGAAGGTTTATTGGATGGATTAAAAGAAGGATCTGTTTTAATCGATTTTGGTACATCAATTCCTGCCTCAACTAAGAAAATTGGTAAAGACCTTGCTGCAAAAGGCGTAGGTATGATTGATGCACCTTTAGGGCGTACTCCAGCGCATGCAAAAGATGGCTTATTGAATATTATGGCTGCAGGTGACTTAGAGACGTTTAATAAAGTGAAGCCTGTATTAGATGATCAAGGTGAAAATGTGTTCCATTTAGGGGAGCTTGGCGCAGGTCATACAACAAAGTTAATTAATAACTTTATGGGTATGACAACGGTATGTGCGATGTCTCAAGCATTTGCTGTTGCTGATCGTGCCGGCGTAAATCGCCAACAACTTTTCGACATTATGTCTACGGGACCATCAAATTCACCTTTTATGCATTTTTGTAAAAACTATGCGGTGGATGGAGTGAGTGATCTTGGGTTTTCAATTGCAAATGCAAATAAGGACTTAGGTTACTTTTTACAGATGGTAGAGGATCTTGGCACTGTGTCAAAAATTGCTGAAGGCTCATCGGCGAATTTACAAGCGGCATTTGATGCGGGAATGGGTCAAGGCAATGTGCCTGAGATTTTTGATTATTTCAAAAGCTTAGTTAAGTAAAGCCATTTGCCAAAGCGCTTCACATCGTGAAGCGTCTGAACACACATAATAAAGCTGATGGCGTTTTTCGTCGAAATATCAGTAAAAATGAGTTAACTATGCGATTGATTAAACTAAATATAATAAAGCTTAGCCTAGTTATTCTTGGTTGTTTTTCGACAACGATTGCAGCCAAAGACTACTTAATAGACAACAAACAAGCTTACGCAAAAATAGCCAACACGTTACAAGCAGGTGATACCGTAATTTTACAAAATGGGGTGTGGCATGACTTCGAAATTGTTTTATCTGGTCAAGGCTCTAAACAATTACCGATTAGATTAAAGCCGCAAACTAAAGGTAAGGTTATTTTATCTGGGCAGTCAAACCTTCGTTTAGCAGGGCAGTATTTGCATGCCAGCGGCCTTGTATTTAAAAATGGTTATACCCCGACATCCGCGGTTATTGAGTTTCGTAATGGTAAAGAACTCGCATTTAATTCGCGTGTCTCTGAAATGGTGATCGATAATTATAACAACCCAGATAAGCGCGAATCTGATTATTGGGTAGCGCTTTATGGTCAGCATAACCGTTTTGATCACAACCACTTGGAAGGTAAACGAAATAAAGGAGTAACAGTTGCGGTTCGGTTGAACTCTGAACAAAGTCAGCAGAATTACCATCAAATTGACCATAACTATTTTGGCTATCGTCCTGTATTTGGCTCTAACGGTGGAGAAACGTTACGTATTGGGACGAGCCATTACTCGTTGTCCGATTCGCACACATTAGTTGAGAACAACTATTTTGAACAAACCAATGGTGAGGTCGAAATCATTTCGATTAAATCAGGTAAGAACCATATTCGAAATAACGTTTTTTATGAAGCTCGCGGCACACTTACACTGCGTCATGGGAATGGAAATATCATCGAAGAAAATATTTTTTTCGGTAATGGTGTAGAGCATACTGGCGGCATTCGCGTTATCAACAAAGATCACATTATTCGTAATAATTATCTCGAGGGATTAACGGGATTTCGTTTTGGCAGTGGCTTTACGGTGATGAATGGTGTGCCTAATTCACCCATTAACCGCTATCACCAAGTTGAAAATGCGCAAATTGAAAACAATACCTTTATAAATGTTGAACATATTCAGCTTGCTGCTGGCAGTGATGCTGAACGCAGTGCTGTACCAATTAATAGTGTGATGAACAATAACCTGATCATTAACGACTCGCAGCAACCGTTCACAGCTTTTGATGATATTAGTGGCATTAAGTTTAGTAACAACATTGCCAATACAGCCGTATTACCATCGCTTAGCAAGGGAGTAAATCAACAGCAAGTTAAGTTAATGCGTAATAAAGCGGGTTTACTTTACCCTGTTTCAGAGTCAGTTCTTGCGGGTGTTAAGGCCGATTTAACTGTACTGAAAAAAGCAGACACAGGAGTGAGCTGGTACCCTAAAAGCCCTGCAGTTGTGGCTTTTGATTCGGGAAAAACCCATCGAGTGGAAAATTCTGAGAAGGATCTCCTGCTTAAAATTGAACAAGCGCACTCTGGTGATGTACTTGAACTATCAGCAGGAGACTATGACCTCGCAAAACTGGTCGTGATTGATAAAACCCTTTCTTTTAAGGCGGCTCAAGATGGCGCTGTGAATTTGACCTTTGAGCGCTCGAGTTTGTTCGAAATTCATGATGGCGGCAGTTTAAAATTAGAAGGGTTAGTTATATCTGGTAAAAACAGCCCAGACTCAGCGGGTAATTCGGTTATTCGTACTAAAAAATGGGGCATGGTTGAAAACTACCGTTTGATTATGGAGCGTTGCCAATTAATTAATTTAGATATTAATCATACCTTTGATTTTTTTAAAACGGGTAAAGGTGCACTAGCGGATGAAATCACTTTAATTAATAACCAGTTTAGTCAGGTTACTGGTGATATCTTGCGCTTGGACAGCGAGATTGAAAACTTAGGTGTGTATAACGCAGAGTATGTCACCTTAACAAATAATCATTTTGATAATGTTAGTGGTGCGCTAGTTAAGCTTTATCGTGGCGGCACTGATGAAAGTACGTTTGGTCCTCACTTTTTGTTAAAGAATAATACACTGAACTCAGTGGGTTTAGGTAAGCGAAATAAAACTAATGCCAGTGTTTACTTACATGGTGTGCAAGTTACCGAAATCGCCGAGAACGCGTTTACCAATTCTGCGCCGATTGTCGTTGAACATACAGTTGGTGAACCGCAAACGCGTATTATCTCAAACACGTTCACTAATACAGCAAAACCACACATTAAAGAGCTAAATATTGCAGGCTCGCATACGGCTATTTTAAAAAATAACCAAGTGATTCAGAAGTAGGGAGCAAGCATGAAAATATTTAATTTTTACACAGGCTTAAAAATAGCGGTAACTGCTCTGGCTATTACCACATGCAGTGCTTTTGCGACGCACCCAAATTTAGTAATCACCCAATCTGATGTTGAGAAGATGCGCAGTGCGCTTAACCAATCGGGTCGCTTTAATGATCGGTATCTTGAGCTAAAGCAACAAGTAGATCAGCAACTTGCTTTTGGGATTGTTGTGCCGTTACCTAAAGATGGTGGCGGTGGTTATAGCCATGAGCGTCATAAAAAGAATTATCAGCTGATGTATGGCGCTGGCATAATTTACCAGTTAAGCCAAGAGCAAAAATATGCCGATTTTGTGCGCGATATGTTACTTGAATATGCCGCACTCTATCCAACGTTAGATGTGCACCCCAAACGTAAAGTTAAGTCGCAAAACCCAGGAAAATTATTTTGGCAAAGCTTAAATGAAGCTATGTGGTTGGTATACACAATTCAAGCTTATGATTTGATCGTTGAGACACTAACAGATCAAGACATTAATGACATTGAGCATAAGCTATTAAGACCTGTGGCACTCTTTTTATCACAAGGACAGCCTTCTACTTTTAATAAAGTACATAATCACGGCACTTGGGCTACAGCTGGAGTTGGCATGGCAGGCTACGTGTTAGGTGAGCCACAGTGGGTTGAAAAGGCGCTGTATGATTTAGATAAATCTGGTAAAGGTGGCTTCTTAAAGCAACTTGATATGCTTTTTTCACCTCAGGGGTATTATAACGAAGGCCCCTATTACCAGCGCTTTGCGTTACTCCCTTTTGTTACGTTTGCCCAAGCTATTGCACATAACGAACCTGAGCGAAAAATTGCACACTATCGTGATAGCATTTTGCTAAAAGCCATAGATACTACAATTCAACTAAGCTATAACGGTTTGTTTTTTCCGATTAATGATGCAATTAAGAGCAAAGGGATCGACACCATTGAACTTGTGCATGGTGTGACGGTTGCTTACGGTTTAACGGGTGATACAGGCTACTTAGATATTGCTCAACAACAAGGGCAAATTATTCTTTCGGGAGATGGTTTAGAAGTTGCAAATGCGTTAGATGAAGGATTAGCAACACCCTATCAGTTCAGGTCCGTCGCATTTGGAGATGGCAGCCAAGGAGATGAAGGGGCGCTTGTGATCATGCGCAGCAAACCCAATGGCGAACAGGCATTACTCTTTAAACCTGCTTCTCAGGGATTAGGGCATGGCCACTTCGATAAGTTAACCTGGCAGTTTTACGACAAGGGACAAGAAATTGTTTCTGATTATGGTGCTGCGCGTTTTTTAAATGTTGAAGCCAAATTTGGGGGTCGTTACTTACCGGAAAATAACAGCTATGCAAAACAAACCGTAGCGCACAATACAGTCGTTGTGGACGAAATCAGTCATTTTAATTCAGATGTAAAGCAAGGAAACAAACATGCTCCAACGCTAAATTTCTTTGAAACCTCGGAATACGGCAGTGTATCGAGTGGTCAAATAAATACAGCTTACGAAGAGGTTGAGCTTGAGAGAACGCTTGCTTTGGTCGAACTTAAAGAACTAGGTAGTACTATTGCTATTGATTTATACAGTGTCAACGCATCACAACCTCACCAACTAGATTTGCCTTTGCATTATAAAGGGCAATTTATCGATAGTAATTTTGATTTAAATACGCAGAGTCAACAGATGACGGCGCTGGGTAAAAAGAATGGTTATCAACATCTTTGGTTAAGAGCGCAAGCTCGTCCTGAAAAGGGGGTAGCTAAGGTCACATGGTTAAATGAAAATGGCCGCTTTTATACTTTATCAAGCTTAGTGAATGGCGAAGAGTCGTTTCTATTCACGCAAGTTGGTGCAAACGATCCTAACTTCAATCTACGTAATGAACATGGTTTTATCCGCCGAGTGAAAGGTGTAAATAGGCATCAATTTATTTCAATACTAGAGCCTCATGGTGAATATAACCCGAGCAAAGAATATACCCTCGTTGCACAAAGCCGATTATCTGCCTTGTCACACACACAACAGGGGGAGCTTACGCTTATTGAGTTAACTGTGGCAGATAAGCCTTATTTAATTGCCATTAATAACAACAAAGACGCTAGTAAAAGATCATTTAAATATAAAAATCAATCATATTCATTAGACGGCCACTTAGGCGTTTATTTGATGACCAACATTTAGGAATAGTTGCCATGACTAAACAAAGTGAACATTTTACATTTGCAAGCGACGCTGAAGTTGAAGCCCTAGGGAATGGCCTAAAACGTCAAATGCTTGGTTATAACGAAGAACTAATGGCCGTTAAAATTTGGTTTGCACAAGGTGCTATTGGCTATAACCATGCTCACCGTCATTCACAAGTTACTTATGTTGTTGAAGGTGAATTTCATTTTAATATTGATGGTGTTACCAAAGTATTAAAAGCAGGTGATAGCTGTTTTATTCCTCCTTTTGCAGATCACGGTGCAACTTGCCCAACGGGCGGTATTTTAATTGATACCTTTAGCCCAGCTCGTGAAGACTTTTTAGAGGATGAATAATATGAAACTTCAAGGTTTACGCTGGTGGGTAATTGCTCTAATAGCACTGGCAACTATTATCAATTATATCGATAGACAAGCGCTAAGTGTGCTATGGCCTGATATTGTTGAAGAACTGTTTCCTGATGAATCAGCTTTAGAGCGAAAGCAAATTTATGCCAATATTTCGATTGTTTTTGTATTTGCTTATGCATTTGGGCAAGCAATTTTTGGCAAAATTTTTGATTGGGTTGGTACGCGCTTTGGTTTTGTTTTATCAATAGGTGTGTGGTCGCTAGCAACCGTGGCTCATGCATTTGCCCAAGGAGTAATGAGCTTAAGTCTTTTTCGCGCTATTTTAGGCGTTGCAGAAGCTGGGAATTGGCCGGGAGCTGCAAAAGGCAATGCTGAATGGTTTCCAACTAAAGAGCGTGCCTTAGCACAAGGAATTTTTAACTCTGGTGCTGCAATTGGCGGCATTATTGCAATCCCTCTTATTGCTTATTTAACTGTCTACTTTAGCTGGCAAATGGTGTTTGTTGTGGTAGGTGTTATGGGCTTCTTATGGCTAGTGCCTTGGCTTATTCTAGTGAAAGCTCCACCAGGCTCTCATCCATGGATCAGCGAAGAAGAAAAGCAATACATCTTAACCGGCCAACGTCAGTCTACAGCCGATAACACCAATGATGAAGAATACAACCCAAGCACGACTGAGCTTTTAAGTCGTAAACAAAGCTGGGGCGTTATCATTGCATCAGCAGCAATTGACCCTATTTGGTGGTTGTTTGTTTTTTGGATCCCAATTTACCTCAATGAAGTCTATGGCATGGATGTTAAGTCAATTGGAATTTATGGTTGGGTGCCTTATGTAGGCGCTATGTTTGGTGCATGGTTTGGTGGTTTACTTGCGCAAAACCGTTTAAAAGCCGGATGGAGCACGGATAAAACACGTAAGCTCACCATTACATTAGGCTGCTTAATTATGTTGCCAGCCTTAATTGCCATGGCAAACCCAGGCGCGCCCGTAGTAGCTGTATTGATTATGGCTGTGATTTTATTCGGTTTTCAAACAGCGATTGGTAATGTGCAAACGCTACCGAGTGACTTATTAGGGAAAAAAGCAGTCGGCACCTTATCGGGTATTTCTGGTATGGCTGCAAAACTAGGTGCTGTAGGTCTAACGTCATTGGTGCCTTACTTAACTGCCGGCGGTAATTACACACCTGCATTTGTGATTGGCGCATCGCTTGCGATTATTGCGATGTTGGCTGTTTGGCTATTGATCCCAAAAATTGAACCACTAAGCAGTAAAAAGTAACCCAAATAAAGGCTTTTTAGATTCTCTAAAAAGCCTTTTTAATTACAGGATAAAATAATGAAAAAAATCTTCTTTCTGGGTGAATGCATGGTTGAGTTAAAAGCTATTTCAGATAGCACGCTAAATCAATCATTTGCTGGCGATGTTTATAATTCAGCGGTGTATTTAAAGCGTTGTTTTAGCTCACTTGAATGTGGGGTTGTAAGTGCTATCGGTACGGATGCGCTCAGTATTAAAATGCGGCAGCGATTTGTCGAAGAAGGCCTAGCGACACAGCTTGTCTTCACACATGCTAATAAAGTACCCGGTATTTACTACATTGAAACTGATGAGCAAGGGGAGCGCAGTTTTACCTACTGGCGACATGACTCAGCAGCCCGTAAAGTGGTGGATTTTTTTAACCCAAGTGTTGAAGAAGAATTAGCCAGTGCAGATATGCTGTTTATCTCGGGTATTTCATTGGCTGTCATTGAACCAGCAAGCCGAGATTTATTTTGGCAAATCGTGCAGCGGATAAAAAAAGCGGGCGTTAAAATCGTTTTTGATCCCAATTATCGAGCCCGGTTGTGGCAGAGTGAGCAAGAAACTAAAGGGCAATACACTATTGCATTCGAACTAGCTGATATTTGTCTACCAGGTATTGAAGATTTAACGACACTTTATGAGCTTCATAGCGCACAAGCCGTTATGGACTATTTAGCGCAATTTAATATCTCAGAAGTCGTTGTTAAAAATGGCCCAAGCTCTGTCTTTACAAAAATAAATGGTCAATTGTTTGAGCATCAAATTACACCAGTTACACATGTTGTCGACACCACATCAGCAGGCGATGCATTTAATGGTGCTTACCTAGGTGCCAGAATGGCAGGTATGGATGAACATAAAGCTGTACAGCTTGCTGCAAAAGCCGCTGCTGTGGTGATCCAGCAGCCAGGAGCAATTACACCAAAAGAACACTTTGTGAAGGCCATGCAGAGTACTTAATTTCAAAACTACCTTTTAACTGCTCGTTAGCAGCAACTTGATCTTTACCAATTAATTTAAAGAGAGAACGAACATGATCCGCTTTTCTGAACTGATGTCAGGGCAAACACTGCTGCCTCTTATTCAAGCTGAGACACCTGAACAAGGGGTAAAAATAGCCAAAGCAATGGCTGATGCAGGGCTAGGGCTGGTTGAAGTTGTACTTAGAACGAAGGCTTCATTAGCGACTATTTCAGCGATAAAACAACAATTGCCCCAACTCACGGTTGGTGCAGGGACGGTTATCAACGAAGGTATCCTACAGCAAGCAATTAAAGCAGGTGCAGATTTTATTGTTACACCTGCTGTGTCAGCAAACTTACTTCAAGCGCTAAAAAACTGTGGTTTACCGGTTGTTCCCGGTGTGTCTAATACTGCAGACATTTTACTGGCATTAGAGGCCGGCTTTACTGAGCAAAAGCTATTTCCAGCTTCTTTATCAGGAGGGCCGGCGTTTTTAAAAGCTGTGTCGAGTGTGTTCCAAGATGTTCGCTTTTGCCCAACAGGTGGCGTGAATGAGCATAATAAAGATGAATATTTAGCATTAGATAATGTGATTGCAGTAGGAGGCACGTGGGTCGCTAAACAACAATGGGTTGAGCAACAAAACTGGCAAGCGATTACCGATGCATGTATTGCAGCGAATAAAGCATAACGGAGGCTGAAATGTCGTTGTTAGATACAGCAGTTAAAGCAGGGGTGGTTGTTGGTAGGGATGTTGCAAAACTATACGATGATGCTAGAGAGAACCACTATGCCTTACCGGCAGTGAATGTGGTGGGGACATCATCAATCAATGCAACACTGGCAGCTGCAAAAAAGGTGCAGTCTCCGGTTATTATTCAGTTATCAAATGGGGGCGCACAATTTTTCTGTGGTAAAGACTGTGGCTTGGAACCGCAACATGCTGCGATTTTAGGTGCTGTCAGTGCCGCGCACTATGTGCATGGTGTTGCAGCGCATTATGGTGTGCCAGTTATGTTGCACACTGATCATGCCGCAAAATCATTACTACCTTGGATAGATGGCTTACTAGATGAGGGAGAACGTTACTTTGCAAAAACGGGCAAACCTTTGTTTAGCTCTCATATGATTGATTTATCTGAACAGTCCTTAGAGGAAAATATCGAAACATGTGAACGTTACTTAGTTCGTATGGCAAAAATAGGAATGACACTTGAAATCGAGCTGGGCTGTACTGGGGGCGAAGAAGATGGGGTTGATAATAGTCACCTTGATAGTTCAGCGCTTTACACCCAACCAGAAGATGTTGCTTATGCCTATGAAAGACTCAGTAAAATTAGTCCTAATTTTATAATTGCCGCCTCGTTTGGCAATGTGCACGGCGTGTATAAACCGGGTAATGTAGTATTGACCCCGCTTATCTTAAAACAATCTCAGCAGTTTGTAGCCAAGAAATTTAATTTGCCACATAACAGTTTGAACTTTGTTTTTCATGGCGGTAGCGGTTCAGAACCAGCAAAAATTACTGAGTCGCTAGGCTATGGTGTGGTAAAGATGAATATCGATACTGATACACAATGGGCATGTTGGAATGGGGTGTTAAATTATTACCGCCAACATAGTGCCTATCTGCAAGGTCAAATTGGCAATCCAGACGGCGACGATAAACCAAACAAAAAGTATTATGATCCAAGAGTTTGGTTGTACCAAGGCGAGCAAGCAATGACAGCGCGGTTATTGCAGTGTTTTAGTGATTTAAATTGTATCAATAGGTACTTACCATGCAACGATTGATCCCCGTATTAAAAAAAGATGCTGTCGAGACTGAGCTGATCATGCTGATCAGAACTATTTTAGCGGCATGTAAAGAAATTGCTTTTCGCGTGAGTCAGGGAGAGTTGGCAGGGGTACTTGGCTCCACCTTGGATGAAAATATCCAAGGTGAGGTGCAAAAGAAGCTCGATGTAATCGCAAACCAATTACTTAAAGACATGTTACTTGAAGAAGCATCGGTTGCGGCTATTGCATCTGAAGAAGAAGATCATGCCGTAGCTGGTAACGCTAAAGGCCAATATATCGTTGCTTTTGACCCCCTTGATGGCTCTTCAAATATTGATGTTAATGGCCAAATTGGCACTATTTTTACTATTTATCGCAAACGTGATGATGTTCCCTTTGATAGCGATGAGCAATTCTTACAGGTTGGTGAAAGTCAGATATGCGCAGGTTATGTTTTATATGGAGCATCGACGTTATTGGTTATGAGTACGGGCGGACCAACTCGCTGCTATACCTTGGATTTAACCCATGGAGGCTTTTTGCTAACAAAACAGCAGATGCAGGTTGCAAATACACATAATGAGTTTGCTGTAAACATGGCTAATTATCGCTATTGGCATGCTACGGTACAGCATTACTTTGATCAACTTTTATACGCAGATGAGCAGTTTGACAAAAGCGCTATGCGTTGGAATGCAGCCATGGTAGGAGATGTACACCGGATTTTAACGCGAGGTGGCGTTTTTATGTACCCAGCAGATCGCCGAGTGGGTAATGAGAATGGTAAAATACGACTACTTTATGAGGCAAACCCATTGGCAATGTTAATTGAAAATGCACAGGGACAAGCCACTACTCAAGGGCAGAGAATCATGTCAATAATGCCATCTAATTTACATCAACGAGTACCTGTTATTATTGGTTCACCCGAGCAAGTCAAAGTGTTTAATCAAACTGTTTTTGAATAAACTAATTTAGAGAGTAGGTTATGTTAAGAGTCATTCGCGGATTGGCATTAGGGGCTTGTTAGTCTATTCGAACTGACTAAACCACCAAATGATAAAAGCGCTTTGTATTTTTTGGAAACATTCATTATTTATCGTTGGGATAACTGAAGTGGAATTAACTTAGGCTACTTTTACGCTGATGCAAACATTGAGTTTGAAGGTAGCACTTGTATTTATACTTTTATTACCGATGAGAATGGAGACACAATTAACTAAGGCAACCATGGTGTCGTAAATAAATATGGTCCTCACTTATTTACTGAAGTGATATTTAAGTATTAACCTATTATTTAAGGATAATACCAGCCTACACTAAGACATGTTATTTTGAGGTATAAAACTAGTCGCTTCTTGCGTTAAAAATACTATTTACGACCGCATAGGTATAAAAAGAGCGTATATTCGCTCTTTTTTTTTGCTTCAACTTATTGGTTAACCAATTTTTAGGTGTTTTTACACGGAGATCACATGTAAATTGTTATTGATATGTGTTTTTACGTACACCTAAACCACTTAAGTTTATGTTTTTTATCTGCTTGTTTGTTTTTGTTAGTTGTAAAAAATATTGGTAATAATTTTTATTGAATATTTTTTAAATAAAGTTATTACCAAAAGGTTGATCTTTTTTGTGGTGAGTGTAATTATTTGGTTAACCTTTTGTGGGGCGGTTAGCAAATTTACAACAACAATCATTTACATCATGCGTTTGAATACACAGGAAACACTATGAAACACACACTCTCTAGTATTACGTTAGCGATACTCTCAGCAAGTACACTCAATGTTGCATTTGCGCAGCAAGAACCAAGTCAAACAAAAACGGAAGAAGAATTTGAAGTGATTGAAGTCTCAGGAATTAGACAGTCACTTACTAACGCACTAGCGGAAAAGCGCTCAGCGGACAGTTTAGTTGAAGTCATTCAAGCCGTAGACATAGGTAAATTACCAGATCAGAACTTAGCTGAAGTACTAGAAAATGTTACTGGTGTTCAAATTACTCGCCAAGCAGGTGTTGGTACAGGTGTTCAAATTAGGGGAACTAATGCTAATAGAACAGAGATAAATGGTGTATCTACTGTTGGCTCAGGTTCAGGTCGCACGGGCATTAGCTTTGAAGATGTGTCTGCCTCAATGATTTCTGCTGTTGAAGTTATTAAGTCGCCGGAGGCGAAGACCATCGAAGGCTCGGTAGGTGGAACAATTAATCTACGTACAATTCGCCCTCTACAACTCAATGAAACACTTGCTGCAATTCGTGTTCAAGGTGAAGATAGTAGTTTATCTACCGATGGTATGAAGCCTAGAGTCTCAGCATCATGGGGCGATAATTGGGAACTATCTTCTGGTGGTGAGTTTGGTGCTGTTTTTAGTGCAAGTTATGCGGAGCAGGATGTCACGGCTTTTAGACCTCGTGCAGATAGAGATAACTCTGTAGCTGCAGAGAGTGGAGCTCAAAGCGCTCAATCATTTGACTTTCTACCAATTCAGTTCTTGATCCAAGATTACGATAATTACGAGTCCGAAACCGTAAACTTTGCAGGTACACTCGAATGGGCGCCAAATGATAGTACAAAATTTTTCTTTGATGCTGTTGTAAATGATCAAGATCGCCGTCAAGAAAGCTCTCGTGTTCAGGCTTCTGGTGTGAGTGATCTTAGGAATGTATCTGTTCCAACGGAATTTGAAACGATTCATTTTGGCACCTTAGACGGTCAAGACCTTGGTAGTATTGAGGCTGCTCTAAAGGGCGTTATTCCAGTAGAAGATGGCGGAGCAGATCCAAATCTTCGATTCTCAAGTGATACAAACTCACGTCAAACTGATAGTCAGATTTTCCGTTTAGGCGGCCAGTGGCAAGGAGATGATCTATTTGTTAGCGTTGAAGCATCTACATCTCGTTCAGATTCAACGACTCCAAGTTTCAATACAACATTGAATTTTATTAACCCGAATGTTGCTACAAATGACTCTAATGAAAATGGAACCCCCTTTGAGTATGACTTAAGTGGTGGTGCTTTATCCTTTGGTATTGCCCAAAGTGAAGCGAATGCGCCAACCAGCTCACAGTTACTCGACCCTGCAAATGTCGTCTTACGCGATGTAAACCAAGGTCGTGACACAACTGAAAATCAAGAAGACGCATTTCGCACTGATTTTGTTTATTACCTCGACGGTATCGTTACATCAGTTGATTTTGGTTATCGTTACAACAAATCTACAAGTACTTCAGACCAAATTCGCAACAATGTTGGTCTTCGTAAAATGGCTGACAGCCCATCGGGTGACCTATTCACAGAACTTTTAGTTGCTGGCCCAGATAATTTTAATGCTGCAGATGGTCGCAAGCTATACATTAAAGATTTTTTACTTATTAACCCTGAATTAGCAGGTTCAAATCCAGACTACGTATTAAGCGTTTTAAATGATGCAATTGCGGCTAATAATGCCATTACCGGTTCTGATCGCGCGCCAATCAGCTCGCCAACTTCACAAGTAAGTGCGTTTTTTGATATTGAAGAAGTTACTCATGCTTTGTATGCACAAGCTAATTTTGAGTATGAAATGTTTAGAGGTAATATCGGTGTTCGATATTTACAGACAGATATTACCTCTGTAGGTAATTCTGTCACTGTCGATGATGAAGGGAACCAAGTAGTATCGCAAATTGTTTCTGAAGCAGATTATGATTTTATTTTACCGCGTCTTAACCTAAGCGCGAATGTCTCTGAGGATGTGATTGTTCGTTTAGGGTGGTCAAAGGATATTCGTCGTCCAGATTACGATGACCTATCGACTTCAGTTTCATATAGCACAAGTCCGAACAGCGCGGTGTCAATTGGCAACCCAGGTCTTGAGCCAGAGGAAGTAACTTCGTTTGACATCTCTACTGAGTGGTATTTTGCCCCTTCAGCATTAGTGAGTGTTGGCTACTTTCATAAAAAACGAAAAGATTTACATGTAACTCGACAAGTTGACCCTTATGAAGACCCAGCTACAGGCTACCGTGATACCACAGGACCTGTTTGTGAAGAAGGTGGTACTTTTAATCCGATCGCCGATATTAATGTATTTGGCCCGGAACCAGGGGTTGGGCTTTGTGTGCCAACACAAACTACGATTAATGATTCAGATACGCGAACTCAGCAAGGTGTAGAACTGGCATTTCAATATGACTTGTCAGAGTTTGAGAATGATTTAGGTTGGGCTTCAGGCTTTGGCGTCATGGCTAACTATACCTATCAAAAGTCTTCTGGAGGAGAGGCTATAGATACGGCTACGAGTAGAGCTAATGCCATTTTCGCATTAACAACGGGTATTGAAGATATTACCGTTTCTGCTAAGCAGCCATTAATTGACCTTTCTGAAAACGCGTATAATTTTACTTTATATTATGAAAAATATGGGTTTTCAGCTCGTGCCCGCTACACGTGGCGTGAAGGTTATCGTTCAGAAGACTTTGGTAGTACATCAAGCTATCCATGGGGTTTCCCGGTTGTTCAAGAAGATCGTGGACAATTAAATGCGAGTGTTAGCTATGATGTGACAGAACAACTTAATTTAGCTGTTGAAGCGGTGAATTTAACTGAGTCAGAAGTTAGCCAGTCATGTGTCAATGAAGGGGCTTTACTTTGTTATCAAGGTTTAACTGACCGTCGTATTACATTTGGGGTAAGTTATAAATTCTAACAGTTCTATTTAGAAAAAAAGCAAGCTGAGTAGCTTAATGCCTGTCAGTTAAGAGCTGACAGGCATTTTTTTGGGCTTTCGTTCAGGGTACCGACTGGGCCTCTTTTTCACA
>NZ_JADKNF010000007.1:0-176926 GCF_017808125.1 Pseudoalteromonas sp. PA2MD11
GAAAAAGAGGCCCAGTCGGTACCCTGAACGAAAGCCCAAAAAAATGCCTGTCAGCTCTTAACTGACAGGCATTAAGCACTAGGCTGGGTTTTTAAAATTTGCGTAAAGAGTTAGATTAACGCTCTACTTTAACACGTTCAATGACAGTTACTTTCGCTTCAACACGACGGTTTTCGGCGTGAGCTTCTGGTGTGTTTGCTGGGTTTTTAAGACGCTCTTCACCCATACCAACAGTAGTTAGACGCATTGGATCAATGCCATCTTCGATTAGTTTCTTAGCAACCGCATCAGCACGTTTCTTAGATAACCACTTATTGTAGTCAGCTTTACCTACTGATGAAGAATGACCTTCAAGCACTACGTCAGTACCTGGGTGCTCTTTTAAGAATGCTGCTGCAGCATCAATATCATCTAGGTATTGTTGAGATACTTTAGATGTGTTGTTAGGGAACGTGATTAGTAAGCTCTTAGTTACTTCACGATCTTCATATAGCGTACAACCAGTGCCATCAACAGCGTCAGTCATTGGTGTATTTGCACATTGATCGTCTGCATCAGGGATATTATCGCCATCGCTATCTACTGGTTCTACAGCAACAGGAACAACCGTAGGAGCAGGCTCTACAGGCTCAGCTGGCGCGCTTTGAGCACCGAAGATGTAGCTAAGACCTAATTTAGCACCCACATCTGTATAACCACGGTCTAGACCTTGGTATAAAGACGTTTCTGCATTAAATGCGAAATGCTCTGTAAAGTAGTGTTGATAACCTGCACCCACATTAGCAAACATTAAATCTTCATCAACCGCATCAAGATTTTTTAAACCAAAAATACCGTAGAAAGGACCACCACCAAAGTGGTAAAGACCATCAATACCGTAACGCTTACCACTTTCTGAACCACTCATCGACGTACCGTCGTTTAATTCAGCTTTCCAGTCAAAATCCATATCAGCGTATTCTAGACGCGCACTCCAGTAATCACTGAAGCGGTAACCTAACTCTAGACCCCAGCCTGTTGAATCATCAACATCAAGACCGCCTGGTGCGTAGTCACGAACATTTTCCCATGAATTATCATAGTAATCGCCAAACGCACCAATATAAAAACCTTGCTTTTCAGCAGCGAAGCTAGAAGCACTTGTTGCAGCAAGAGCTAAAGCTATAGTTAGTGATTTTAGTTTCATGTTTCCTTCCCTTCCATTTAAGTAACTAAAGGCTGTGTAGCCTAAACTCTGTCAAGATAGATGATGAGTAATTAATCCAAACTTAATAAACTAAAACTACAATAAATTTGTTAATTTCAAAACACCACCTAAAAAAGTGACGTTTAGCACCGTCGAAATGCCATAGAATGGCATACCAAATTAACAGTGCTCAAAAAAACTCTAATTTACCTAGTGATAATTACACGAGATAACAATAAGAACATAGTACAATAATCACCCATTTGCTGCGATGATTCAAATCAATATAAGTGTACCTTATTTTTATACCATGCCGTATACCTTTAAGAGTATCGCGTTTATTAAAAAAGTAAATGCGTTTTTAAGGTATAAAAAAAGCTGAACCATAAAAATAGTTCAGCTTTAATCTCAAGATTATTAATAAATTACAATAAGCTAATAGTAATCTATTACTTACGCATAACCTTTACACGTTCAACCGTACTAATTTGTGCTTCAACACGACGATTTTCTGCATGCGCTTCAAGCGTATATGCTTTGTTCTTCATGCGTTCTTCACCATAACCAACCGTAGAGATTCTATCTGATGAGATACCGTCTTTAACTAACTCTTCAGCTACATCTTTAGCACGTTTTTCAGAAAGCTTCATGTTGTAATCCGCATCACCAACTGCTGATGCATGACCTTCAAGAACAACTGATGTGCCTTCGTTTTCTTTCATAAATGCTGCAACATCAGCAATATCGCTGAAGTATTTATTTGGTACTTCTGCAACATCATGCGGGAAAGTAACTAGTAAAGTGATTGTTGCCTCTTTTTCTTCATAAAGAGTACAGCCCTTGCTATCTACCGCATCAGTCATTGGTGTATTTGCGCATTGGTCATCAGCGTCCATTACGCCATCGTTATCGCTATCTGTAGGTCCACTTACTACAGGAGCTGGCTCAACAGGAGCCGCAGAGCTGCTTTGATTACCAAAGATATAGCTTAAACCTAACTTAGCACCCACATCGGTGTAACCACGATCAAGGCCTTGGTACAAAGAAGTTTCGGCATTGAAAGCAAAGTTATCTGTGAAGTAGTGTTGGTAGCCAGCACCAACGTTTGCAAACATTAAATCCTCATCAACAGCATCAAGGTTTTTCAAACCAAAAATACCGTAAAATGGGCCACCACCGAAGTGATATAAACCATCAATACCGTAACGCTTACCACTTTCAGAACCGCTCATCGATGTGCCATCGTTTAGTTCAGCGGTCCAGTCAAAATCCATATCAGCATATTCTAAGCGAGCACTCCAGTAATCGCTAAAGCGATAACCCAGCTCTAAACCCCAGCCTGTTGAATCATCAACATCAAGGCCGCCTGGTGCGTAATCGCGAACATTTTCCCATGAATTATCATAATAATCGCCAAATGCGCCGATATAAAAACCTTGTTTCTCAGCAGCAAATGTTGAAGCACTAGTTGCAGCAAGTGCCAAAGCTATAGTCAGTGATTTCAGTTTCATTGTTTCCTTCCCATTTTCATAATAAAGCTCGTAAGAGCTCGTATTTTTTGAGTAATCAAAACTTTAACAATACAAAAAACGATTAGTTACTTTGCATTGACATTCAACTTATTAATTAATTCATAACTATTAAGGTACTAATAATAGCCTAGCCTAATTTCGTAGATAAGCGATTAAATGTATGACCAAACCAGCTTCGAATACCGTATGAGATCATCTTTTAAAGCAATAGATTAGCCTAAAATCTATAATACCACCGCCTATTAGAGCGCTCAATCAGCATACAGTTAAATTCAATAAATAGGAATTTTCCTAGTTAATTTAAATGACTAGGTCCCACAAAAAGTTTGATAATTTTTATCATAATCTTTTGGGGCCTGAAGCCATTCAAATTGACGCTCATCGTAAACATATGGATCGTTAAATGCTTCTAAAAAGGCGTCTTTTAATGAACTTTCTCCCGATGCTTCGTATTCCGCTAGGATCATTTCAATAGTATGATTACGTGGAATGACTGCAGGATTAACAGCGCGCATAGTTTCATAACTTTTAGACGAAATCCTCACGTTCCACTTTTTATGCCACTCTTTTAAACTAGTTGGAATTGCGAAATCCGCAAGTAAAGATTCAGTCAGAGCATTGAAAGTATTAGTATAATCGAGCTGATGTTGCTTCATTAAACCTAGCAACTCTGAAACTAAAGCATGATCGCCTTCGTGCTGACCAGCTAATCCTAATTTCTGCTGCCACATAGTATTAAATGCATCATTAAATTTAGCTGCAAAGCCATTTACAACCGGTGAGAGTTGTTCGACGGCACTCTCTTGATCAGCAAATAACGGAATTAAGCTTTCAGCCAAGCGTGCAATATTCCAATTAGCAATATTCGGTTGATTTCCAAATGCATAACGCCCTTGATGGTCAATCGAACTAAATACCGTGTCTAGGTCAAACTGATTCATCATCGCACAAGGGCCATAGTCAATGGTTTCACCACTAATCAAGGTATTATCTGTGTTCATCACACCGTGTATAAAGCCAATTCGCATCCAACTGATAACCAGCTCTATTTGCTTATCGAGTACAGCAGTTAAAAACTCAATATAACGCTGCTCACCCGTACTGCTAATGCCTGGGTAGTGGCAGCTAATTGCGTAATCAACGAGCTTCTCTAGCCCTTCTATATCACCTTGTGTAGCTAAGTATTGAAATGAACCAACACGGATGTGACTTTTAGCTAGGCGAGTAACAACTGCCCCCGGGCGTGGTGGCTGACGATATACCGTTTCGCCAGTTGTAACCACAGCTAAACAGCGCGTAGTTGCGATGCCAAGCGCATGAAGTGCCTCACTCATAATGTACTCTCGAACAGCTGGACCAATGGCACAGCGACCATCACCACCGCGCGAGAACACTGTTGCTCCAGCGCCTTTTAGCTGCAAGTCCCACAATGTGCCATCTTTATCTGCAATAGCCCCAAGTAAATGCGCTCTACCATCACCAAGACGCGGTGAAAAATGACCAAATTGATGACCTGAGTAACCAAGAGCAACCGGCGCAACGTCGTTATCTATCGTTGAACCAGATAGCAATTTAGCTAAAAATTCGCTGTCGTGTTTAATTGCGAAATTATCAGCTAGCTTGTCATTAAATAGCAGTAATTGCGGCTCGGCAACGGCGCTCGGCATATCCTTAATAGCAAGTAGTTCACTAATATCTGTGTATCGAGTTTGCAGTTTCATAACTGTCCTTAACGTGTTGCGACACCCACACGATTATCGCCTACACCATAGGCCACTAGTTGGCTTAGTGCCTGCAGGCTGTAACCGCTTTGCTGTTGTAATTCGTTGAAAAAATCTTGCGCTGCTTGCAGTGACTTTTTAGTTTGTAAGCCGCCATCTATCAACTCATGGGCACGCAAATAGGCTTCTACATCCCGAGAAAGTAAAAAAGTATCTTTACCAAGCGCTCGTAAAGCGTATGGGCCAGTATTTCCTCCTAAACGCGCACCATGCTTTTTAAGATAAGCCCACAAACCAATAATATTGTCAGTAGGCCAATCTGCAATAAATTGGCTAAAGCTGCCATGCTTCTCAGCAACTTCGTGGATCATGTACGCATTTTCTGGGATCGTTTGTACTTTTTTAAAATTACGAACAATTCGCTCATCACTGGCTTTTTGCTCGAGCATATCTGGCGGCATCATCAACAATTTTTCTACACTGAAATCCCAAAACACATCACGAAAACCAGCCCATTTATTGTTGATAACAGACCAATAAAAACCACTTTGAAAGACTTTACGCGTGAACTCTTCTAACCATAAATCGTCATGCATTTTAGCAATATCAGCATCGTCGAGCGGGTTTGATAACAGTGCATGCAGCATTTCTTCACTGCCCTTTCGAGATACGGCTCGTTGATAAATATCGTTAAATTTTTCCATCATTTTTCCAATTGATTTGGTTAGCGCTAAGTGTACGTAAAAACACGTTTATACGTAACCATGTTGCAAATTCGGTCACTAAAAAACAAATTCCTCGCCTTGACACCTAGACGGCTAAAATGCTTTAATCGCTGCAAATACCCTATTTAACTATGTTGGCTTTAACCTTTAAAGCGAGCATAAAGGGCTGGAAGAGGTGCGTTATTCAGGTAGCGTATGGGAAGAGCACAGACTCTGTTGATCATACGTGAGGGGAATTAACGCCGAGAAGTAACACCGTTTGTGAGGTGCTTATTTCGGGCGACTGGGCTGAATCCCAGCGACTGTCACCAACAATAGCAAAGCGCTATTGATTAGTTTGGTGGAGAGCTTCTGGTCTTAGTATAATAAGGCCGTCACGTCTTTATTATTTTAAGCCCATTCGCTCTTCGAATTATACCTTGTTCGAACGACGACATGCGGCTCCATTCAAATGTTCCCGCATAAACTCTTCGAATACCTTATAAGTTCGTGAGAGATGATCAACAATTTTGATTTAAACGACTATCCATTATGGACAGCGCTTGTCACGCCATTTTCTGAATCTGGCGAGGTCGATTACACGGCCCTTGAACAACTGGTAGCTGAGCAGCAAGATGCAAATAACGGCATTTTATTGCTTGGCAGTACCGGTGAAGGACTGGCGCTTTCACTCAAAGAGCAACAAGCCATTGTTGAACATGTTTGCCAATTAGCACCGAGTGTACCACTCATGGTTGCTGTGGGCGGCATGAACCTCAAACAACAAGTTGCTTGGGTTGAATACTGCAACCAACTACCTATTCATGGCTATCTATTGGGCTCACCTCTGTATGCAAAACCTGGGGTTGTTGGCCAAACACATTGGTTTGAAAGCCTACTAAACGCAAGTAACCACCCTTGTATGCTGTATAACGTACCTGGACGCAGTGCAGTTGAGATTTCACCGCAGGTGATTAAAAACCTTGCTGATCACAAAAATCTTTGGGCCTTAAAAGAAGCCAGTGGCGACATTAGCAAATTTGAAGGCTTTAGAACGGCATCGCCAACACTGGCCATATTTAGTGGCGACGATGCACTTATGCCGTATTTTGCTCAAGCTGGAGCAAAAGGTTTAGTTTCGGTTGCCGCGAATGCGTGGCCGAGTCAAACCCATGAGTTTGTTAAACGCAGTTTAAGTGGTCAATACCCAAATCTATTCACCGATTGGTCGCAAGCTATTCAAAGTTTATTCGCTGTGGCAAATCCAATCCCCGTAAAAGTACTGATGCACCTGCAAGGTAAAATAAATACCCCGCATTTACGTCCGCCGCTTACGCATTTAGAGCTTGAGCAAACAGACAGCATCACCCACGCAAACAACACAATTTTATCTTGGAACTAAAAACAGGTTTTATCATGAGCTGGTTAGAATTATTAAACAACTTAGAATCAGGCGCAGTTCGCGCAGCAACACAAGACGAGAACGGCAACTGGCACGCCAATGTTGAAGTTAAACAAGGCATTTTAGAAGCCTTTAAAAATGGCACAAATACCGAGTTCCCAGGTGGATTTGTTGATAAGCATAACTTAGCACCACAAGGCTTTGCAGCCGATGCTGGCGTGCGAATGGTACCAGGTGGTAGCAGTGTTCGCCGTGGCGCACACGTTGCCAAAGGCACCATTATCATGCCACCAGCATATGTGAATATTGGCGCGTTCATCGACGAAGGCACTATGGTCGACAGCCACGCATTAGTGGGTTCATGCGCACAAGTGGGTAAAAATGTTCACCTAAGTGCTGCAGTACAATTAGGTGGTGTGCTTGAGCCAATTGGTGCTAGCCCTGTAGTGATTGAAGATGACGCATTCATCGGCGCAGGCTGCGTTATTGTTGAAGGTGTGGTTGTGAAAAAAGGTGCTGTACTTGCGCCAGGTGTACGCTTATCTGCAACTATTCCTGTCTACGATTGCGTTAACGAACGCCAGCTAGACAAAGGTGAAGCCATCCCAGAAAACGCGATTGTGATCCCAGGCTCTCGCCCTGCTTCAAATGCATGGGCTCGCGAGCAAGGTCTAAGCATGTCTTGTGCATTGATCGTGAAATACCGTGATGAACAAAGCGATGCATCATTACTGTTAGAAGAGGTTTTACGTTAATGAGCTTTTTGAGCACGCCCATCAAGCAAGCGGTTGAACAAGTTTCAGCGCATCTTGATACGCCATTTTTTATCTATGATTTAGATAAATTAACTGCACATTTAAATCAACTGACTGCGCAAACCGATGTGAAGCTTTGGTATGCCGTAAAGGCCAACCCACTGTCTCGCATTATTCAATGTTTAGACAACGCAGGGTTTAACTTTGATGTTGCAAGTAAAGGTGAACTTGAGCAAGTACTTGCTCAAGGCATCGATAGCGAGCGCGTGCTCAACACAGGGCCTGCAAAGAGCCCTAAACAAATTTCACATTTTATTGCTCGCGGCGTACGTACTTTTGTGGCCGAGAGCATTAACCAAGTTCGCTGGTTAAACGAACAAGCAACAAAAGCAAATTGTCAGCTGCAAGTTCTATTGCGCGTACAACTTCGTTGGCCAGACGGCGAAAAGAACCCTCTTGGTGGCGATAGCCTTACTCCTTTTGGTTTGGGCTGTGATGAGTGGCAAGCACTCACTGTTAGTGATTACCCAGCTCTTAACTTTGATGGCCTGCATATTTTCCAATGGGGCAATATGCTGAGTACTGACAAGCTCGCCGAGCTATGGCGTGCGATGATTGCACCATTACAACAGCTATCAAGCTCAATAAATATTAACCTTAATATTCTCGATTTAGGGGGTGGCTTAGGTATTCCTTATACGCAAGATGCTAACCGACTTGATTGGTCTGCACTTATCGAGACTCTGGCGGCTATTAAAGCGGATGCTGGTGTCAAAGAGCTTTGGATGGAACTTGGCCGCTATGCGGTAGGCGAATGCGGCCATTACGCAACGCCGGTTGTTGAGCGCAAAGAGAACTACAATCAACAGCAGGTGATTTTATCAGGCGGTATTAACCATTTACTTCGCCCAGCTGTGACAAGCCAAGATTTCCCTGCGGCCTTACTTCGCGAATCGACGGCTGAGCCTGCGGCAATGACTTTATACGGCCCGCTTTGCACCGCCCTTGATTGCTTAGGTGAACACCAATTAGCGAGCGATTTAAATGAGCAAGACTGGTTGGTATTCAGCCAATGTGGCGCGTATGGCTTTACCGAAAGTATGCCGTACTTTTTATGCCACGAATTAGCGGCTGAATACATCCTTGAACAAGGCAATATTGAGTGCATTCGTAGCGCTGAAGATGCCAGCTATTATTTAAGGTAATCGCCATGAGTAAAGAATTAATCAGCCAAGAGAATATTGTGGTTGGCGAGATTGCCAACGGCCTACCTCTGACAATCCCAGTGTATCGCTTAAAAGGCGATGGCACAGGCCCAAACGTGTATATACAAGCCAATATGCACGGCGCTGAAGTACAAGGTAATGCAGTAATTTATCAATTGCTTGAGCAGCTAAAATCACTCAAGCTGCGTGGCGATATTACCCTAGTGCCTTATGCCAACCCTATTGGTTGCAATCAAAAATCAGGTGAGTTTACTTTAGGTCGCTTCGATCCAATTACGGGCACCAACTGGAACCGCATGTACCGCTTTAATAAAGCGTTACCGTCACAGATTGCTGAACAGCACAAAGACTGTGATGATGCGACCCTTAAAGCGGCGTTTAAACAGGCACTCGTTGCTGACATCGACAGTCAATTAACGGGCCCAGATTACAGCCTACCAACGGGTAAGCGTATTGCGCTTAACTTGCAAAAGCTCGCCCATCAGGCTGATATTGTTTTAGACCTTCACACTGGGCCTATCTCCAGTAAGCACTTATATTGCCCTGAATACGCCAAAGACAGCGCGAGCTACTTCAACATCGAACATGTGTTATTGATCCCAAGTGATTTTGATGGCGCGATGGATGAAGCGAGTTTCTGTCCATGGTGGTCACTGTCTGAAGAGCTTGGCAAACAAGGCCGAGAATTTGCTGTTCAAGTAGAAGCATTCACCGTTGAGCTAGGTAGCCAAGAAAAAATCGATTTAAGTGCGGCTCATGAAGATGCAAATAGCATTTTAAGTTACCTCAATCACAAAGAGGTATTAGTTGATGCTGCTTATCATCCAAAAGCGATGACACGCTATGCCTGCATGCTTGAAGATTATGTAGCTTACTATGCACCTATGGGTGGCATGGTTGAATACCTTGCCCCACTGGGCGGCCATATTAAAGCTGGTGAGCCTATCGCCCATATTTTAAGAATGGAGCGCTACCTTTCTGAGCAGCCGCTACAAACATTAAGTTTTGATAAAGACGCCATTGCTATTTTGCATTTTGCTTCAGCAAGCGTGAATCAAGGTACCGAACTTTATAAGTTTTTTACCAATGTATTTGAGCTATAAGCTCATCCCTTCTCATTGCGTGAGAGTCAACGGCTTATGCTCTTAGGCCGTTACAGCAGGGCTCCAAGCTTAGCTTGGGGCTCTCTATTTACCTAAAATTTCAACAATTCAGTACAAGTTCACGGTTACTTATGTAAAAATCGTTATAATTATACCTACTTACAAGTCTACTGAAAGGGAACTGCAATGGGATGGCGCATTTGGCTGGCAGCCGCTGGCTTATTTTCTGTACCTGTATTTGCTCAAACTGAACAACCACAAACTAACGAACAAGATGATGCACTAGAACTCGTAAAGCAGTGTATTTTGAACGAAGCTATTGGCGGTGACGGCAAGCAAACACTCGAAGAACTTCGTAAAAAGTGCTCTGATTTAGATGAAAGCAAAAAGCTCACCGCTTTAGACAAACGTAAAGCGCGTGAAGAAGTAAGTAAGAAAAACCGTAATGTGATCACTCCACATAAGCGTAACTATATTTTACCGCTTTCTTACGTATCTAATCCGAATGAGCGCCCTTTTGATGGCCTAAAAGACCTCGCTGAAGAAGTCGATGGCGAGCCACTTGATAATCTTGAAGTAAAATATCAATTATCAATCAAAGTGCCTATCTTCGAAGGCTTCTCAGATAAAGACCAAGGCGTATTTTTTGCATTTACCATGCAATCGTTTTGGCAGTTTTATAACAAAGATATTTCATCGCCGTTTCGTGAAACAAACTACGAACCAGAGATCTTCTGGGTGAACTATCTTGATCCTGAACATGTGCTTTGGGGCGATGAAATGGCGATTGCAATTGGTGCTTCACATCAATCTAATGGCCGCAGCCAGCCTAATTCACGTTCGTGGAACCGTATTTATGCTGACTTCTTATGGGAAAAAGATGGCTTTGTATTTAGCTTTAAGCCTTGGTACCGCATTCCTGAAGATAAAAAAGATGATGAACTAGAAGCTAAAGGTGATGACAACCCTGATATCTACAAATACATGGGTTACTTTGAGTTCTCGGGTGCATACCGTTACAACGAGCATGAGTTTAGCTTTATGACCCGTAATAACTTAAATTCAGATAACCGCGGCGCAATCCAACTAGACTGGTCTTTCCCTCTTTGGGGCAGATTACGTGGTTATGCACAATACTTTAATGGTTATGGTGAGAGCTTAATTGATTACAACGCCGATATTGAACGTTTTGGTGTGGGTATTCTGTTAACCGACTTGCTTTAATTGTTATGTTAACTGACTTGCTTTAACTTAAAGAGCGAGCTTTAGTTAGCTCGCTCTGAATATTCGTTATTTTTTAACGATGAAGTGACCTTCAAATTCTGCTACTAGCACATCACCATCGTATACATTTACTGGCACATGGTAGCTTGCTTTGCCATTGTCCTCTAGCTCCGCCAACTTGCCTTTACAGCCAGCCAACTCAACACTCCCGCGAGGATCGTTATTCAGTGGTTTAAGGTATTTAATGTTGGCATCCGCTAACACGATATTCCCTTCAAGGCCAGCTTCTTTAAGCGCTAGGTAAGTTGCGCCCCAGCCTGTTAAGGTCGCTAAACTATAAATCGAGCCTGCAAACATAGTGTTATGAAGATTTAAGTTCGCATCTAGATCAGCGCGCGTAGTAAACTGCCAATCGGTATAGCTTTCTACTTTAATTCCCATTGCATCACTAATAGGGATCGACTCACGCCACGTATTTTGTAGTACTTGTGTCCAGTTTGGATGACGGAACCAACCTGGCTCAGAGGGTTTTTGTTTTACCATTTTCCAATGCTGTACATCGTCATAGGCAAGGTGTGCTTTTTCTTTTAATTCGTAGCCATGACGCTTATAGAAATCAAGGGCTCGCTCACGAGCAAACAATACCAGTTCATCTGCATCTTGAGTCCATGCGATTTTTTCTAATTCATGTAATAAACGGCTACCAATATGCTGGTTACGATTACCTTCAGCAACCGCCATATAACGAACTTGCGCTTGCTGATGATTATTAAAATGCAGGCGAGCTACGCCTAATACTTCGCCATCATTATTTTTGATAAAGCGGTGCTCTGCGTCTTGCTCTAAGTCATCTTGTTCAGAACCGCGCGGCTCGCCCCAGGGTGCTCTTAAAACCTGCCAACGTAATGAATAGTACGCTTGCCAATCTTCGCTGCTTTGCGGGGTGGTCACTTTAAACATAAAAACTCCTGTGATAATTCAGCCACGGGTCTGTTGTTTTTCTGTCGTGGCCTTTGCAATGCGAATTACGATACGCGATCTTCTATCAAGTTGGAATAATACTTTGGTGACCCAGCCTAAATTATTATTCATGACTGTAAAAACTAATGCACAATTGCACTTTATGCTTACTGGTCTATGCTGAAATAATTGTCTAATTATTATAATAACACGCTAAAGGCCCGAAATATGGAACATTTTCTTGAACCCAGTGGCGCAGTAAAACATAGTTTTATTGAGGACTGTCACCGATTAGGGCAGCTCATTTATTGGCATAAACAAGGCAATTACAGTATTCAAGTTAGGCAACTTAACCAATTACGCTGGTTACTGATCAACGAAACCCTGCAATCGGTCATTGAAAAACGCCGACCTGCCAGATTACTTTTCCCTCATTTACAATACCTTGCAAAGCTTTGGCAAGACTTAGAGGAACCGAAAAAGATTTTAGAATTAGGCCTAGGCGGTGGTGCTATTCGTAACTACTTACAGCACACCTACCCTGATAGCCAACTTACATCGGTTGATAAAAACCCCGACATAATTCACTGCTATAAACGTTACTTTGGTGGCGACCATGCCAGTAACCTGCACTGTTTTGATGCGCAGCAAGTATTAGAGCAAAACAACGAATACAATTGGATTATCTTAGATTTATTCAGTGAGGTAGATGCACCATTATTTTTATACAAGCACTTGTTTTACACCAAACTAAGAGCAGCGATGGCAAAAGATGGCTTGTTGTTCATTAATTTTTTATCCAATCACCCATCGCAACTAAAACAACTTGAGCACCTGCTAATCACCGAGTTTGGCAAGCGCCCAAGCATTGTAAAAATCCCCGACTACGTGAATCATATCGTGATGATCAAAAAGTAGTTGTCTGTTAAATAGATAAATTAAAAGTAACGGGACCATCGTTACATAGGCTTACTTGCATATCAGCACCAAACTGCCCTGTAGCTACTGTTAAGCCTGCTTTTTTAGCCTCTGCAATAAAATACTCATAGAGTGTATTGGCTTGTTCTGGCGTGCCAGCACTTGAAAAGCTCGGACGCATACCCTTTTTAGTGTCGGCTGCTAAGGTAAACTGCGAAACCACTAAAAGCTCACCTTTGATATCGTTCAAACTTAAGTTCATCTTTCCTTGTTCATCTGTAAAAATGCGGTAATTGCTGACTTTGTGTAAAAGCTTCTGGGCGCTTTGCTCGGTGTCCTGTTTTTCAACACCTAATAGCAGCAAAATACCGTTTGAAATTTCACCAACTACTTCGCCTGCCACTTCTACTTTTGCTTGTTTTACTCTTTGAATTAAGCCTTGCATTGATCCCTCGATAACTTGATATACATTAAATCTGCGGCACGTCGCATTGCCGCCAAATATACCTGATTATCGCTGCTGTGCCCAATGCCATCTAAAATCAATAATTGTGCATTTAACTGCTCAGCAAGCTGCTGTACGGCACTATATCGACAAATCAAATCAGCGCGGCCATGAATAAACCAAATCGGTAAATGAGTCAGTAAATGTGCATTTTCTGCGATAAAGCCTTCTTCAATGAAACAGTGATGACGAAAGTAATGCACCATTAACCTTGCTTGGTTTAACCCGACATGGGGCTCCTGTAAACTCCAGTTTGTTAACGGCTCACCATGACATAATACCTGCTCCCAATGACACCATAACTTGGCAAATTTACTAGCTTTAATTTGATCGTCACTGTTTAGTTGATGCTGATAAAAGTCGAGTAAGGCGTGCCAATCAGTGTAATTATGTGCAAATTCATTAAAGCACTCAGGGTAAAAATGCGCGCCGGCTCCTTTTGTTGTGTAAAGCCACTCGAAGTCACTGTTACATGCTAAAAAGCTAGCCCGTAAAATAAGCCCTGCAACATGCTCTTGGTGATAAATAGCATAGACAAGTGCCAAAGTGGCCCCCCATGACTCACCACACACCAGCCATTTTTCAATACCCAGTTGCTGGCGTAAATACTCGAGATCGGCGACTAATTCTGAAGTGGTATTGCTTGAACTATCATGGGGTGTTGAGTGACCGCAACCGCGCTGACTGAACATGATCACTCGAAAACGTTCTAAGTCGAAAAAGCGGCAATTTTCAGGGCATAGACCCGCACCAGGACCGCCATGGCATAACACCACAGCAATCCCTGTAGACGCACCATATTCTTGCACATGGATTTGATGACCATCGCCAACACTCAAATGGTAATCGCGGTTGGCAACATATTGTGGATGTAACTGCACCTCGCTCTCCTTAGGTGCAGTGAATTTAAACCTCTATATCAGGCGTGTCCTCGATATTCTCAGGGCTGATACATACAGTAAATTCTGCACCGAGTAATACGACAATCCACGACAAATACACCCATACAAATAAAATAGGGATTGTCGCCAACGCCCCATAAATAACTTCGTATGATGGGAAGTGGCTTATGTACAAAGCAAAGCCTTTTTTTGTCAGCTCAAACAACATAGCTGCAAACAAAGCGCCCGGAATTGCCGCTCTAAATGGAACTCGTGTGTTAGGAACTAAAGTATAGAGCATAATGAAGCCAATCATTGAAATTATGTAAGGTAATAATTTCAATAAAAAGCCGCTAAAGCCGGGAATGCCTTGATCGGCAAACGACACTAACGACACGATGTATGAAGTAACACCAATACTAGCCCCTAATAACACAGGGCCCAGACTAAGCACCATCCAATAAACGGCAAACGAAATCATCATTGGGCGCTTTTTCTTAATACGCCAAATTCGATTTAATGTAGCATCGACATTGCGAATAAGTAACAAGGATACCGCCGCTAAAAAGCCCACACCAACGGCAGTCATTTTATTCGCATTACCGGCAAAGGCGCTGATATGCTCTTTAATTACATCTGTAGAGGTCGGCACAAGATTAGTAAACAAGAAGTTTTCTATAGTCACTAACGTGCTTTCAAATCCTGGGAAAGCAGAAAAAATAGCCACACCAACCGCCACTAAAGGCACGATTGATAATAAGGTTACATAAGCCAAATAACCCGCATTGACTGTGATTTGATCGTCAATACAACGATTGAGATACTGCATCCACCAAGCAGGTTGTTGTTTTAAGAAAATGCTTATTTGCAGCTTATACCGACTGAGCTTCTCGTCCATAGAATCTAATTTCTGCTAAAATGTTTTGATAATCATAGCAATCCACCACATAATTTGAAATGACAGGTACCTAAAAAGGATTCTCAATGAAAAAACTGACACTTTTAAGTGCACCACTATTTGCAGTTACAATGGCATTATCGGGCTGCCAGTCAGCTTATTACTCAGCCATGGAGTCTGTCGGTGTGCATAAACGCGACATTTTAGTGGACCGCGTAGAAGAAACAAAAGAAGCACAGCAAGAGTCACAAGAAGAGTTTCAATCAGCACTAGACAGATTAACCACGCTGATCAACTTTGATGGTGGTGAGCTACAAGATGCCTACAATCAACTGAATGATGATTACGAGTCGAGCTTAGCTGCAGCGAACGACGTTACAAACAATATCAATAAAGTAGAAGATGTAGCTGAGGCACTGTTTGATGAATGGGCCGACGAGCTAGAACAATACAAAAGCGCCTCACTAAAACGTGAAAGCAGCAAAAAGCTCAACGCAACTAAGCGCCAATTTGATCAACTGCTTCGCTCAATGCGCAGTGCAGAGAGCAAAATGGAGCCGGTATTATCATCTTTACATGACAACGTTTTGTACTTAAAACATAACCTAAACGCACAGGCTGTTACAGCTATCAAAGGTGAGTTCACAAATCTTAAACGCGATATTAAAGTGTTAATGGACGATATGAACAAATCAATTGAAGACTCGAATAAGTTCATTGAGCAAATGAATAAAACGGGCTAATCAGCTCAAGCTATTAATATCAAAGCCTACTTAAACGTAGGCTTTTTTGTGTAACCTCTTGTTACTTTTTAATGATTTATCTTAATTTTTATTTTGCTAAACTCACTGCAAAGAATAAAAAGTAAGCATAGTATGCATTTAAAAACACTCTCAACACTTATTGCAGCAGCACTTATAAGCGCATGTAGCAACTCAAATACAGTGAATGTTATTGCCGGTGAAGGCACTATAACCCCATTAAAAACTGAAGGTGACTTCGAAGGTCGCTACCATAACCTTTATCCGGGTGATAAAGAATACCCAACAACCTGTACAGACAATTGCTATGAACCATCAGAGCTACTTATATGTGATGACAGCAATTCTCAGTGCCAATATCAAGCAGAACAAATAGTTCCAGCAACAAATACAGGGTTTATAGTCCGTTGGTTAGGTCATGCCGGCTTTTATATTCAATCACCAAATGGTGAACAACTGTTGTTTGACCCTGTTAAAGATCAGTTTGACTCACCCGTAGACTTGGCCTTTAAACTTGCTGGTGGCAGTTATCGTAAGCCCGGATTTTGGCCTACTAAGTCAGAGCTCGAAGGTTTAAATGCGGTAATGTACTCACACATTCACTATGACCATTTTAATAAAGCAGATATCGAAGAAATTGGTAATGCTCCCCGCTATTTAGTGCCACTAGGCTTTGCAGATAATTTTCCGACTGGTGGCTTTAATATTTCAGAGATGGCGTGGTATGCAAGTACACAAATTAATGACCTAACGATTTATTCGGTGCCGGCCCATCACTTTAGTAGTCGTATTATGGTTCCCTTTATTTACGACGATCACAATAAAGACTTATGGAATGGTTGGTTACTTGAGCAAAATGGTAAGACCTTGTTTTTTGCTGGTGATACCGGTTACTCAAAACACTTTCAAGATATTAAGCAAAAATACGGCGAGATTGATGTGTGCTTAATGCCAATTGCTTCCTACTACCATGAAGAAGATGGTAAGTGGTATCGTTATGTTCATACTACACCTGAAGACAGCTTAAACGCGGCAGAAGAGTTAAGCTGTAAAGTGATGATCCCATGGGGTTACGGCAACTCAAGCTGGCAAATGGGTGACCATTCAAGTCATTCGGCATTACTTAGGTTGTTAAATATGCAAAAGCAGATGAACAGCCAAGTTCCGGTTTATATAATGAACGAAGGAGAGCAAATCTCGCTTTAAAGGTACGGGCTAATATTAAATAACTTTATCCAGCATGGAGTCTCGCAAAGCAAGCATCAATTTGTGAGCACTTCCTGCTGACATGGCTAATGGGTTAAAATCGCTAGTACCTGAGTATTTAATATTTAATGGCGTTGTTAGTTTTGAATATGGTATGTACCCCATCGACCATTTTTCGAATTCCCGCTCTGCAATTTCGCAATAGTTCAGCATGATAATGTTGCGATGCCTTTTATCATTCAAAATACGATGATACGTTGCATTCACTGCTTTTCGCGATCCTTCAAGACACTGCATAAAATGAGTACTATTAAAACAAAGTAGCCCTGTTACATTACATTCAGCATTTTTCTTTTTCGCATTTTCGAGAATATCCTCAATATCATTAGGCCCAAACCCATCGCTAATTTCACTTGTGTAAATCAGTCTAACTAAATACATCTTACTCTCCTGCAAGTTGGATTTAGAAAAGATAGTACAAATGGGGGAGTTAGTAAAAAGTTGCGAGTTGCGTTTAGAAATCTATATAAATTAAGTTGGGTTTCGCTTCGCTCTACCCAACCTACCTGGCTTACACTAAAACAAAAAAACCGCCGTATTTTTCAATACGGCGGCTTCTATTTTGCAAAACTAAAAGACGTTTTTAGTCTTTAGCTGCACGGCTCGCACGCTTACGCTCACTTTCAGTTAAGTGACGCTTACGAATACGAATGTTCTCAGGTGTTACTTCCACTAACTCGTCATCATCGATGAACTCAATCGCTTGTTCAAGCGTGTAGTTTAGTGGTGGAACAAGCGTTTGTGCTTCATCTGTACCCGATGCACGAACGTTTGTAAGTTGCTTACCTTTAAGCGCGTTTACTGTTAGGTCGTTGTCACGGCTGTGGATACCGATAACCATACCTTCGTAAACTTCAACACCGTGACCGATGAATAACTTACCACGGTCTTGTAAGTTGAATAATGCGTTAGTAAGTGCTTTACCAGTTGCGTTTGCAATCATTACACCATTCTTACGAGCACCGATAGTACCGCCTTTATGTGGACCGTAGTGATCGAATGTGTGGTAAAGAAGACCAGAACCAGACGTTAATGTCATGAATTCAGTTTGGAAACCAATTAAGCCACGGCTTGGGATCATAAAGTCCATACGTACACGGCCTTTACCATCTGGAGACATGTCTGTTAGTTCACCCTTACGAAGACCAATTTGTTCCATGATAGAACCTTGGTGCTCTTCTTGACAGTCGATTGTAAGTGTTTCGTATGGCTCTTCTTTTTGACCATCAACTTCACGAAGGATTACTTGTGGACGAGATACCGCAAGCTCGTAACCTTCACGACGCATGTTCTCGATTAAGATACCTAAGTGTAACTCACCACGACCAGAAACACGGAAGCTATCTGGGTTGTCAGTTTCTTCAACACGTAATGCAACGTTGTGAACAAGCTCAGCTTGTAAACGCTCAAGAATGTTACGTGACGTTACGAATTTACCTTCTTTACCAGCAAATGGTGATGTGTTTACAGAGAACGTCATTGTTACTGTAGGCTCATCAACGCTTAGTGGTGGTAATGCTTCAACGGTATTTACATCACAGATAGTGTCTGAGATTTTCAGCTCACCAAGACCAGTGATTGCAATGATGTCACCTGCGCCTGCAGATTCTGCTTCATGACGCTCAAGACCTAAGTAGCTCATTACTTGGCCAACTTTACCGTTACGCTTAGTACCGTCTGCGCTTACAACAGTAACCTGTTGGTTAGGACGAACAGTACCACGCTTGATACGACCTACACCGATAACACCGATGTATGAGTTGTAGTCAAGCTGAGAAATTTGCATTTGGAAAGCACCTTCAGGATCTGCATCCGGTGGAGATACTTCGTCAACGATCATCTGGAACATTGGTTCCATGTTATCTGATGGCTCGTCTAAATCCATTGTTGCCCAGCCGTTGATAGCTGATGCATAGATTACTTTAAAGTCTAACTGTTCGTCAGTTGCACCTAGGTTATCGAATAAATCGAAAACTTGGTCCATAACCCAGTCAGGACGTGCGCCTGGTTTGTCGATTTTGTTGATAACAACAATCGGCGTTAAACCTTGTGCGAATGCTTTTTGCGTTACGAAACGCGTTTGCGGCATTGGACCTTCTTGAGCATCAACAAGTAGTAATACTGAGTCAGCCATCGAAAGTACGCGTTCTACTTCACCACCGAAGTCGGCGTGTCCTGGGGTGTCTACGATATTGATATGGTAGTCGTTCCAAGAGATAGCTGTGTTCTTAGCTAAAATGGTAATACCACGTTCTTTCTCAATGTCGTTTGAGTCCATTACGCGCTCTTCGTTACCGCCGCGCGTTTCTAATGTGCCTGATTGCTCAAGCAGTTTATCAACCAAAGTTGTTTTACCGTGGTCAACGTGGGCGATAATCGCTATATTTCTTAACTTTTCGATGCTCATATTTTTTCTCAGAGAAATTGAATCTCATTGATCCTGCAAGATCTACGCAGTCACCTGCGTTTTCACCAGATGTCCCAGCATAGGATTTAAAAGGGCGCATATTATCCCTTAATAATGGCATGGATGAAAGTTTATCCAATATAAATTTATAAACTTTCTTCAGGCTTTTTATAAGTATCTGTTTTATAAATGACAAATTTATGAAAATTAAAGTGAATCTGAGCTCAAAACTGGCGAAATTTTAGTTTTTGAACCATATTTTGGCACTAAATCGTGTTCATAACCGAAAAATTGGCACGCTCAATAATTGTGCAAAACAAGGTCGCACTTTTTACGCACCAGAATGATCTTTTTACGCACCAACTTAGTGCAATAAAAGTTAACAAAACGAAGCCCTGTTCACTTTTTACAAGCCTAAACAAGGTGTTAAAAACATGGCACGAAACCAGCTTATATAAGCGAAAAGCAATAATGCAGCAAAAATAAAACCCAACAATTGGAGGACACATGTCACAATCGGTTTTAGATTTTATCAAAGAAAATGACGTTAAGTTCATTGATTTACGCTTTACTGATACCAAAGGTAAAGAACAGCATGTTTCTATTCCTCATCATCAAATTGATGAAGATTTCTTCGAAGACGGCAAAATGTTTGACGGCTCTTCAATTGCTGGCTGGAAAGGTATCAACGAATCAGACATGGTACTTATGCCTGTTCCTGAGTCTGCGAAAATGGACCCGTTTTCTGAAGAAGCTACACTAATCGTACGTTGTGACGTAGTTGAGCCTTCAACACTTCAAGGTTACGAGCGTGATCCACGTTCTGTTGCAAAACGCGCTGAAGAGTACATGCGCTCTACTGGTATTGCTGACACTGTATTATTCGGTCCAGAGCCAGAATTCTTCCTTTTTGATGACGTTAAATACAAATCAGACATGTCTGGTTCTATGTACAAAATCGATTCTGTAGAAGCAGCTTGGAATTCAGATAAAGATTACGAAGGTGGCAACATGGGTCACCGTCCAGGTGTTAAAGGCGGTTACTTCCCGTGTTCACCTGTTGATTCATCACATGACTGGCGTTCAGCAACTTGTTTAGTTCTTGAAGAACTAGGTCAAGTAGTAGAAGCTCACCACCACGAAGTAGCAACTGCAGGTCAAAATGAGATCGCAACTCGCTTCAATACAATGGTATTAAAAGCTGACGAAATCCAAGAGATGAAATATGTTATCCATAACATGGCTCACTTATACGGAAAAACAGCGACATTCATGCCTAAACCAATCGTAGGTGATAACGGTTCTGGTATGCACTGTCACCAATCTCTAGGTAAAGATGGCGTAAACATCTTCGCTGGTGACAAATACGCAGGTCTTTCTGAAGAAGCACTTTACTACATCGGTGGTATCATCAAGCACGCTAAAGCAATCAACGCATTCGCTAACGCGTCAACGAACTCATACAAGCGTTTAGTACCAGGCTTCGAAGCTCCTGTAATGCTTGCATACTCTGCACGTAACCGTTCTGCTTCAATCCGTATCCCAGTGGTACCGTCTGCAAAAGCACGTCGTATCGAAGTACGTTTCCCTGATCCAACAGCTAACCCATACTTAGCATTCTCTGCAATGCTTATGGCTGGCCTAGACGGTATCAAGAACAAGATCCACCCTGGCGATGCAATGGACAAAGATTTATATGATCTACCTGCTGAAGAAGCAGCTGAGATCCCACAAGTTGCATCTTCTTTACAAGAAGCACTTGCATCATTAGACGCAGACCGTGAGTTCTTAACTCAAGGTGGCGTATTCACTGATGACCTAATCGATGCATACATCGCGCTTAAGAGCCAAGAAGTTGAAAAACTTAACATGACAACTCACCCAGTTGAGTTCGAAATGTACTACAGCGTGTAATACACGCTATATCAGAATTATCTAAAAGATAATAAATGTGTGTTCTCAAGCCCGCTCTGCGGGCTTTTTTAATGGTAATTGAGCGGGTTCTACTCTACAGTTTTAGTTAAGTGAAAAAATGCAGGGTCGCAGGGTGAAAAGCACAACCTTATTGGTATTATCGTTATTATTTGCAAGCTTTTTTGGTTATACAGCAGCACAAAAAGTCTATTCTTGGAAAGATGAGAATGGTGTATTAGTATTTTCTGATACTCCTCGCCCCGGTGCTACTGAGGTCAAGTTAAATACCCAAAACCTTACAATGCCTGCAGCTGATACCAGTATTCTTGATACTGCTCCAAGTGCAGTCCCTGTTAACTTTAAAGTGTCAATTGCAGCCCCCGCAAATGAAGAAACTGTGAGAGAAAATACAGGTTCTGTTTATGTTACTACACGAATCAGCCCCCGTTTTGAAACTGGTTTCAAAGTTCAATTACTCGTTGATGGTTCACCTCATGGCGCACCAAGTAATAGCACGACCTTTGCTCTAAGAGAGGTCTTTCGAGGCGAACACACATTACAAGCGAAACTTTTTGATGCAAATAATAAACTCGTTTCAGTTAGCCCAGTCAGCACTTTTTTCATGCACAGAACTTCAATTAATAACGGAAATTAGAATTTTCGACATGATGTCTCGCAAAGCAAAAAGAGTATGCTAAGCTGCACTAAATTGAAACGCACTAAAATGGTGCAACCATGCTCAGAGATCTACATTTTAATTCTCAATTACTCGACAGTATTTGGAAAAATTTAAGTACTGCCGTTATTTTACTCGATCATGATTTTAAACTGGTTTACGCAAACGATAGCGCCAGTGAGCTTTTAGGTTTAGGCCCAAAACGTATCATCAACCAACCGTTCGACAACCTATTTAACTACCACTCGATAGATTTAAAACGTATTGCTCAGTATTCGTTGTTTGACGGTGTCGATTGCCACCAACATAGAGCTGACGTGGTGTTCGTCGATTCTCGCCATGCCAAGTTAACTATTAGCACACGCCGAATAAGTAGCAACGATGAAAATTATATCCTGTTCGAATGCCGCCAAATGGATGATGAAATTCGCCATGACCAAGCTTCGAATCAAATGCATCAATATCAAGCTGCCCGTAACCTTATTCGTGGTTTAGCACATGAAATTAAAAATCCTTTAGGTGGAATTCGCGGAGCGGCGCAATTATTGCAGTATGAGGTTGATCAGCAAGAACGTGATCAATGTGCCGAATTAATCATTGAACAAGCAGACCGTTTACGCGAGCTTGTCGACCGTTTACTTGGTCCGAATCAACTGCCACACAAATCCCATGGCAATATTCACCAAGCGTTAGAGTCGGTGATTAAACTGAGCATGTTAGACAACAATGCCAATATCACTTTAGTGAAAGACTATGATCCAAGTATACCGAGTGTATACATAGATCAGAGTAAAATTCAGCAAGTGGTACTGAACATTATTCGTAATGCACAACAGGCACTTGTTGATGGTGGCGAGATAAGAATAAAAACTCGCATCAATCATCAACACAGGCGCCCGGGTAAGGCACCGAAAAAAACCTTGCTGATCCAAATTTCGGATAACGGCCCAGGTATAGACAAGAGCTTACGTGAAACCTTGTTCTACCCAATGATCACCAACAAAGAAAATGGATCAGGGCTTGGTTTATCGATAGCGCAAACCTTGGTTGACCAACATGACGGCCACATTGATTGTGACAGTTGGCCTGGCCATACAGAATTTAATATCTATTTGCCTTTTACGGATTAATGGTTTTTTGGAGTAGTCATGAAAACAGTCTGGTTAGTTGATGATGATGCCTCAATTCGCTTTGTATTGGAAAAAGCGTTGGCACGTGCAGGATTTGACACTGAAAGCTATGCAAACGCACAAGATGTGCTTAACGCATTAAAGTTTAGCCAGCCCACGGTATTGGTATCTGATGTGCGTATGCCTGGCATGGACGGCATGGCGTTACTCGAAACAATTGCCGAGCAAAACCCTGGCTTACCTGTTATTATCATGACAGCTCACTCGGACTTAGACTCCGCAGTAAATGCCTTCCAAAAAGGGGCGTTTGAGTACCTCGCCAAACCGTTTGACTTAGACGAAGCCGTGGCACTGGTAGAAAGCGCCTGTCGCGCTAACTCAACAAAGAAAACTAAACGCAAACAAGCACCACAAACAAATGCGCATATCATCGGTGAAGCACCTGCAATGCAAGAGGTGTTTCGCGCGATCGGTAAATTATCAGCATCAAGTATGAGCGTGCTGATTAATGGTGAGTCAGGGACAGGTAAAGAGCTAGTTGCAAGCGCCCTGCATAACCACAGCCCACGCAAAGAAAACCAATTTATAGCTCTGAATATGGCTGCCATTCCTAAAGAATTAGTTGAGTCAGAGTTATTTGGCCACGAAAAAGGCGCATTTACTGGAGCCGACAGCATTCGTAAAGGCCGTTTTGAACAAGCGAATGGCGGCACCTTATTTTTAGATGAAATTGGTGATATGCCACTCGACGTTCAAACACGTTTATTACGCGTGTTAGCCGATGGTGAGTTTTACCGCGTGGGCGGCCATCAAAGTATTAAAGTTGATGTACGTATTATTGCTGCAACGCACCAAAACCTCGAAGACTTGGTAAAACAAGGTAAGTTTCGTGACGACTTATTCCACCGCTTAAACGTAGTGCGTTTACGCTTACCCGCGCTGCGTGAGCGTACGGAAGATATTGAACGACTAGCACAACACTTTCTACATAAAAGTGCCAAAGAGCTGCAAGTTGACAGCAAAATTTTAAGCCCAAAAGCCACTGAGCAACTACGCCTATTTAACTGGCCAGGTAACGTGCGCCAATTAGAAAACACCTGCCGTTGGTTAACCGTTATGGCTCCGGGTGAACTTATTAGTGAACAAGATTTACCACCTGAAATCGTCGCAGTTACACCAATCGAGCAAGAAGGCGACTGGCTAGATGCATTTCAACAATGGCTTAACCTTGAACTTAAGCAAGGTAAAGAAAATATTTGGCCTGCCATTCAAGCACAACTCGAGACTCGCTTGATTAAAACTGCTCTTGCCAACTGTGCTGGGCACAAGCAAGAAGCCGCAGTGAAGATTGGCTGGGGTCGTAATACATTGACCCGCAAGCTAAAAGAGCGCAATATTAGCTAATTTCGCGCAACCCAATGTGAGTCAATGAATTTAATCGAGCACATTCCACTAATTAAACAAATGGAAATTATTAACAGATTACCATTTTTTAGAGAGTTCACATTAAGCGAACGACAAGTGTTATTAGAGTCATTTAGCCATTTATATTTGGTCAAGCAAGGCCGCGCTGTTTTCAAACAATACGATACTGATAAGCGGCTTTATATTGTGCTAAGCGGCTCACTGATGGTATTCAAACAAAGCCACCTTCTTGAACTTGGCACGATTGAGCCTGGCGAATTTATCGGTGAAGGTGCTTTTATCAATAACCGCGAGCACAGTACGAGTGCGCGCGCAAAAGTTGATACCATTTTGTTAGCTATCACCCCTGAAGCACTGACTCGTTTGCCCAATGTGATCCGCGAGAAAATTAAAGATCGCATAATCGAAGGTATGAGTGAACGAATTACCAAACTTAGTAATTACCTCGAATCGCGCAGCTGACTTCCATTTAATTTTTTCTGAGAGTTAAATCAGAAACATACCTCACGGTAGGAGTTAAAACAAAAACAGCAAATAATAAATAAATAATAGAAATTTGGAACATATCGTAAATTTCATAGCCATCACGGTTATTTATAAACTCATACCCTAGTGCAACTATATAAATAATTACATAAAACGTGATAGTAAAAATCCAAAACGCCTTCGATTTTATAAGCTCCTTTCGAAAAGCATAGTTATAAGCCCCAACAAGAATTAATACATCAGCGCATAGAAGTAGAATGCTAACAAGTAAAGGGTGAGTAGGGGCAATTGATTCATCAATTGTAAATGCATCATAGATAGAAAAAGACACAAAAACACACATTACTACGAAAAGTACTTGCCACTTTAGCCTACGCTCTTTCATTTCACCACCAATGTCCATAAGGAATTTCAGCTGGTTCCAAAGGTAACTTTCGCCATCCATCTTTATCATCAATATAACGGCGTTTGAAGTTTCTCCGTTTTGCACCAATTGGAGTCAATGAGAGCAAAGCTTGCAATAGGCCTTTGAATTCTTTTGAATCTCTACCTGATTGACCAAACGTAATCTTCAATAAAGGTTGAAGATTCTTATATTGCTCTTCTGCATCCTCCTTCTTCTTAAAAAACTCTTTATAAATAAAATCTCCTGCTGAATAGATTTTCCCTATTAGTCCTGCATTCCTTAAAGAACCCTTCATTATTTTGACTTTCCTGTCGTTTAATCCCGTTTGTACCCTAACAAGAAAAATATCATGCTTCAATAATGAAATAATCCTTTTATTTATAAGGGTTAAAGTACTTTAACCTAGTCCATATACACAATTTGAAATGAGCAATTTAACCAACTTGGGCTATTAACGCGAGCCGTGTAACGGTAGGTGTCTGATGGTTTCATACCAAAAGGGGTACTCACTTCTGGCGTTAAATGGCTGTAACTTTGCGAATAGTTTTTATAATAAATGACTAGGTGGCCGTATAAGTATTCCCAATCAAGAGTAACTTTACTACCGCCAGCAAGAGTAAAGTGAGCTTGCTTATCACTGAATGTAACAACAAGATCATTATACTTGTCTTCAACACATCCTGTGGTGAGTACACGAGCCGGCATAGTAAAATTAGTGGTAGTATTTTTAGCTTTTAAATAAAAGCCAATATTGCCATGATTGTAAAAGTGGTTGGCATCTGTGGTGTATTTGATTTCAACTTCATAACCCAATCCTTGCATAATTTCAGCAAGTTGCTCAGTTTCATAAGTGAGGATTTTATCACTCGATAACATTAAGGTTGCATCCGCAAACTCTCTTGGCACTGGGAGCTGAGTGTATTCATAGGGTAAGCTTTGCTTATTTAATGCTTGCTCTAATGATTGCAACTGCGACTGATCAAGATTTTCTGTGTATACGTAGACTGTAGCTTGCTGACAACCAGCCAAAATTAAAAATATGGCTGCCGAAATTATCCTTTTCATATTCTTTCTCACTTTAGATTACAAATGTAGTCTAAAGTGAGAAAAACAATAAATCAATTAATTAAGATGTTTTTTTAGCCAACTATTAACACTTTGACGGGTATATAAAATATCTTTAAATAAACGGTGAGTTTGATGCTGAAGCAGTTTTTCTTTATTTGTTTCACCTGAACTTAACTGGCTATGGTTATCATTAAAACGCGAAATTAACGCAAAACCTTGTTCTGACTTTTCAGGCTGAGATTTAATTGTTTGCGTTAACAAAGCTCGCACATCATCTGCAGCAAGCAATGACGAATCTTGCAAACCCATTAACTCTTTTCTTAGCGCTGATCTTACGCCCATTACAACTTCTCCTGAACGAATAAAAAATGAAACGGACATGCATTTAGCAATTTGTACACCAATTCCGAACGCGCGCAGTGTACCCAGTAAATACTGCAGTTTTTTTACTGTTTATAAAAATGTCAGATTTTTTATTGCTGTAAATTTTAACCGCCTGAAGAGCTTAAAAATTTAATCTTGGTTCAATTGAGTGCTAGGCTTTATAATGGCTGCGATTGAATTAAGAGAGACCAACATGAACGAAGATTTCATCGAAATTGAACTAGAAGAAGAGCCAATAGAGTTATGCAACTTGTTAAAAGTGCTCGACCTAGTCGAAACTGGTGGCCAAGCAAAAGCCTTAATTGGTGAAGGTTATGTTGGGGTTAACTATGAAATTTGTACAATAAAACGGAAAAAATTATACAGTGGTGACGTGTTGGCTTTCGATGGTGAGTTGTTCCAACTTACTTTAAGCGAAGATGCAACACCGAATCCTCGTCCACCGGAACCTGTACAAAAAGCACAACCACAAAGCACTGAAGAAGCGCCAAAAAAATCGAAGCGTAAACGTACTAAAAAACCAAAAGTAGACGAAAAAACCGGTCGCCGCCCTATCTCTTTTGGTTAACTAGAGCTTGCTTAGTTAGCATAAATCACCTTTAATTGAACCTGATAATAACAACAATAAAAGGTGATTTATGAATCCTCCAGCTTGGCTCAAGCCACTTGCTTGGGCAGCCCTTGTTTGGAATCTTTTAGGTGTCATTGCGTTTATAATGCAACTGTTGATCACACCCGAAATGATTAACCAACTCCCCGAATCACAACAAGCCGCATACCGCGACATACCGCTCTGGTCAACGGCTGCCTTTGCGATAGCCGTGTTTGCAGCAAGCTTCGCGAGCATCTTATTACTGGTAAAAAAAGCCCTTGCGCGCGAGTTATTTTTAATCTCGTTTATCGCCGTATTAGTCCAGCAATATTATAATTTTGTGGTGATAGATAGCCTTGCTATGTTTGGTACTAGCGCATTAGCAATGCCATTGTGTGTTATCGTTATTGGTTTACTATTACTGTTTATTAGCCATAAAGGTAAACAACAAAACTGGCTTAACTAAAAACACTTATTTCTGAGGGTAGTTTAAAGTAACTACCCTTTTTATCTGCCTCCTTCCCTTGAAATAAATCACATCAGCAGCAACTATATTAGGTAGCATATTTTTTCATCAGCTAGATGAATTTTTTAGCTGGTATTAAGTTTGCAATAACACTGTGTCTATTTCGAAAAGGAAACAACAAAGCAAGCCAAATTGCTTGCTCAAACCACAGGGGCAAATAATGAATAACAGTTTTGATACCCAAAAGCAGCTTACGATTAATGGTGAGCAATATCATATTCACTCTTTACAAGGTTTAGGCGACAAAGCAAAACGTCTACCATTCTCTCTAAAAATCTTACTTGAAAACCTGTTGCGCAATGAAGATGGCGTTAATATTAAAAAGCAAGATATCGATGCCTTATTAAACTGGGACCCTCAAGCGAAACCATCAGCAGAAGTCGCATTTACGCCTGCTCGCGTTGTAATGCAAGATTTTACCGGCGTACCCGCCATAGTCGATTTAGCCGCGATGCGTGATGCCATGGAAAAACTTGGCGGCGACCCTGCGAAAATTAATCCACTGTCGCCTGCCGAGCTTGTTATTGACCACTCTGTGCAAGTTGACGGCTACGGTGAAGATGGTTCATTCGACTTAAATGCAAAACTTGAATATGAGCGTAACAAAGAGCGTTACGAATTTTTACGCTGGGGGCAAACTGCCTTCGATAACTTGAAAGTCGTGCCACCAGCAACCGGCATCGTACACCAAGTAAATTTAGAATATTTAGCCCGCGTGGTATTTAACGATAGTAAAAATGGTAAATCACTCGCCTACCCAGATACCCTAGTCGGAACCGATTCGCACACTACCATGATAAATGGTCTTGGGGTATTAGGCTGGGGTGTGGGTGGTATTGAAGCCGAAGCCGCAATGCTTGGTCAACCAATCAGCTTACTTATTCCACAGGTCGTTGGCTTTAAGCTCAATGGTCGCCTGCCAGAAGGCACAACTGCAACAGACTTGGTACTAACCGTAACAGAAATGCTGCGTAACCATGGCGTAGTGGGTAAATTTGTTGAGTTTTATGGTGATGGTCTTGCTGATTTAGCGCTTGCAGACCGTGCAACTATCGCAAACATGGCGCCTGAGTATGGTGCAACCTGCGGTATTTTCCCAATTGATGATGAAACCATTAACTACCTACGTTTAACAAACCGCGATGACAAGCAACTTAAACTCATCGAGGACTATGCTAAGCACCAAGGCTTATGGCGTAACCCTGGCGATGAAGCTCACTACACAGATACGCTTGAATTATCACTTGATGATGTCGTGCCAAGCCTTGCCGGACCTAAACGTCCGCAAGATAGAATTGCCCTTGATAAAGCAGGTAGCATTATTGGTGAGCACTTAAAAGGCTTTCAAGAAGAACGTATGCAACATCGCGATAAAAGCGATGTTCAAGAGGCGCGCATTGAAGATGAAGGCCCAACCACCAACCCTGATGAGCCAGTAAACGAAGCACAGTTTATGGGCGCAGCTAAGGTTAACTTTAAAGGCGAAGAGTTTGAGCTTAATGATGGCGCTTGTGTCATTGCTGCAATTACAAGTTGTACAAACACGTCAAACCCAAGTGTTATTTTAGCTGCTGGCCTAGTGGCTAAAAAAGCCAAACAATTAGGATTAAAGGTTAAGCCATGGGTTAAAACCTCACTTGCTCCAGGCTCACAAGTGGTGACTGATTACTTGAAAAAAGCCGACTTAATGGATGACTTAGATGCGTTAGGCTTTAACCTTGTCGGTTATGGTTGTACAACCTGTATCGGTAACTCAGGCCCACTAGCTGATGAAATCACCGATGCAATTCAAAAGCATAAACTGGTTGTAAGCTCTATCTTATCGGGTAACCGTAACTTTGAAGGGCGTATTCACCAAGATGTGAAAATGAACTTCTTAGCGTCACCACCCCTTGTGGTTGCATACGCAATTGCGGGTCGTACAGATATCGACGTTTACAATGAGCCGCTTGCGCAAGACCCTAATGGTAATGACATTTATCTAAAAAATATCTGGCCAAGTGTTAGTGAAGTAAACGAGCTCGTCCGCGAAACTGTCACCAAAGAAATGTTCGCATCAAGTTATGGCAATGTGTATCAAGGTGATAATCGTTGGCAGAAAATTCAAATTCCTGATGGCAAACTTTATGATTGGGATGATGCGTCAACCTACATCAAAAAAGCACCTTTCTTTGATGGCATGGAGATTGAGCCTCCTGGTATTCCGAGCATTAGTGGTGCGCGCTGTTTAGCAAAATTAGGTGACTCAGTTACCACTGACCACATCTCGCCAGCAGGTGCGATTAAAGCGGATGCCCCAGCAGGTCTTTACTTGCAAGAACACGGCGTGCAAAAAGCACAATTTAACTCGTATGGTTCGCGTCGTGGTAACCACGAAGTAATGATGCGCGGTACCTTTGCGAATGTGCGTTTACGTAATCTATTAGCACCGGGGACCGAAGGTGGTGTGACCCGCATGCAACCAAGCGATGAGCTCGCCAGTATTTATGATGCAGCGATGCAATACCAGCAAGATGGCACGCCTCTGATTATTTTAGCGGGCGCCGAATATGGCACAGGCTCATCACGCGACTGGGCTGCTAAAGGTTCACTTTTACTTGGTGTTAAAGCCGTTATTGCACAAAGCTATGAGCGTATTCACCGTTCAAACCTGATTGGTATGGGTGTTTTACCCCTACAATTTAAAGAAGGTGAAAGCTATGAGTCACTGGGTCTAACCGGCCAAGAGTCATTCGACTTTGAAGGCTTATACGATAAAACCAATGAAGTCAGTGTGATTGCCACTAGCAGTGAAGGCAAACAAATTAGCTTTAGTGTTGATGTGCGTATAGATACCCCTAAAGAGTGGGATTACTACAAACATGGCGGTATTTTACAGTATGTATTGCGTAATATGCTGGCTGAGCAGTAATTGCTTTTAAGTTAACTAAGGGGCTGAATTTTCAGCCCCTTTTTTTGTTTAAAACACCAGTAATACCAATCCGCAATAATACTTAATCATTTTGAGGGATTAAACCTGTCGCTACCTGCGTTAAAAATTTCTGATTTAGAACAAACTAAATAACGAAATTTTTGCCTTGTTATCAACGAGGTTTTATTGCCTCAAAATAGACCACTTAATTAAGCGAATTGGTATAAATTGCAGTTTAGACCAACACACTTATTTACAAAAAATGAAAAGCACAAAAACCAGCGCGTTAAAATTAAACAAATAACCGACAATTGCTTGATTTAGAACAATCCTATTAATGACAACAGCACCTACACTTTAATTAAGGCTAAAGTGAGGTGCTTGTATGACCGAACAAACTATCATTCGAATCTTAAAAACCTTTATTATTTTAGGTATTTGCCTAATTATATTGGGGCATTCTTTATTAGCTGGTAATTACTTAAGTGATAGTATGGGTATACATGGCATTATGATCAGCGCAGCGTGTATTGCCGTTGGTGTGCTATTCTCTTTGCCTACCAAAATTTATCTCACTATTTTACTGATGAAAATGGAAAGCGACCTCGCAGCGCAAAACAAATAAAGTTAATTACCACCTCGCTCCTTGAGCTGCTGTTCAAGTTGCTTGGTACGCTGATCCATAAGCTGTTTTACTTGCTCAGCGTCTTGCATCATCTTTTGTACATTTTTAGGGTCGTATACCCCAAGCGCTGAAGGTGCTTCGTCAGCTTTAACTGTTGCTGATTGGTTCTCATCAGCCTGAAAAGTCTCTGCCGGTAGCACAGTTATCTCGTTCGGATCTAAACTTACCTCAGTATTAACGTAATTAGGATGAGGGGTATCAGCATAGTGCCACTGACCATGTTCATCTTGCCATTTATACACGACGACAGATGAATTTGCGTCTTTGCTCAAGCTCAACTTCTCAGTGAGCTTTTTTGCTTGGCTGGTAAGTGTATCGGCACTTTGCGAAGCAAAATCACTCACATCGCCACTTACTTTGTCTGAGTAACGCTCGAACATGCTCAGCTCTAGGTAAGGTTTACCGTCTGGCTTTTTAATGTAAAACAGCAGCGCAACACTGGTTAGTAGCAGCATAACGGCAAGATAACAAAAACGCTTAATCATTCGATTTACCGATTATTGGTAGTTACTCTCAATCTTAGCAAATTCACCGGATGATTTAAGATTTTTCATAAATTCGTTAAATTGCTCGCTCATGCGCTTCCCTTTTTCATTGTAAGTAAACTGTAATTGCATCGGAGCCTTACCAACACTGTAATCACTCACCGTGAATTTTTTAAAAGCATTATTTTTTGAGGCATACCACTGTAGTGTGTTTTTTGCGATCACAGCAACACGTTGATTTTGCTGCATGTCGACTAAAGCCTTCAGCATATCTAGTTCTGAGTAAAAGTCCTCACGGTGCAACTTGCCAGATGCAAACAACGCTTCAAATTGCGGATAGGTGTAGCCAAAGCGGGCCATCAACACATAACCACCTAGCTCATCAATAGCTGGAATATGACAACCACTCGGCATCACTAAAATATCTTCTACAACAGCGATACTATCACTCCAATAGTATTGCTTATTTCCGCGATACCATTGCTCAGACTCTAAGCGTACATCAACCTTGCCTTCATCAAGTAAATGCTGTGAACGCACCTCAGGTACCAGCATGTATTGAATATCATGATTATATTTCTCAGCAAAACGAATTAATAACTCATCAACAAGCCCTTTATGACTACTGTCAGCAAAATGATATGGCGGGTAATCCGTGTCATAAAGCGCAACCCTCAAAGTTTCTGCTCGCACTAAAGGCACAATTAAAAACAACAATAAAAAAACAACAGCACGACTCATAATTTTCTCTCATAAAATTGAGCCAGGGATTGTATATAAATAGCACAAAAAAAGCGCAACCTAGGTTGCGCTTTACGAAAATTCTGATAGGAATTTAGGATTAGATACCATCACCATCGATATGTAAGCCACATTCACGGTTTAAACCAAAGAAACGTGTCTCTTCTTCTGTCATGCCCGGTTCAAGTTTACGGGTTGTATGAACATCGCCCATCGACACATAACCTTGCTCCCAAAGTGGGTGATAAGGTAAATCATGTTTAGTTAGATACTGATAGATGTCACGGTTGTTCCACTCAATAAGCGGATACACTTTCACAGTCCCTCGGCTGATTTCAACAATTTGCTTATCAGCTCGGCTAGATGACTGATCGCGACGCAAGCCACTAAACCAAGTACCTGCACCCAGCTCGTTTAAGGCACGAGTCATTGGCTCAACTTTATTCAGTTGATTGTACTGCTTAATGCCTTCTTCACCTTGCTCCCAAAGCTTACCAAACTTCGCTTCTTGCCACGCAGGGCTAAGCTCAGCTTTATAAACTTTAAGATTAAGCGATAGTCGCTCCGTCATTTGCTCGATGAACTGATAGGTTTCAGGGAACAAATAACCAGTGTCAGTCAGTACCACAGGAATATCTGGCTGCTGCGATGTTACTAAGTGCAACATCACCGCCGCTTGAATACCAAAGCTCGACGACAAAAAGTGTGTGCTTGGTAAGTTTTCAAGTGCCCATGCAACACGCTCTTCTGCGCTTTTATCAGCCAGAAGACCATTTATATCAGCCAGCATGGCTGTTTGGTCTTCTTTGCTCATCGTTAAGATGTTTTTAAATTCACTCATGGTTAATTCCAAACCTTAAAGCGGTGTCGCTTATAAAATTATGCGTGAAAATCAGTTACTGAAACTTTAACTTCAGCAACAATGCCTTTGCGAATTACAAAATCACCAAAACACTCGCCTTCATTACGCTCAGTTGCCCATTGGCCAATTAGCTTATCGAATGCGTCTAGGTATACGTCTTCGCCAACATTTTCTAAATACAGTTTTGGAATACGCGTGCCTTCACGGTTACCACCTAAGTACACGTTGTATTTTCCTGGACCTTTACCAACCAGACCCGCTTCTGCCAACATTGCGCGGCCACAGCCATTCGGACAACCCACAACACGCATAATGATGTTGTCATCGCCAATACCATGTTTCGCTAATAGCGCTTCTGTTTTCTCAATTAAGCTTGGTAAATAACGCTCAGCTTCTGCCATCGCTAACGGACACGTTGGTAATGCCACACACGCCATTGAGTTTTTACGCTGCTCTGTATGGCTGTCATCAATCAGGCCATGGTTACGAGCGATCTCTTCGATTACCGCTTTTTGATCAGCCGGAACACCTGCGATAATCAAGTTTTGGTTTGCCGTCATGCGGAAATCACCTTGGTGAATTTCAGCAATTTTACGACAGCCTGTTTTTAGCGGTTTATCTGGGTAATCTAAAATACGGCCACTTTGAATAAACAGCGTTAAGTGGTGCTTACCATCAATACCTTCAACCCAACCGATACGGTCACCACGGTGAGTGAACTCATACGGGCGGCTCTGCTGAAATTTAACACCAGCACGTTTTTCAACTTCAGCTTTAAATACATCCGTACCTACACGGTCTAGTGTGTACTTAGTTTTCGCATTTTTACGATTTGAGCGGTTACCCCAATCACGCTGTACAGACACCACGTGCTCAGCAATTTTCAAGGTGTGCTCAAGTGGAATAAAACCAAAGTCATCCGCTTTACGAGGATACGTTGCTGTATCACCGTGAGTCATCGCAAGACCACCACCCACTAACACGTTAAAACCAACTAACTTGCCGTTTTCTGCAATTGCCACGAAGTTTAAGTCGTTCGCATGCACATCCACTTCATTATTCGGTGGAATTGTTACTGTGGTTTTAAACTTACGCGGTAAATAAGTTGAACCTAAAATTGGCTCTTCAGTGGTTTCACTCTTTTCACCATCTAACCAAATTTCAGCGTATGCTTTGGTTTTTGGTAATAGGTGCTCTGAGATCTTCGCAGCCCACTCGTAAGCTTCTTGGTGAAGCTCAGACTCAACAGGGTTAGTCGTACATAATACGTTTCGGTTTACATCGCCCGCTGTTGCAATTGAGTCAATGCCCACGCTATTAAGCATTTGGTGCATACCTTTAATATTTGGCTTAAGCACACCATGGAACTGGAACGTTTGACGCGTGGTTAAACGAATACTGCCATAGCTGGTTTTCTCTTCAGCAAACTTATCAATCGCTAACCATTGCTCTGGCTTGATGATACCGCCAGGCATACGAGCACGTAACATAACATTATGTAACGGCTCTAATTTTTGTTTAGCACGCTCAGGGCGAATATCACGGTCATCTTGCTGGTACATGCCGTGGAAACGGATCAGTTGGAAGTTATCAGCAGTGAAACCACCGGTGATCTCGTCTTTTAAATCTTGCTCAATGGTGCCACGTAAAAAGTTACTTTCTCTTTTCAAACGCTCGTTATCAGAAAGCTTTACGTTTTTGTCTTGTTCGCTCATGGTATTTCCTAAATTTGTTACAGTGACGGCTGTTAGCTTTAAACGTGATTAGTACACGTCTTTCTGATAGCGATTTGCGCTACGTAAATCTTTTAAATATTGCTCAGCTTGTTCATCATCTTTGCCGCTATTTTCTTTGATAATGTCTACAAGCGCCTGATGAACATCTTTCGCCATACGGTTTGCATCACCACAGATATAGAAATGAGCACCCGCTTCTAACCAAGCAAATACTTCTTGGCTGTTTTTGCGAAGTTTGTCTTGAACATATACTTTTTCCGCTTGGTCACGGCTAAACGCCACATCCACTTTAGTCAGTAAACCTGACTTCAAGTAACCTTGAATTTCAACTTGATATAAGAAGTCTTGAGTAAAGTGTGGGTTACCAAAGAATAACCAGTTTTTACCACTTGCTTCACGAGCATCACGCTCTTGTAAAAACGCACGGAATGGTGCAATACCCGTACCCGGACCTACCATGATAATTGGCGTTTCATCATTAGCCGGTAAACGGAAATTATCGTTATGCTCGCTAAATACTTTTACTTTGCAGCCTTCCTCAGCACGACGTGCTAAATAGCCAGAACACCCACCTAAGTGCTCGCTACCGAATGCATCAAACTCAACCAGGCCCACCGTTAAGTGAACTTCTTCTTCAACTTCTGCTTGGCTAGATGCAATCGAATATAAACGTGCTTGTAGTTTACGTAAGCAATCTACTAAGGTTTGTGCTTCAAGCTGAGCTGGGTTTTGACGAATAATATCGAAGATTTGGCGAGGCTCAATGTACTCACGCATTGCCGCTTTATCTTCAACTAACTTTAATAAATCAGGGTTGCCCGTTGCTGTTGCATATTTTTCAACAAAGCCTGGGTATGACTGAGTTAATTCTAATTTTTCGATTAATGCATCACGAATACTTAGTTCTTCGTCGCCGAGTTTAACCGTACTAGATGCATCGATTTGTGTAAGCGCAAGTACTTCATCAACAAGCGCTTCGTCATTTAAGAAGTAAACGCCTAGCGAATCACCCGGTGTATAGGTGATGTCTGAACCTTCTAATGAAATTTCAACATGACGCACATCTTTGGTTGAGTCACGACCAGTAATTTTTTGTACAACACTTAGTTCTGCAGCAAATGGGTTTTGCTTGGTGTATTGGCTTGCTGCTGGTGCCGCGGCACCAAATGGCACCGCCACAACTTGACCACCACTTGCTTGCTGCTGCGCTTTAAGATCAGGTTCAAACGCATCAAGTGCACCGTCAATCCACTTAGCAGCTTCATCATCGTAATCAACATCTAAGTCAGCACGCTGGAAAATAGTTTCTGCGCCAAGCTTGTTAAAACGCTCTTCAAAATCTTTTGCTGTTTGGCAGAAGAACTCGTAGCTTGAATCACCTAAGCCGATCACAGCCACTTTAACACCATCTAGTTTTGGTGCTTTTTTAGTCGTTAAGAATTCATGCAGACTTTCAGCGTCTTCTGGTGGTTCACCCTCACCATAAGTTGAAACAACAACCGTGATGAACTTTTCTTTTTTCAGGGCAGTTGGTTTGTAGTCAGCCATGTTTACTAACTTAACCGTTAGACCGCGCGACTCTGCTTGCTCTTTTAACTTACTTGCCACGCCTTTTGCGTTACCCGTTTGCGAGCCGTATAAAATAGTTAGCGGCTGTGCATCACCTGCAGCTGGAGCGGCTGCAACACCACCGGTTAATGCACCTGCGTTGGCATTTGCAGCTAAGTAACCACTTACCCACGCTTGCTGAATTGGATTAAGTTCAGCCACTAAGCCTTGCAGCTTTTGTACTTGCTCTTGCGATAGCGGGCTCGCCGCTGCATTTAGTTGACTTAACAACATGAATTTATTCCTCGTAACCCTGAAAAGTTAACTGCGAAACGAACTTGCTACTGTCATTTCGCGAACAATTTTTTCGACTTTAAAGACCTAATAAAAACGCTTTAAAGGTTTATCTGAGCGTGAAGAATAACGAGGTCTGAGGCGATTAAAAAAGAATAGAATCTGCTTTGATATTCCATTTAGTTATTAATTTAGTATTTATCCAAAAAAAACATGTTAAAAGCAAAAATTCCCAAATAAGAAACTTTTATTAATTAACATTATTGCAACATAAGACAATTAGCCTATACTCGCTGTGTTCATTTTAAGAACAGCAATAACTATTAAAAAATATGAAAAGGAAAATACAATGTCACACGGGACATGTAAAAAATATATGCTAGCCAGTGGCTTGCTGTGCCTAGCGAGTTCAGCATTGGCAAATGTTAATAACGCCAGCTTCGAAAGCTGGTCAGCAAACACCCCTGCAAGCTGGAGCACCATAGATAGCGGTATTAGCCTTAGCGCTAATAGTAATGTGGTTTACTCAGGTAATTACTCAGCGCAAGTCGTGGTTAATACTGGCACGCAAAGTAATACCGATTTACAGCAGCTAGTTGATGTAGTGGCGGGTGAAACTTATGAGTTTTCAGCTTGGGTTTACCATACAGAAGGCGGCGTAAAAGCTCGCTTAGTGGTTGATGGCTATCAAGGCTATTCTAATTCAGCATTAACTAATCAATGGCAACAAATCAGTTATCAGTACACAGCCTCTGCTACCACATCAATTAATGTTGGCCTGCGCTTTTACGACGTAACTGGTTTTGATGGCAGCGAAGTAGTTTATGTAGATAACTTTGCACCAAGCACTGGCGCAACCCCACCACCTTCGGGCAGCTGCGCCTATAACCAAGTGTCTTTAACCCTCACTACCGATAACTATGGAGAAGAAACCAGCTGGCAAATCACCAATAGCCAAGGTAGTGCAGTAGCATCAGGTGGCAGCTATGCAGCAAATACTCAGTACAGTGAGCAAGCATGTTTAACGGATGGTGACTATAGCTTTACTATTTTTGATAGTTATGGTGATGGCATATGCTGCTCATTCGGCAATGGCAGTTACAGCCTTTCATTAGGTCAAACAGTACTTGCCAGTGGTGCAAGCTTCCAAAACTCAGAAGCAACGCCGTTTAGCCTAGGCGATAGCTCAGGTGGCGGTGACGGCGGTGGTACAACCCCAACAGAGCCAACGGGGTACTATGTTACAACCCAAGGCCTTAGTGGTTATGCACTGAAAACAGAGCTATACAACATTATCAAAGGTCACAACTCGCAGGGCTATTCAGCGATTTGGAGTTTTTACGATGTTGCTTCACGCGATAAGTATTTTGAAAACGACAACTCTATTTTAGATCGTTATTCAGAAAACCCGGCAGGCCAAGACAGCTACAACTATGTTGCTGTAAGCGACCAATGTGGGACATACAACAGCGAAGCAGACTGCTACAACCGTGAGCATTCTTTCCCGAAAAGTTGGTTTGGTGGAACAGTTGAGCCAATGAATTCAGACGTACATCATATTTTTGCCACTGACGGTTATGTCAATTCAAAACGCAGTAACTACCCATTTGGTGAAGTAGCTAGTGCAAGCTATACCTCTAGTAACGGCAGCAAAGTAGGTAGTGCAGCCAGCTCATTAAATTACTCAGGAACGGTTTTTGAACCAATTGATGAATTTAAAGGTGACTTTGCAAGAGCGTACTTCTATATGGCAACACGCTATGAAAACGTGATTGGCTCATGGCAAAACAACACAACCTACAGTAACGCTGTACTGAATGGTTCATCTAATCAGGTCTTTGAGAGCTGGGTCGTTACTATGTTATTAAAGTGGCATAACGAGGATCCCGTTAGCCAATTAGAGCTTGACCGAAACCAAGCCGCTTATGAACATCAAGGTAACCGCAACCCATTTGTGGATCACCCAGAATTTGTAGAAATGATTTGGTAACTTCGTTAAGCCAAGGCGCTTAGTTTCGGCTAAGTGCCTTTTTTCAGTCAAGCATAATGACTTTGTTTTCGTGAATTAACTCTGATACATAGCGTTTTTCTAAATGCCACGGATGACGCTTCCAGCCCTGAAAACCAAAACCTGCTATATGCACTTTTGAAAACAATTTAAGGTAGTGAACAATCGCTAAAGTTCCTGAACTTGGGCAATATGGCTTATGTATTGTTGGCCCTAACGTTAATAGATACTCAAGGACTGATTGGCGAAATTGCTGGGTTAACCTTTCTTGCTGTAATCCTTTGCCATATTTATTAAACAAAGCGTCACCATGGTCAAGCCGGCTTTGACGGCGGATCAGTTTGAATATGTGCTGCATAAGTAAATTTGGCGCAGGATCAGTGACGACAACTTTACTTATCCCTTCAAGCGGCATCACAAGCGGATCAGTAAGTAAGCTTTGCGCCTGCCTTCCTCGGCCCAGTAGCCATAGATCAGTGCATCGCCTACCTAGGTGCGTAGGCATTGCTGCACAGCGGTTAAAACGAACGACACGAGGGCAACAATCAATCAGCTCAGCAAGCTCGGTATTTATTGGGCCATTACCTATAATAATTATCTCTGGCTGCTCATTCATGATGCAGAAACTCCGTTTCAATCCTTAAAACAGTATTATTTCACCCAACCTTTGTGACCTAATAATGACAGCTCATAATAATTCTAACGAATGTGAAAAGCGCTTATGCGCAACAAGTAAATTATTACCGACTTGAGATTGGGCACTATAGCCAAGAAGCTGTAACACCTGCTTTAACAGTGCTTGATGCTGCTGTTGTTTTGAATGGTTTACTACTTCTAATACCTCCAGCATGGCCAGTGCATAGCTAGAGCCTGATTGGAGTGATTGCCAAATACGCGTTTGTATTTCAATAACTTGATAAATTGAAGTTTTATAAGTATTAATCTGCAAACTTAATAGATAGTTTTCTAATGGATTCATTGTAGCGCCCTTTTAAAAACGCCACTTTAAAAGTTCAAGTTAAGTTGAGGTAAAGTGTTTTTTTATTAGTTTTTACTCCACTTATTCATTATTTCTTTAAATAATTTAGCATCCTTGTCTTCACAAGGTCTGGGCGAACCACTTGGCACTCCAGATTTACCAAACACCGAATTAAAATCGATGCCATAACACATACCATTTAGCACCTCGATGCGCTTGCTACCATCACCACTCTGCCAAACGACTTTTGCCTTATCTGATACTGTTAATTGCACAGGTACAGATATCCTGCCTACAGACGAATTATTATTTGCGGCGTTCACCTGACCAAATAGCGATGCATTAGAAGAGTCATTTTCAAACTTAAGCTCTGGAATTGGCGCATACGGGTTGAGCTTTTTAAAGGGTACTTCGGTTGTTTTTGAGTGTTCAGGTGCCTGATCAGGCTTTGCGACCTCAGTTGTCACTTCTTGGGATTCACTAACTGAGTATTCAACAACCCTATCATCGCTTTTCTGCTTAGGACTGCTATGAGGGGTTTCCTCTCTTAGCGGCAAAGCCTTCGCTTCATCAACTGTTTCTGGCGGCTGATCCGATAAAGGTTTGTCTTGAGTCTTCTGCAAACTTGGTAGCTTTGTTAAATCGACACTCACATACGCGTTGATTACCTTGGGCGGTTCTGCGACGGCGTGTAGCTTCACAAACTTGCCATATCGAGCTAGTAACAACAAAAGCACAGTATGTAGCGATATCGAGATGATCCATGCTTTGTAATTCCCTTTTAACACCCAAGCGCCTCGCTTTTTATTTTTAAGAGTGTCAGATGAGTGAAATAGTTCATCAGAAAATGGCGGTAAGCGTTATTTTAAAAACAAAAAGCCCCAGCAGATGCCGGGGCTTTTTAGTAAGGAAACTTAATTAAAAATTAAGCTTTCTTTGGACGCTCAACAACGTCTACTAAAGTCCAAGACTTAGTCTTAGAAATAGGAGCGCACTCAGAAATAGTAACTACGTCACCAGTTTGAGCTGTGTTGTTTTCGTCATGTACGTGTAGTTTAGTCGTACGTTTGATGAATTTTCCATATACTGGATGCTTCACGTAACGTGCGATAGCAACAGTGAAAGATTTATCCATCTTGTCGCTGATTACACGGCCTTGAAGAGTACGGATTTTATCGCTCATTATTGACCTGCCTTCTGGTTAATAACTGTTTTTACACGCGCGATATCGCGACGTACTGTTCTTAGCGTGTGTGTCTGAGCTAACTGACCAGTGCTTGCTTGCATGCGCAGGTTGAACTGCTCACGAAGAAGTCCTAGAAGTTCAGCATTTAGCTCTTCTACGCTTTTGTCTTTTAGTTCGCTAGCTTTCATTACATCACCGTCCGAGTTACGAAAGTTGTTGTGAATGGTAATTTACGCGCTGCAAGGTTAAATGCTTCACGAGCAAGCTCTTCAGAAACACCTTCCATTTCGTAAAGTACTTTACCAGGTTGAATTTCAGCAACCCAATATTCAACAGAACCTTTACCTTTACCCATACGAACTTCTAATGGTTTGTTCGTAATTGGCTTATCTGGGAATACACGAATCCAGATTTTACCTTGACGCTTTACGTGACGTGTCATAGCACGACGAGCTGCTTCGATTTGACGAGCAGTCATACGGCCACGGCCAGTAGCTTTCAAACCGAAAGTACCGAAGCTTACTTTGTTACCGTTTTGCGCTAAACCGCGGTTGCGGCCTTTGTGCATTTTACGGAATTTTGTACGTTTTGGCTGTAACATTACTCGCTACCTCTACTTAGCACTTTTTTTGGCTTTCTTTGGCGCGCGTTTAGCTGGCTTCTCTTGCTCTTGTACTAGTGGTAAACCACCAATAACTTCGCCTTTGAAGATCCAAACTTTAACACCAATGATACCATAAGTGGTTAAGGCTTCAGAAGTTGCGTAGTCGATATCAGCACGAAGAGTATGTAGAGGTACACGACCTTCACGATACCATTCTGAACGTGCGATCTCAGCACCGCCAAGACGACCGCTAACTTCAACTTTGATACCCTTTGCACCAATGCGCATTGCATTTTGTACCGAACGCTTCATAGCGCGACGGAACATAACACGACGCTCTAGCTGTGACGCAATACCGTCAGCTACTAGTTGTGCATCAAGTTCAGGCTTACGAACTTCAGCGATATTAATCTGAGCCGGAACACCTGCAATCTTAGTTACTGCTTGACGTAGTTTTTCAACGTCTTCGCCTTTTTTACCGATAACAACACCAGGACGAGCTGTGTGAATTGTTACACGGATAGATTTAGCTGGACGCTCGATAACGATTTTAGACACAGAAGCCGCTTTTAATTCCTTAGTAAGGAAAGTACGTACTTTGTGATCGCCAAAAAGCTGATCAGAGAAATCTTTTGAATTCGCGTACCAGGTAGAAACCCAAGGTTTAGAGATACCTAGGCGAATACCAGTAGGATGAACTTTTTGTCCCATTACTTATACTCCTAGCTATCTGAAACCACAACAGTGATGTGGCTTGTACGCTTAAGGATGCGGTCTGCGCGTCCTTTAGCACGTGGCATAATACGCTTCATTGTTGGACCATCGTCCACAAAGATCGTAGTTACACGAAGCTCATCAATGTCAGCACCTTCGTTATGCTCTGCGTTAGCAATAGCAGACTCAAGTACTTTTTTAACTAATACAGCCGCTTTTTTAGGGCTGTACGCCAGGATTTCTAGAGCGCGATCAACCGGAAGTCCGCGGATCTGATCTGCAACTAGACGTGCTTTTTGCGCCGAACCAGAGGCGAATTTATGTTTAGCTAATGCTTGCATTTATCATTCCCCTCTTAACGTTTCTTCGCTTTCTTATCCGCAGCGTGACCGCGGTAAGTACGAGTTGGTGCAAATTCACCTAGTTTGTGACCGATCATTTCGTCTGTGATGAACACAGGAACGTGCTGACGACCATTATGGACAGCGATGGTCAATCCGATCATGTTAGGTATGATCATTGAACGACGGCTCCAAGTTTTAATTGGCTTCTTGTCACCGCTTTCCAACGCTTTCTCTACCTTCTTCAGCAAGTGTAGGTCAATAAAAGGACCTTTCTTGAGAGAACGTGGCATGGCTATTCCTCAACTATTATTTAGTACGACGACGTACGATAAATTTATCAGTACGCTTGTTCTTACGTGTCTTAGCACCTTTAGTCGGTTTACCCCATGGAGACACAGGATGACGACCACCAGATGTACGACCTTCACCACCACCGTGCGGGTGATCTACCGGGTTCATGGCAACACCACGAACTGTCGGACGGATACCACGCCAGCGATTTGCACCAGCTTTACCTAGTGAACGAAGCATATGCTCAGCATTGCCTACTTCACCAAGTGTTGCGCGACAGTCAGCTGGAACTTTACGAACTTCGCCAGAACGAAGACGTAGAGTTACGTATTGACCTTCACGAGCAAGGATTTGAACGTATGCACCAGCAGAACGTGCGATTTGCGCGCCTTTACCTGGTTTTAATTCTACGTTGTGAACAGTCGAACCTACAGGCATGTTACGCATTGGTAACGTGTTACCAGCTTTGATTGGTGCATCAATACCAGATTGGATTGAATCACCAGCTTTTAAGCCTTTAGGTGCAATAATGTAACGACGCTCACCGTCTGCATATAATACAAGAGCGATGTTTGCGCTACGGTTTGGATCATACTCTAGACGCTCAACAACAGCTGGAATGCCATCTTTAGTGCGTTTAAAGTCGATTACACGGTAATGATGCTTATGACCACCACCGATGTGACGAACCGTGATACGACCTTTGTTATTACGACCACCAGACTTAGAGTTTTTCTCTAGTAGTGGTGCGTAAGGTTTACCCTTATGTAGATCTGGGTTAACCACTTTAACCAGGTGACGACGACCCGCAGAAGTTGGTTTACACTTTTGAAGTGCCATAATTCTAACTCCCCTTATTACTCGGCGCCGCCGACAAAGTCTAGCTCGCTACCTTCTTTAAGAGTAACGTAAGCTTTCTTCCAGTCTGAACGACGACCGAAACGCATGCCAGTACGTTTTGTTTTACCCTTAACGTTTAGTGTGCGAACACCAGTTACTTCTACTTCAAAAAGCTTTTCTGCTGCAGCTTTGATTTCAGCTTTAGTTGCATCAGAAGCTACTTTGAAAACAATCGTGTTGTTCTCTTCAGCAGCGATAGTGCTTTTCTCAGAGATGTGTGGAGCAAGGATCACTTTTAAAAGACGTTCTTCACGGATCATGCTAGCGCCTCCTCAAGTTGCTTAACAGCAGCAGCTGTAATAAGTACCTTATCGAAAGCGATTAGGCTTACAGGATCGATACCAGCTACATCACGCGTGTCAACCTTGTATAGGTTACGTGCCGATAAGAAAAGATTCTCATCTACTTCTTCAGTCACGATTAGAACATCTTTAAGCTCAAGTTCTTTAAGCTTAGCAACTAGTTCTTTAGTTTTTGGTGCTTCAAGACCAAACTGCTCAACAACGATTAAACGCTCTTGACGAACTAATTCAGATAAGATGCTTTTGATCGCACCGCGGTACATTTTACGGTTTACTTTTTGGCTGTGATCTTGTGGTTTAGCTGCGAAGCTAACGCCACCTGAACGCCAAATTGGGCTACGAATTGTACCAGCACGTGCACGGCCAGTACCTTTTTGAGACCATGGTTTTTTACCACCACCGCTAACTTCAGAACGTGTCTTCTGAGCACGAGTACCTTGACGAGCACCTGCTGCGTAAGCAACAACTACTTGGTGTACTAATGCTTCGTTAAACTCACGTCCAAAAGTAGCTTCAGAAACTTCAAGAGCGCCAGAAGCGTCTTTAATTGCTAATTCCATCACTAAATCTCCAGGACTTATGCTTTAACAGCTGGTTTAACGATAACGTCACCGCCGATAGCGCCAGGTACTGCACCTTTAACTAAAAGCAAGTTACGCTCAGCGTCAACGCGAACTAGTTCTAAGTTTTGAGTCGTTACACGCTCAGCACCCATGTGACCGGCCATTTTCTTACCTTTAAACACCTTACCAGGTGATTGGTTTTGACCGATTGAACCAGGAGCACGGTGAGATAGAGAGTTACCGTGAGTAGCGTCTTGCATGCTGAAGTTCCAGCGCTTAACACCACCTTGGAAACCTTTACCTTTAGAAGTACCGGTTACGTCAACTTTGTTGATTTCGTTGAATAATTCAACAGTAAGCTCAGCGCCTACTTCAAAATCGCCTTCACCACCATTTAGGCGGAATTCCCACAGACCGCGACCCGCTTCAACACCAGCTTTAGCGAAGTGACCCGCTGCTGCTTTGTTTACACGGCTTGCTTTTTTAGTGCCTGCGGTTACTTGAAGCGCGTTATAACCGTCAGTTGCTTCAGATTTGATCTGAGCAATGCGGTTAGGTGTCGCTTCGATAACTGTCACAGGGATAGATACACCATCTTCAGTGAAGATACGTGTCATACCCACTTTACGACCGACTAGACCTAATGCCATTTTCCTAAAACCTCTCTAATCTTCCGATTAACCCAGGCTGATTTGAACATCAACACCAGCAGCAAGATCTAAACGCATAAGAGCGTCAACAGTCTTGTCAGTTGGTTCTACGATGTCGATCAGACGTTTATGGGTGCGGATTTCGTACTGATCACGCGCGTCTTTGTTAACGTGCGGTGAAGTTAGTACAGTAAAACGTTCAAAGCGTGTAGGTAGTGGGATTGGACCACGTACTTGTGCGCCAGTGCGTTTCGCAGTTTCCACGATTTCCGCCGTTGATTGGTCAATCAAACGGTGGTCAAAAGCTTTTAGGCGAATACGAATGCGTTGATTTGACATTCTTAAACCTCAATATAAAGAGCATTTAAAAAGAGCATAAAAAAACGACCGAAACAATCTTAATAACTAAGATGTCGGCTGCTTTCTTATATCTACGTTGAATTCCAAATCGGAATTCCTGTTTATTAGCTTGAAATCCAAGCTTAATCTTTCCTTCCAAGTTCCCGAGGGAATTTTGAAAGCCTGCGTATTATAGATAGATTGGTGATAAATGCAACAACTATTTTGAAAATCTCAAAGGTCTAAATTAAATTTTGTTTAATTTTCGAACTTTATCAATAACATTAGCGTCTTTAAATTATACTTGTGCGAGTAAAGAGGCTAGAAAATCGCTTTTAAATGGTCAGTCCAGTTAATAATTGTTATTCTATGCCGCTTATTTTTGACCACACTCGGTCTATTTAATATCTACTAATAACTTTGGTGAGTTGATGCGTATCATTAATCGTTGTTTAAATTTCATTTCTGCCGGTATGAACCGCTTGTTTGTAAAAAGTAAGGTGCTGCCAGAAAATCCGATTGAACAATACAATCTAAACCCAGCCAACCCTACTTTCTACATTGTTAGGCTAAATGCACGCTCTGATTTAGCAGCACTGGCGCGGGTATGTAAAAAATACGGCTTACCTAATCCGACCGAAGAGCAGTTATTAGGTAATGCAGAACTTGATCGCTTTATCGGTATTCAAAACCCACCACCGCTATTTGGTAATAAAAGCAAACCAAGCAATGCCCTGCAGCAAGGCAAACAAATTATTGACCACCTGATGCAATCAGGTGAGAAAAACGTCCAAGTGATCCCGGTGACGATTTTATGGGGCCGAAATCCGGGTAAAGAAAAGCCAGGTTTAGGTACTTTGGTGTCTCATTCATTAACACCCAGCTGGTTTCGTAAGTTCTTTGTGTTGCTATTTTCTGGGCGCGATAACTTTATTCGCTTTAGTCAGCCACTAGATTTATCTTTATTGGTCAATGAAAAAGCAGAGGTTGATGAACTACCACATAAGCTTTTACGAGTAGCCCGCGTGCACTTTCGTCGCCAAAAATTGGCAGCGACAGGCCCGAAAATGCCATCACGTGAGCAGCTATTTAATTCGCTACTTGCCTCACCAACAATAAAAAAAGCAATTCAAATAGAAGCGAAAGAAAAAAACATCAGCCAAGAGCAAGCTCGCCAAAATGCGCTAAAGCTACTTGATGAGATTGCCGCCAATTATAGCGATGCCACCATTCGTGTTGCAGACCGTATTTTAACTTGGCTGTGGAATAAGCTTTATAACGGGATTGATATTAAGTTTTCTGAACAGGTACATGAGCTTACAGATAAAGGCCACGAGATTATCTATATGCCATGCCACCGCTCGCATATGGATTACTTATTGCTGACCTATTCTATTTACCATTTAGGCTTAGTTCCGCCGCATATCGCTGCGGGTATCAACTTAAACTTCTTTCCAGCAGGAGGGATTTTCCGTCGCAGTGGTGCTTTCTTTATTCGCCGCTCATTCGCGGGCAATAAGTTATATTCAGCTGTATTTAAAGAGTACCTGAGCCAGTTATTTATCAAAGGCTATTCAGTAAAGTTTTACACTGAAGGTGGTCGTAGCCGAACTGGTCGCTTGCTACCGCCAAAAACAGGTATGCTCGCCATGACATTACAAGCCATGTTACGTGGCATTGATCGCCCTATTTCAATTGTGCCTGTATACATTGGCTATGAGCACGTAATGGAAATTAATACCTACTTAAAAGAGCTTGCCGGTAACGATAAAAAAGGTGAGTCGGTATTAGGTATCTTTAAGGCAATTAAAAACCTTAAAAACTATGGTCGTGGTTATTTAAACTTTGGCGACCCTATATCGATAAACCAATATCTCAATGATCAACAACCTGATTGGCGAGAGTCGATTCACCCAACTGATGTTCAGAAACCACAATGGCTTGGACCACAAGTCGCTAACCTCGCTGATAAAGTCATGGTTAATATTAATAGCGCCGCTGCACTCAATGCGGTGAATCTACTTGCGATGATATTACTGGTTAATGATAAACACGCATTAAGTAAACCAAAGCTGATTACTCAGCTTGAGTTTTATCTACATTTACAGCGTAGCGCCAGCTACAGTGAAAAGGTGACCACACCAGACGAAAGCGCCGAGCAGCTACTAGAGCATGCCCTTAAACTTAATAAGTTTGATGTGATCAGTGACGAGTTTGGCGAAATTATCGCTATTAACGATAAAGAAAAAACACTGTTCAACTACTACCGTAATAACGTGTTGCACTTATTTGCAGTACCGAGCTTATTGGCGCTGCATTTATTCAAAGCACATCAAACTACCATGGCTGATTGCCAAGCCTTAATTGCACGTTTTTACCCACTGTTTGCCAAAGAGTGGTTCTTACACGAGCTAGATGAAAACTACATTACTCGCGTACTTGCAAGCTTCGTTGATCAAGACCTGATTGAAATTGATGGCGATAATATCAAGATCACTAACAGCAACGACTGCTTAGCGAAACTCGAAATGCTCGGTCGTGCCCTAAGTTTAACACTGCAACGCTACGCTATCGTGGTTGGCTTTATTCAAACTAGCAGTGGTATTGAGCGTGAAGAACTTGAACATGAAAGCCAAGTGTTAGCAGAGCGCTTAGGCACCTTGCACGGCATTAAAACCCCAGAGTTCTTCGATAAAAAAGTACTTATTGGTTTTATTTCAAGCTTGCGAGAGCAAAAGCTAATTACCGAAACAGAGCAAGGCTTAACGGGTAGCAATGAACTGTGTGAAGTGTATTTATATCTTAAAGCATTGCTGCCAGCACGGGTCTGGCAGTCAATTGACGATATAGTGCAAAGCCAAGCTCAGCACACAAAAGATTAACGCTGACGCATAACCCCTTCTTGGATCGTTGAGGCAACCAAATTGCCTTGACGGTCAAAGAACTGACCTCGCACCAAACCACGACCAGAGCTCGCACTTGGGCTATCAATCGAATATAAAATCCAATCGTCTAGTCTAAACGGGCGGTGAAACCACATCGCATGGTCAATCGTCGCGACCTGCATATTCGGCTGCATAAACGATACGCCGTGCGGCTGTAATGCAGTCGGTAAAAATTCAAAGTCAGATGCATACGCAAGTAAGTAATTATGAATGCGCTGATCGTCAGGCATCTCACCATTAGCTTTAAACCAAATATGCTTAACTGGCTCCATCACTTGTGGTTTGAATGGGTTATGAAAAGTCACAGGGCGCATTTCAATAGGCACTTCACGAATGAACTTATTCCGAATTGGTTCAGGAATAAGCTCTGCATTTGCTTGGTAAAATTCAAGCGATGACTTTAATTCTTCAGGCTGAGGGACATCAGGCATCTGCGCTTGATGTGATAAGCCTTCTTCTTCACCTTGGAAAGAAGCGGTCATGTAAAAAATTGGCTTACCATATTGAATTGCTTTTACACGGCGAGTACTAAAACTTTTACCATCACGGATATTCTCTACATCATAGACAATCGGCTTTGCAGCATCACCTGGACGCAAGAAGTAAGAGTGTAAAGAGTGAACAATACGCCCTTGTGGTAATGTTTCTTTTGCGGCAGATAGGGCTTGGCCCATTACTTGGCCACCGAAAACCGCCCTAAATCCTAAATCTTGGCTTTGCCCGCGATACAAGCCTTGCTCAATCTCTTCTAACGACATTAATGACAGTAGGTCATCTAATACTTGGCTCATTTATTTATCCTCAATCCCGACAAGCGTTTAATGATACTATAGACTAATTGGAAGTAAATCTTTGTAAGAGCACCTCATTATGGCTTATTGGCTTTTTAAAACCGAACCCGATGCATTTTCAATTGATGATCTAAAAAACGCACCTGAGCAAACCTCTATGTGGGATGGCGTGCGTAATTATCAAGCCCGCAACTTTCTTCGCGATGGTATCAAGCACGGTGACTTGGTAATGATTTATCATTCAAGTTGTAAACAGGTGGGTGTTGCTGGTATTGCTACGGTAACTCGCGAAGCTTATGCCGACCCAACACAGTTTGATTTAAATAGCGACTACTACGACGCCAAAGCAACCGCTGACAACCCGCGCTGGTTTGTGGTCGATGTGCAATATCAAGCACACCTTAAAAAGCTAGTGAGCCTGCAGGCGATTAAAGCCAATGATGCAATCACCGAAATCGCCCTTAAAAAAGGCGGCCGATTGTCAGTAATGCCTGTCACCGAACATGACTGGCAACAGATCATCGCAATGAGCGAGGGCTAAGCGTATAAAGTAGCGGCCATTTTTAATGAGCTGCTATTTTTGCTATAATTTCGCCCCTTTATTTTAGAGGTACTAAGGGGGATGTATGAAATTACTGTATTGGTTAGATGAATGGACCAACCTCCCACGCGATGAGCAACAAAGCCGTGTTCCTATGACTGGCGGTGATTTGCTCGGCGATGTTTATGTAAAATACCATATCATTGATGCCAATAAGCCCCTGCTAATTACCTTCTCTCCTGCTGGAACAAATTATCAAGAATATGATATCAATGATGATTTTTCGCCTTGGGCTTATAAGCTCGCGAAAAAGCAAGATGTGAATATTATCGCCTTTCAACATTTAGGCATTAGCAACTGGTTTAGGCACCGTAATCTGTTGTTTTTCATTGAGCAGCTAGCACCACTGATTGGCGGATTCAAAGAGCGGTTAGGTTATGGTTTGAGCCGAGGAGGCTTTGCCGTTGGCGCCTTTGCCAATCTATTAAAGCTTGATAAAGTTTTACTCTTTCACCCTGTTAGCACAAAAAACAAAGAAAAAGCACCATGGGATGACCGTTCAAGCACTGACATCGCGCAAAAATTCGATTGGAACGGTGACTACCACGATTTAGATTTAGGCCATGCAAAGGGTTATATTATTTACGACCCAACTAATCGTATCGACCGAGCTCATGCTAAACGTTACCCACAACTCACCCACTTACGCGTGTTTGGTATGGGCCATAGTGTTCATGCAACATATTTAAATAAGTTTGGCTTTTATAAAGATGTTGCTGTTGATTTTATTAGCCACCAGCAAGTTGATATAGCCCAATTCCGCCAGCAAACCAAAACGCTGCGCTTTAAAGAAGACTATTATCGTCGCCTAAATAAGGCAAATAAGAGTTCGCCACATCGTTTAGCCTTACTAAGCACCGCGCATACAATTTTAGCTGAAGAAAAAGCCGAGCACATGCAAGAGCAAAAAGATGCGATTGATGTGCAGCCGCTGATTGATGTTGCAATCAAGCATCAAGATGAGCACCCAAACGATGCAATTAAGGTCTTAGAAGTGGCGCAGCAACTCTCACCGGATGATCCTGTGATAGACCATAAACTAAAACAGTTAAAGTGATACAGCAGCTGTAAGTTTAGAAGCATTAGCAGTAAGCGGCAAAAATCCAACTTATGATTCAAATAAGCTCTGTTAAAAAGCCTCCTTTTCGATAAGCTTAAAGCTTCCAGCTATCCCCTCCCATACCTATCATCAAATCGCTCGATGTCAGTTTCATCAAGTATCGCTCCGGTTTGTACTTCGATAACGATTAGTGGCGTGTATTGTTGATTAGCAAGGCTGTGTAGCTGCTTAGCCGCGATGTAACAAGATTGGTCGGCGGATAATTCAAATTCATCATCACCTACTCGCACGCTTGCCACTCCAGATACGACGACCCAATGTTCTGCACGGTGCTGATGGCGTTGAGTTGAAAGCTTTGCGCCGCTGTTTACGATTATTTTCTTTACTTTAAAGCCAGTGCTTTCAATTAAAGTTCGATAGTTGCCCCAAGGTCTGAATACGGCTTGATGGTGGGTTAGTTTATCGCTATCAACAACAGCAAGCTGTTTAAGTAAATCTGGGAGCTTATCGAGCGCACTTTTGCCTGCCACTAAGGTGGCATCATGAGTATGTATAATTGCTTGATTACTTACGCCGAGCGCCGCAATAGTGTGGTCAGCCTCGCTGATCAGTAGATTATTTTCGCTATCTAAACTCACTCCTTGTGAGGCTAAATAGTTGCCATGATGGTCTTTTTCTGCGATTTTCGATAATGCAGAAAAGCTGCCAACATCGCTCCAATTTAAGTCAACAGGTATAACAGCAACGTTAGCGCTACGCTCCAAAATAGCATAATCAATAGAATCACTTGGGCATGCTGTGAGCGCACCCGCAACAGGCCGTTGAAACCCTAAATCTGCGGTGAAGCTAGCCGCTTTTGCGACACTGTCAGCAATCTTTGGCGCAAAACGATTAAGCTCACTCAAGTACACATCTGGCAAAAATAAAAACATGCCGCTATTCCAGCCATACTCACCACTGGCAAGGTATTTTTCGGCTAATTGCAGAGCTGGTTTTTCTTTGAACTCAGCCACCTTAAAACAGCCTTTATGAGCTAACGGCTCACCTTGGCGAATATAACCATAGCCGGTATGTGGCTCAGTGGGAGTAATGGCAAAGGTTACTAATTGTTGTTGCTGACAAAGCGCTATCGCATTATCTAAGCAGGCAATAAGTTTATCAAAATCACTGATATGGTGATCAGCAGGCATGACTAGTAAGGGATCGGTTAGACCATTTTGCAATGCAAATTCAGCGGCTAGGGCAATCGCGGGGGCGGTATTTTTACCTTCAGGTTCAAGCAATAAAGTATAGCTATCTGTGATTTCTGCAATTTGCGCTTTAGCGATAAAGCGATGCTCTTCATTGCACACTAGAATTGGCGCATTAAATCGTGAGTCAGCCACTCGTAAAAGCGCGCTCTGTAACAGTGATTTTTCGCTAAGCAAAGACAAAAACTGCTTAGGCATCGCTTTACGCGACAAAGGCCATAAACGAGAACCTATGCCACCAGCAAGAATAACGGGGGTGATTTTGCGACTCATGATTGCTTAAAGTAAATAATCCAACCATGAGTTTAACAAATTTTTGAGTATGCGGCTTCGAGCAATTACAGTAACTGAAATTGATCAGCATCTAAGTGAGCAGGAAACGCCCTTCGAAAGTCATCAAGCGGTGATTTTTCTAAGCGCTGAATAATGATACCCGATTGGCCATCTTCGAGCTTAGCCAAGGTGTCACCTTTAAAATCATAAACGGCAGTTCCACCACTGTGGGCAACATTATTACCATCAGCACCAATGCGATTGACACCCACGACATAACACAGGTTTTCCATTGCGCGTGCTTTTAGCAGGGTATCCCAGACATGGCGACGAGCTGCTGGCCAATTAGCTACGTTGATCATCACATCGTAGTCGTTGCAATTACGCTGAAATACAGGAAAGCGTAAGTCGTAACACACTTGCGGCAAAATGCGAAAATCATTGATAGCGAATATCTCGCGATGCTCGCCTGCTGCGACGAAATTGCCTTCGTTACCTAAACAGAATAAATGGCGTTTGTCGTAATACTTCACTTCGCCATTTGGCCAAACCCAATAAAAGCGATTAGCCTTTTTGTCGCCTTTTGCAACTAAAACAGAGCCTGCAACCACAGCATTTTTTTGCTTAGCTGTGGCTTTTAACCAGCTAAGTACCTCGCCTTGTTCCGGTTCGCTGCAATCTAGATTAATCGCAAAACCCGTGGCAAATGTTTCTGGCAAGACAATTAAATCAACTTGCTCGTTTAAACTGTTAAGCTGCTTAGTAAAGTGCGCAAGGTTAGCGCTTTTATCAAGCCAATGCAGTGATGACTGCACTAAAGCTAAGGTTAAAGTTGGCATAAAATCTCCGCGGCACATTTTAATGTGTCATCATTTTTAGCAAAACATAAACGAATCACTTTGTCGCTGCTTGCACTGTTATAAAACACACTGAGTGGTACAGCTGCAACACCCGCTTGCTCAACCAACCATTGGCAAAACTCAACATCATCAAGATCAGACACATCACTGTAATCGAGTAGCAAAAAATAGGTGCCTTCACTTGGTAATATTTTAAAACGGCTTTGCGCTAGTGCTTCGCTGAGCAAGTCGCGTTTTTGTTGATAAAAACAACTTAGCTCATCAACATGCTCAGGCTCTAACTCAAGCATATCGGCTAATGCATGCTGGGCAGGCGTAAAACTTGAAAAAGTCACATATTGGTGAATTTTACGAAACTCCACCATCAGCTGAGTGGGTGCAACACAATAACCCATCTTCCAGCCAGTGCTGTGAAAGGTTTTACCAAAACTTGAAATCACAAAACTACGAGCAAATAACTCAGGGTCAGTCAGCGCACTTAAATGCAAAGCGCCATCAAAGGTAATGTGCTCATACACTTCATCACTAATTACATATAAATTATGCTTAGTAACAAGCGCTTTAAGGGCATTTATATCTTCTGTTTTAAAGATTTTACCGCTTGGGTTATGTGGCGTGTTGATGATGATGACACGTGTTTTTTCTGTAATAACATCAGCTACGGCTTGCCAATCGATTTTGTAGTCTGGCGCATGTAAGGCAACGTGAACTGAGCGACCGCCAGCAAGTTCAATTGCCGGTTGGTACGAGTCATACGAGGGGTCAAATACCACAACTTCATCACCCTCTTTAACAAGCGCTTGAATTGCTACGAATAATGCCTCTGTTGCCCCTGACGTAACAGTAACTTGTTGCTCGTAATTTATGTTGTTATGGTATTTTCTAGCAATCAAAGCTGCTATTTGCTGTTGTAGCTTTGCAACCCCACTTGAAGGCGCATATTGATTTGCTCCCTCAAGTACATAATGGTTGAGCTGTTTTTTTAGTAATTCTGGTGCATCAAATTCAGGAAAACCCTGAGATAAATTAAGCGCTTGGTGCTTATTTGCTAGAGCGGTCATTTGACTAAAAATACTGGTGCCTAAATTCGGCAATTTACTTTCAAACACAGAGGTTCCTTAAAGATGGTTTTGCGCCCGAAGCGATGCTATCATTGCTTAAAACAGATGTATAGCCGTCTAAATAACTTTTAGAATGTCGAGGAATATATGCATAACAATACCGCTATTTCAGAACTAATTGAAGCTGGTAAATGGGTAAGCCAACGTGGCTGGGTCCCTGCTACTGGTGGTAACTTTTCAGCCCGCACTGCAAGCGGTTATGTCGTCACAGCAAGTGGTTTCGATAAAGGTCAACTCGGCACTCATGCATTTATTGAATTTGATCATGAAGGCAATCGTACTAAAGGCTCTGGCAATCCATCAGCTGAAACTGAGCTACATTTGAATATGTATAAGCTTATCCCGTCAGCTAAATTTGTTTTGCACACTCATTCTGTTGCGGCAACCGTGTTATCTCGTGTGATCAAAGGCCACGCTATCAATTTGCATGGCTACGAAATGCAAAAATCTTTAAGCGGTATCAAGTCGCACTTAGATACCTTAACTATTCCCATTTTTGATAATGACCAAGACATTGACCGTTTAAGCTTACTAGTCAGTGATCATCACCTTCACACCCCTATTGAGCATGCCGTATTAATTCGTGGCCATGGTTTATATGTCGTTGGTCGAGATATCAAAGAAGTACTTCGCCATTTAGAAGGATTAGAGTTTCTATTTAGCTGTGAGCTTGAGCGCCTAAAACTAGAAGGTATTCAAGCTGGAGTTCAGCCATGATCAAAGCAATTTTAACTGATATTGAAGGCACTATTACCCGCATCTCATTTGTTAAAGACGTATTATTTCCTTACGCGGCAGGGCAATTACCTGAGTTTGTAAAATCACATCAAACAGACCCAGAAGTTGCAGCCCAAATTGAGGCCGTTAAAGCACACATTGAACAACCCGAAGCCGATATCGACACGGTCATTAAGCATTTAATTCATTGGATTGAAACTGATCAAAAAATTACCCCACTCAAGCAGTTGCAAGGCTTAATTTGGCAAACGGGCTACGAAAGTGGTGATTTTACTGGCCACCTTTACCCTGACGCTTATGACTTTTTACAAGCCCAAAAACATGCTGGTAAAAGTTTATATGTCTACTCATCAGGCTCAGTAAAAGCCCAGCACCTGATTTTTGAGTTTTCTGATTATGGTGATGTTAGACCTTTATTTAGTGATTACTTCGACACTAAAGTTGGCGCAAAACAACAGCAGAGCTCTTATGAAAATATTATTGCCGAGCTGCCATTTGACGCTGCCGAAGTATTGTTTTTAAGCGATGTGGTGGCAGAGCTTGATGCTGCCAAAGCTGCAGGCCTTGGCACTTTACACCTTGTTCGCGATGGACAAGCAGTAAGCGACGCTCACCCATACATTAACGATTTCACAGCATTTAGTGCGGAGCTTTTAGCATGAGCCAATTAACTATTTTTAATGATAACAACGCAAACAACATACTGTTTCATAGTGAAGACTTAAGCGCGATTGCCAATGAACTAAATACCGTTGGCGTTCGCTTTGAGCAGTGGCAAGCAACAGCACAGATTGACCAAGAGACCAGTCATGACGCAATTTTAACTGCTTATGCTAAAGATATAGAGCGCTTAAAAGCTGAAGGGGGCTATCAAACAGTGGATGTTATTTCGCTTGCTAAGGGTAATCCAAATGCCAGCGAACTACGCGGTAAGTTCTTGTTTGAGCATACACATAGCGAAGATGAAGTTCGTTTTTTTGTGAAAGGCCAAGGCTTATTCTGCTTACACCTAGGCGATAAAGTGTATCAAGTGCTGTGTCAACAAGGCGACCTAATTTCAGTACCAGAACTCACACCACATTGGTTTGATATGGGCAGCGACCCTGAGTTCACAGCAATTCGCTTATTCAATAATACCGAAGGTTGGGTCGCTAAAAGCACTGAGTCAACTATTGCTACCAACTTCCCGCTGCTGGACTAACATGGAAAAGCTATTTTCTTACGGTACATTACAGTACCCGCAGGTTCAGCTTGATACCTTTGGGCGTTTGCTCGAAGGTCAACCTGCTACGCTAACTGGGTATGTCATTGGTGAAGTCGAGATCACCGACGAAGCCGTGCTAAAAAGTAGTGGTCAACGTTTTCACCCGGCGTTAATCAAAACAGGCAAACAAAGTGATATTGTTAATGGCACTATTTATTTAATCACTAAACGTGAGCTCAATCAGGCTGATGCTTACGAAGTAGATGATTATCAACGAATCGCAGAAACATTCCAATGTAACAACCAAGCTTGGCTATATGTTGCAAAAAACAGCCTTTAATTTACAAATATAAAACAAAAAGACCCAAATCAAGAACAAAAGCTGTTATTATCTTCCCTATCAAAATTAATATTTTTTAGTTAAAGGACTAAACATGGGGTCGGCATTTTCACCCTTACGCGATACCGTTATTTATGTGGGTGAGTGGCAATTTAACACTCAGCAGCAAACCATCAGCGATGGCACTCATAAGCGTGAACTAGAACCTTTATTGTTTAAATTGCTGTGTTTCTTTATTGAGCATAATGATCGCATTATCACTCGCCAAGAGCTGGTTGAGAATATTTGGCAACAAAGTTTTGTTGATGACAATGCTATTAACCGTGCCATCTCTGAACTAAGAAAAACTCTCAAATCAGAAAAGCAGCCCGGGCAAACTATTAAAACCCATTACCGCAAAGGTTATAGCCTATTTATTAAAGTTAAGCCTCTTGAGCCCACCTCCATTTCAGACCCACAAATAACAGAAGATAAAAACACAGAACATAAAGAAGCTGAAACTCCAGTTAATACAACTCCCCTTAACGTGCAAAAAGCGCATTCTTCACGCTGGCCATGGTCTTTTGCGGCCTTAGCGCTTGGTTTATTGATTGCGGCTATTTGGTTGTTCTTACAGCAACCTAAAGTAAATGATGAAGCACAAAACGAAGCGCCATTTTTAGACCTGCAAGCCGAAACGATTTCATGGCATAAGGGCACTCACTATCAATTATTGCTAAATCACGACAAAACGCAGCTTGCCTATGTGCTGCAAAATGACAATCAGCATATTTATGTTGTCGACTTAACGACAAAAAAAGAGTACTCAATTACATCTGGCGCTGTCTTTTTACAGGGCTGGTCTGAAGATGGCGAGCGGCTATTTTATAGTTCATGTGAAAACAGTGACTTCAATGACTGTAGTGCTTGGCAAGCAAGCAATTTGCTATCAAATGAAGTATTACTAAAGCCAGTTACAAATCAATCTATATTAAATATCACACCAGATCAGTACATTGAAATTGGTAATACGGCAATTACAAGACGTAATAATTACCGTGGCTTAACTCACCTATCTGCTCTGTATGCGCAAGACTTAAAGACCGGTGAAGAAATTCGTATTACATCACCTAATATTACTGGCACCGGCGATTATATTCTAACAACACTTAAAAACCCCAACCGTGTTATTTTTGAACGCCACAATGTTGGCCAAGCAGAAATTTATATAGCGAATTTGGACGGTAGCTCACTCAAACTTTTAACCACCAACGAATACCGAGCTTGGGCTGCAACTTATGATAAACAAACTAACTCGCTTGTTTGGTATAACCGCGGTAAATTAACAATTGAATCATTTTCATTTGATACCATGAGTCGGGGACAAGCCATAAAAGCCCCAGTAAAACGAGCAAATTACGCTTACCCTCTTAATAAACAAAGTGTACTGATCAGCACTGATTTACACGACAGTGATGCGGCTATATTTGACATAAAATCAAAACAAATGAGCTATATTGCCACAGCTAATAAGCATGAAGGTGATTTGGTCGCCCTAACTAATAATGATGTCTACTTCGCTGAGCTTGAATACTATAAACGACAGCACTGGCTCAGAAAAAACAACCAATATATAGATATAACCGACAAAATTGGTGAAGATACCTCCATTATTTCTGCAAATAACGACAGCAGTCAGCTGGTGAGTTTTAATAAAAGCAATCAAAAACTAAGCTTATTAAATGCCAATGACTTTTCAGAAGTTAAACACTGGACACTACCAGGAAACAGCAAACTAGCAGCAGTCAGAGGTAATAAAATTGCAGTAATCTTTACCGAGCTTAGTAACCAGCAAAACCAACTAATGATTTTGCACACCAACAGCGATCAGGTTGTCAAAAGCACCATCGACACCCCATTGGCAATTGCTTGGTATGATGATAATCAGCTAATCGTCCATTCTAAATACGGAAAATATTTGCTTTTAGATAGTGACAGCAATACTTATAGTGAGCTGATAACTCCTGACAAACTAATCGAGCTAAAGCCTTCAATTATCACTATGACAAGCAACCATCACAGCTTATATATTGCCACAAATAATGAAATTTATAGTATTAACTTGGCAAACATACAAGATGTTGATCTAGCAATGAAAATGCGGCCCTTACACTATATAACGCACATCAATGCGAGTAATGACAAGCTGGCGATTTCGTTACTAACCGCAAATAGTCAAAATAGCATTGAGCTCTACACTAAAAAAAGCGCAGAGTAATTTACGATTTTAACTGTTTTAGAATACCTTGCTCGATATCAGATTGGTTATAAACGCCGCTATCGAGCACCCAGCCTGTGACTAGGCTCGCCGGTGTAACATCAAATGCCGGGTTATAAACCTTTGCGTTAGTCGGTGCCCACATCGCTTCACCAAAACTACCACTAACACCGCGCACTTCGTTGGGACTGCGTTGCTCAATTTCGATATCGGCACCACACACCGCTTGTGTATCAAGCGTCGTAAGTGGCGCAACGACATAAAATGGAATGTTATGGAAATGCGCTAACACAGCGAGGTTATAAGTGCCGACTTTATTTGCAAAGTCACCGTTTGCAGCAATACGGTCTGCACCTACAAAGATTTTATCTACTTTGCCCGCAGCCATTAAACTGGCTGCCATGTTATCGCAAATCAAAGTATAAGGGATTTGCCAACGCTCAAGCTCAAAAGCTGTTAAGCGGCCGCCTTGCAGTAACGGTCGTGTCTCATCAACCCAAACATGAATACCACCATGGCGTTGCTGCGCTTTATAAATCACACCTAATGCAGTGCCTACACCAGCCGTTGCCAACGCACCAGTATTACAGTGCGTTAAAATGTTATCGCCTTTATCAACCAAGGCAGCACCATGTTCTGCCATGCTATCGCAAAGGGCAATATCTTCTTTAAATAACTGCTCAGCAGTCGCGACAACAGCAGCAACATAATCAGTCTCTGTCAGTGCTGTACGTAACTTGGCCATACAGTGCATTAGGTTAACGGCGGTTGGGCGGGTTGCTTCTAGTTCATCTATAGCAACCGCAAGTGCTGACTGACTCATGCCCTGCTCTGCTAAATGTGCAACCAATAAACTCGCTCCTAAGCCAATTAAAGGTGCGCCTCTAATTTTCAAGGTCAAGATCAGGTCTTTCATCGTTTCAACATCATTGCACACATGCCAATGCTGTTGATGTGGCAACAAATACTGGTCAAGCACGGTTAACGTAGCTTGCTGATATTTAATACTGCTGGCGATGAGATCTTGCATACTGAATCCGAATTACTAATGAAAAACTAATTTAAGTGAATAGTTATTTTACATCAGTTTTGACAACTAACAAGATAGATGTATGGACATCTAAACGGTTACAGGTATAGAATGCTTAAAGTTAATTGTATTACGAGATAGAGCCATGGCTAAATACACTGCCTTTAATGCAGAGCATGCTGTTGATTACATTAAAGAACTTGTTAAAAGTGAACTAATTTCAGTCTTCCCTGCTGATGCAACACTGACTGCATACGAGTTTGGAGATGGAAACTTAAACTTAGTTTTTCGGGTTGCTGATCAATACAGCAACAGTGTAATTCTAAAGCAAGCACTCCCTTATGCCCGCTGCGTAGGTGAGTCATGGCCATTATCGTTAGACCGCGCCAGAATCGAAGCCGAAGTATTGATTAATCATGGTAAGTTATGTCCAGAGCATACCGTGGCGATATTGCATCACAATGTCGAGCTGGCATTAACCGTGTTAGAAGATTTAGGTGAGTTACAAATTTTACGTGGCGCACAAATCAACGCAGAGCAATTTCCCTTATTGGCAAGTCATGTTGCGCTCTACTTAAGCCGTATAGGCTTTTATAACTCAGATTTTTACTTATCTGCTGAAGATAAAAAAGCCAAAGTCAGTCAATTTATTAACCCTGATTTATGTAAGATCACAGAAGACTTATTTTTCACTGATCCGTACATTGAGCATGAGCGCAATAATTTCCCTGAAGAGCTTAATGAGCACGTCGAAAGTATTCGTAATAATGATGCTTTAAAACTAGCCGCAGCTAAATTAAAAGCGAAATTCTTATCGTGCCCGCAAACTTTATTGCATGGCGATATGCACAGTGGCAGCATTTTTGTTGATAGCAAAACCACTAAAATGATCGACCCAGAGTTCGGCTTTTTTGGCCCTGTTGGTTTCGATATCGGCTCATTTATGGGTAACTTGCTACTAAATTACTGCGCCCAAAACGCCCGTATTACAGAACAAGCAAAACGCCGACAGTATCAAACCCATCTATTAACCTGCTTACAAGACTGTTATAGCCAATTTGAGCAACATTGGTTAAACCTAGCAAGCAGGGAAGCAACTGATATTAGCTTTGCAAACCGCGCCTTTAGCGAAGATTACTTACAACACGTATTGCGTGATGCGATTGGCTACTGTGGCGCTGAACTTATTCGCCGTACTATTGGTTTAGCCCATGTTGCAGATATAGACGGTATTGAAGATGCACAAGCTCGTTTAGCAGTACAACAGCAAACGCTCGTACTCGGCGAGCAACTGATGCTCAATGCCACAAGCTGTAACAATAAAGATGAGTTTTTTTCGTTGTTAATCAGTTTATTAAACTGATAGTCAAAAAGTAAAAAGGCGCTCAATGCGCCTTTTAATTATTCAACTCAACTAGATTATTTATTGTAGTGCTCATACATTTTATCGAGCGGCTCTGATAAACCATTTTCTTGTACCACTCGCACATGCTGGCGAGCTAACTCGCGGGCACTTGATACACCACATGAATGAGCAATCAGCCCTGCACCATAATGAATAAACTTATTATAATTGGCGACACGTTGTGCCTTATCGGTCACATCTAGGCCCCGCTGTAAGCGTTCATTATGAGTCGTAATACCGGTCGGGCAGGTATCTTTATTACATTGTAGAGCCTGAATACAACCAAGCGAAAACATATGACCACGCGCCGACACAATAAAATCAGCACCCAGTGCGAGCGCCCAAGCCACTTTTGACGGTACGATTAGCTTACCCGATGCAATCACTTTCACTCGCTCTCTAAGACCATGTTTTTTTAGCAGATCAACAACCAAAGGCAGGCTCTCTCGTAGCGGTAAACCAACTGAATCCATCAAGGGTTGAGGGGCAGCGCCCGTTCCACCGTCGGCACTATCAATAGTGATAAAGTCAGGGGCAGATTCAATACCACGGTTATTAATTTCACTAAACAAGGTTTCGAGCCAAGTGTATTCACCAATCACCGCTTTAAAACCGGTGGGTTTACCTGTGGTACTGCGTACCGTTTCAATCATATCGAGTAAATCTGCTGGGCATTTAATCTCTGGATGACCATTTGGACTAATCGAGTCATGCCCTTCGGGAATACCCCGAATTTTTGCAATTTCAGCAGTCACTTTGCGCCCTGGTAACATACCCCCTTTACCGGGTTTAGCACCTTGACTCATTTTAATTTCGAACATTTTAACTTGTTCGTGCTCAGCAATCGCTTTGAGTTTTTCGGTGCTTAATTTACCGTGCTCATCTCGTACACCATATTTTGCCGTGCCAATCTGAAACACAATATCAGCGCCACCTTCAAGGTGGTAAGGGCTGAGCCCTCCTTCGCCGGTATTCATCCAACAGCCGGCTAATTTTGCCCCTCGCGATAATGCGCGAACAGCGGGCTTAGATAATGCGCCAAAGCTCATACCTGAAATATTAAATAACGAGTTTGTTGTATAAGGAGCGTTGCAATAAGGCCCTAACGTAACTTCGCTCGGGTCGAGTGCATCTTCATCTAAGGTCGGAAACGCACAGTTCATAAACATCACAGTGCCCGTTGCTTCAAGGCTTTGGGTTGAACCAAAGGCCGTAGTGCGGTCAACATTTTTCGCAGCGCGGTAAACCCAGCTTCGCTCAGCACGATTAAATGGTAGCTCTTCCCTATCCATGGCAAAAAAGTATTGTCGGAAGAATTCACCTTGGCGTTCAAAAAAATAACGAAAGCGACCGATCACCGGGTAATTACGGCGAATCGCCTGCTTAGATTGCGTTACATCACTAATGTAAAAGCACACAATCACCAGCAAACCTATGCCGAGAGCAAAAATAAACAAGCTGGCAAAAACATCGATACTAAAAATTATAAAATCACTCATCCAAGGCCCCTTTGTGAAATGACATCCTTCAAAGCATATAAGGTGTTTATATTACGTGCAATAAGCTCTTCATATATTTAAGGTTTCATTAGTTCGCAGGACAAGTATTAACAAAATAGATGTGATATGAGTATTGAATTCAAAAAAGTAGGTATGCCGAGGTTTACGGCATACCTAATCAATTAGCGTGTTGTATAGCCGCCGTTAGCAAAAATAGTTTGTCCAGTTATCCACCAACCATCAGTTGCCAAAAATTTAACGATCGGTACGATATCTTCAATTTGTGTTAATTGATTTCCCATTGCTTGTGATTTGTGAAATGCCACACGTTCTGGCGTTTCTTCACCATAAAAGAAAGGCGTATCCATTGGACCAGGGCCAATACCTGTAACCGAAATCCCACGACCAGAGAACTCTTTTGCTGCAGCTCGAGTAAAGTGCTCAACAGGTGCCTTACCGCCAGCATATGTTGAATACCCATCTGTAAATGCGGCGAGTAAAGAGGTTACGATTGTGATGATTTTGCCGTTGTTATTTAACTGCTTACCCGCTTCTTTCATAAAGAAATACGCTGTTTTTGAATTAACATCAAACATCGAATCATAATCCGCTTCTGATGTTTCAACTATTGGCTTTCTTAGTACCTTGCCAACGGTATTTACCGCAATATCGATACCACCATACGTAGACTTAGCAAAGTCAAAAAGTGCCGTTACGGTATCAGGTTTAGACAGATCACCTTGAAACGTCACCGCCTCACCACCTGCAGCAACAATAGCTGCAACAGTAGCTTCAGCCTCCGCTTTAGAAGAGTCACTATGATAGTGTGCAACAATTTTTGCACCCTCTTTGGCAAACTCTTGGCTGATTAAGCCACCTAGGTTTTTGCCACCGCCAGCAACAACAGCTACTTTGTTATTTACGTTATGTTTTATCATTTTCTCTCTCCAATAAAATGATTGAAATTAAGCACGAATAAACTTAAAAAGATTAGGTTTACTGTAATTAGAACCATCACTTTATCTAATTGCATACAACACTGGAATTGGGTGAATATGCAATTACTGATTGTCAAAAACGCAATTAACTCCATGCACGACGCAAAGACATTATTTATTCGGGTTGTCGAAGCCGGCAGCATAAAAAAAGCAGCGACACAACTGGGGATAGAGCCTTCTTCTATTAGTCGAAAAATTGCCGCATTAGAAAACCATTTAGGTGTAAAACTACTAAACCGTTCAACTGTTCGCACAACGCCTACAGAACAAGGGCAAACCTATTACAAGCGTCTAAAAGAACTTTTAGAAGCTCAGCATGCGTTAGATGAAGAAATTTCGAGTAGCATTAAAAAAGTAAGTGGCACTTTAAAAGTCGGTGCTCCTATAGATTTTGGTGCGCAATTTGTCGTCCCAATTTGCAGGGCAATGCAAGAAGAATATCCTGAGTTAAATTTTGAGTTATTTCTTGGCAGTGACTACGAAAATTTGTATAGCAATAAAATTGATGTTGCTATTAGAATTGGCACTTTGACTGACTCTCAACTTATCGCCAGAAAGCTAGGTGAAATTCCAAGAGTACTGGTAGCCAGTCCAGAGTATTTGGCACAATTTGGTATACCTCAAACCCCCAAAGACCTTGAACATCATAACTTCATTTTTTATTCAGCTAGGCAAGCAAAAAGTGATATTGAATACCATAACTTTACTCGTTTTCCGCATGTAAAAATGAACAGTAACTTCACAGTTAATAGTGTCTCGGCAGTGAGGGAACTAGTAATAAAAGGAGCTGGTATTCACCTTGGACCATACTGGTTTTTCTCAGAAGCCATTCACAAGAAGCTTGTAGTCCCTCTGCTAACTGACTATCAGCTAAAAAGCTATACATCACATGCGGTGTATAAGAAGCATCAGAACACACCGCAAAAAATTAGTGTTTTTGTAGAGAGAATGAAAGCAGTTGTAAGCAATTTAACTAATTCAAGACTCAATTTTAGCTAATTACATGATTACTCGTACCGCATTGTCCAACTGACAATTTTACCTTGTTCCACCACCAATAAAAAATTTGCTGGGCTAGAGTAGCCATCATTGTTTTTATAAGTGCCAGTGACAACGACTTGATTCCCCGTCACTTTTAATACGGGTTCAATTACTTGGCCATGAACATTAATAATGTCTGATTCAAGCCAGCTTTTAAATCGATCGCCACTATTTTTGCGCTTATACCAACGTTCATACTCTTGGCTTGCATTGTCGGCAAAAACAGCTCGAATTTGTTCCGCATTATTATTTTTCATTGCATTAAGCAATGCTGTAACAACCTCTTTGGGTGTAGGTTCCTCTTTTGCAAAAACTGAATTTTGAAAAGTAAATACAACCAATACACTTAAAAAGAAAAGGCGAGCTTTTGGGATAATGTCCATTTAATCTACTCCTAGCAAATGTGATTAAAACAATATTACCCAAAAATAAATAACAAACGCGCTAGGAGAATTCGCATTTTATTAATTAAAAAAGGCGTGATGTAAATCACGCCTCTTCCTTTATACAGCTATGCTGCTCGTTTGGCTAATTCAGCTTTAATATAAAGTTGAATTTGCTCTTCAAGCACTGACATTGGCACTGAGCCATGACGTAATATTTGATGGTGGAATTCGCGAATATCGAAATCTTCACCAAGTGCTCGCTCAGCTTCGTGGCGTAGACGTTTAATAGTTAGCTCACCAATTTTGTATGACAACGCTTGTGCAGGCCATGAAATATAACGGTCAGTTTCAGTCTTCACGTTATGTAATGAAAGCGCGGTGTTTTCGCTCATAAACTTCATTGCGCGTTCGCGGCTCCAGCCATACATATGCATACCTGTATCAACCACTAAACGCGCGGCACGCCACATTTCGTAAGTCAAACGACCAAAGTCACTGTATGGGTCTTGATAAAAGCCCGCTTCGATACCTAAAAACTCTGAATATAAGCCCCAACCTTCACCAAATGCCGACAAATATGCATTACGGCGATAACTTGGTAATGACTCAAGTTCAGCATTAAGCGAGATTTGTAAATGATGTCCTGGTACAGCTTCGTGCAAAGTTAATGCTTCAAGTACATACAACGGGCGCTTATCTAACGCATAGGTATTAACCCAGTAATAACCTGCTTGATCATCACGGCGAGAGCCTGAGTAACGACCCGTTGTATATTTAGGTGCAATGCTCTCTGGCACTGGCGCAACACCGTACGGCATTCTTGGCAAGGTGTGGAATAACTTAGGTAACTGCGCATCCATTTTCTTGGCAATGTAAGACGCTTCTTTTAGCAAATCTTTTGGTGTTTTTGCGTAAAATTGCGGATCAGTACGTAAAAAGTGCACAAAATCAGCAAACGAGCCTTCAAAGCCTACTTTCTCGATAATTTTTTCCATTTCTGCGCGAATACGCGCGACTTCTTGTAAACCCAGCTCATGGATTTCTTTTGGCGTCATATCTGTGGTGGTGTAGTACTTAGCGCGATTTTCGTAAAACGCTTTGCCATTCGGCGTACTTGAAATACCAATATCTGTACGTGCACCCGGTTGATATTCATTGTTAAAGAAGGTTAAGTAACCTTGATATGCCGGAATAACTTGTTCTGTGATAATGGTTTGCGCTTGCTTTTGTAGCGCTGCAAACTCGCTATCACTTAGGCCTGCCGTATTATTTAAAAATGGTTTGTAGAATTCAGACTTAGTAGCATCATCAACAATATAAGCCGTGATTGAGTCTTGATAACCTTCTAAAACAGCCTTTGGCTGGGTTAGGCCCACTTCAAGCCCCTTTCGCATCCAGCCGATATTTTGCGAAAAATAGCGAGGAATTTGCTGTAATTTAGCAAGATATAGCTGGTAATCTTGTGGTTTTGTGTAATCTGAGCTGGAGATCATAAATGACAAGCTAGAATGGAACCCATATTCAGATGTCAGCGGCATATAGTGCGCATTAAACACATATTCATCGACACTATTTTGCACTTGGCCGCGTAAAATAGTCAGGTTAATGCGATTTTCTTCCGATAACTTATCACGGTCGATAGCGTCTAGCTCGGCAAGTAACTCTGTATTCTTTTGGTATTTTTGTTCTAAAAATTCAGCCGATAGATTTTCTAATAAATAACCATCAACGCCATTATCTTTACCATACGGGCTGATGCTTTGGCGGTAATTAACAATATTTTCGGCTACTTGAGTAAATTGCTGATCAGCATCAATATTTGTTACTTGGCAAGCGCTTAAAGTACACGCTAAAGCAACCGCAATAACAGAACGATTTAAAGTTCGCGACAGTGTTTGTTTCATAGCATTCTTTTTAGTTTTAATCAGTATCGCTAAAGTAGCGCAGCACTGGCTAAAACCCAAACAAATGCGACCAAGCTCAGGTTAAATACGCTCAAATTAACAACGGTGTATAAATAAGAATGAGCAAGGTTTAAGCAATTTTTAATTACACTTGTTAAAGTTGTTGAGAAAATCAGCTAATAGACACAAACGAAACAAATTTAAGTTCCAAAGTAAGCGATTTTGCTTTTAAATAGGCTGATTACAGATTACTGTAGACTCAGTATTTATGCTTGGAAGCAGCTATACCTTACGGAAGAGATGATTAATTGGTTGATATGCGTATTTAGTGGTATTGAAAAATGATGTTCCATGATCCCATGGCTATTGCTCAAGAAAAAATGACAAAGGTATGTATCTTTTTAGAACATCATGCATTACCGCCGTCACCACTTAACTACCAAGTTGTTTACACCTACGTCAGCCAGTCTAACCCTAAACTTAACGCCGCTATTGACCGTGCCATCGCACAAAGAAAAACCATCGATTGTGTCTATGTAGAACAGCTTTATTTCGATTTTATAGAGCAAGGGCATAAAATGAAAACCGCCATTGTTCGCAACGTTGACTCAGTAATAAACACCCTTTCGCGAAATGCTAACAATAACGAGCAAAATATTGTGCGCTTTGCCGATCAAGTCACAGAATGTGTTCATTCAATTGATGAAAACAATATTGAGCAAACGCGTCATGCATTAAAAATGCTCAGTAAGCAATCTGAAGTCCTGCTCAATCAGCACCGTCAATTTAAGCAAGAAATAGCAAAAGCCAAATCACTACAAGAAAAAACCCAAAAACAACTCACTCAATTACGCAAACAACACATTACCGACCAACAAACTGGCTTATACAAACGCCATTATTTAAATCAACAAACTCAACTTTGGGTCGGCCAAAATAAAGCGGTTTGTGCTATCTCTATTCACATTGAAAACTTAAACCATTTTATTGAAAACTATGGTGATGTGATTGGTGAAGTAATTTTAAATAAAGTCGCCAAACAGGTGCAAAAATACGTACAAGAAAGCGGCTTACCTGGGCGCACAAGTAAAGATGAATTTACCATCTTACTTGCTGATATTGAGCCTGAAACTGCCAACTTAATAGCCGAAAAAGTACGAAATGGTGTCGAAAAGCTGCGCTTTGTCAGCTCAAAAAATGGCACCAAACTCCCCGCTATTACCTTAGCCCTAGGTATCGCTAAACATGAAGGCGATGGCGACTTTAACAGCTTAGCCCGTAAAGCCTCTTTAGCAGCTGCGAAAGCCAAGTCGCTTGGGCAAAGTAGTTTTATTGCCGGCCAGTAAAGTTTAAACCTGTGCTAAATCATGAAAAGCAATGCTAATCTGATGATTTAGTTATAATCAAATTGCACCCCACAGCTACAATCAAGTACACTAGTCTTTATTGCCACGATAGAGATTAATCATGAACGAGAATCAAGAAAAGACCACGCATTTTGGCTATAAAACCGTTGCTGAAAACGACAAAGCATCAATGGTTGCAGATGTATTCCACTCAGTCGCTGCAAAGTATGACGTAATGAATGATCTGATGTCGTTCGGTATTCATCGTTTATGGAAACGCCAAACTATTGCAAGTTCAGGTGTTCGTAAAGGTCACTATGTATTAGACCTTGCAGGCGGTACAGGTGATTTAACCGCTAAATTTAGTCAGCTAGTGGGTGAAACGGGTCAGGTAATCTTAGGCGATATTAACTCTTCAATGCTGAAAGTTGGCCGTGAGAAACTTCGAAACCTTGGTCGTGTTGGCAATATCGAATATGTTCAAATGAATGCAGAAGCATTGCCATTTCCTGATAACAGCTTCGACTTAATTACGATTGCCTTTGGTCTTCGTAACGTGACCGATAAAGATAAAGCTCTACGCTCAATGTATCGTATTCTTAAGCCTGGCGGTCGTTTACTTGTGCTTGAGTTCTCAAAACCAGAGCAAGAAATACTGAGCAAAGCCTACGATTTCTACTCATTTAATATCTTACCTAAGATGGGTGAGCTGGTTGCGAATGACAGCGAGTCTTATCAATACCTTGCTGAGTCTATCCGTATGCATCCTGATCAAGAAACATTAAAAGGCATGATGGAAGATGCGGGTTTTGAACAAACCAGTTATCAAAACCTTACTGGCGGTATTGTTGCCCTTCACCGTGGTTTTAAATACTAAAAACTCTGTAAATTAAGTAGGTAACGCGATGTTAGCAAACGCTCTGTTATCACTCGTCGAACGAATCATTAATCAACTGCTGCAGTTAGACCCTCAGTTAAAGGGTAAGCTTGCAGTAATTGCTGATAAACAGCTGTTGATTGAGATACGTGATTGGCAACAGTCAATTTTGTGCGTTTACAGCGACGAGCAAATTCACTTATACAGTACGCAAGAACGCAGTTTTGACTGCATGATCAGCGCCGATATCAACACCTTATTGGCGCTTAAAGATCCATCAATGCTCACGCAACTCATTCGCCAAGACAAGCTCGACTTACAAGGCGATTTAAATCTTGCGCAAGGCTTTAGCAATGCGTTTGCTGAGCTTGATATTGATTGGCCAGAACATTTTTCTCGATACATTGGCGATGCCCCAGCACAACAGTTGTGGCTCTCTATTCAAGCTTTAAAACATCGTGGTTCACAAACGAAAAGCAAGTTAGAAAATACCTTAATAACGCTTTGCCAAGATGAGTTAGCAGTGACCATACACCCTCTTGAACTTGCTGAATTTAAACAGCAAAATCGCCAATTAAAAAGCCAAGTATCTCAATTAGAGATGCGAATTAACGCGCTGTTACAGTCACGCTAATGCGCTAAGGAACTTGTGTGTCGTCTGCTCGTCTTTATTACATTACTAAAACCCTACTGAGCTATGGCTTAGACGAATTAATTCCGCGTAAACGAGTGCCTTGGTTTGCCAAGCTCGCTCGTGGCAGCTTATTTTGGTTACGTAACCAACATAAAGATAAACCTGCAGGTATGCGCTTAAGACTTGCATTACAAGAGCTCGGCCCGGTGTGGATCAAGTTTGGTCAAATGCTTTCTACACGCCGTGATTTACTGCCGCATGATGTCGCATTAGAGCTTGCACTGCTACAAGATCAGGTTGAACCTTTTGAAGGTGAGCTTGCCCAGCAACTGATCGAAAAGGCGCTCGGTATTAATGATATTAGTGAATTATTTAGTGATTTTTCGCAAACACCTTTGGCATCAGCCTCGATTGCACAAGTTCACACGGCAACCTTGATTGATGAGCATGGCGCGCCACAAGATGTGGTGATTAAAGTCATTCGCCCTAACATTAAAGAGCAAATTGATGCTGACTTAATGCTAATGCAAAAAGTCGCTCGCTTGGTTGCTAAGTTATTAAAAGAAGCAAAACGTTTACGCCCTATTGAAGTAGTAAACGAGTACAAAAAAACTTTACTCGATGAGCTCGACTTAATGCGTGAAGGGGCGAATGCGATTCAGCTACGCCGTAACTTCGAAGACTCAGATTCGCTCTACATTCCCTTTGTTTACAGTGACTACAGCCGCAGTAACGTATTAGTAATGGAGCGCATTTATGGTATTCCGGTATCAGATACCGACGCATTACTGGCACAAAATACCAATATGCAGCTACTCGCTGAGCGTGGAGTCGAAGTATTTTTCACACAAGTATTCCGCGACAGTTTCTTCCACGCTGATATGCATCCGGGTAATATTTTCGTTTCACGTGAAAACCCTCATAACCCAAAATATATCGGCATTGATTGCGGCATTGTGGGCACCCTTAATCGTGAAGATAAACGCTATTTAGCAGAGAACTTTATTGCCTTTTTCAACCGTGATTACCGCCAAGTAGCGCAACTGCATGTTGATTCTGGCTGGGTACCCGCCGATACCAGCATTGAAGAGTTTGAATTTGCGATTCGTACTGTGTGTGAACCAATTTTCAACAAACCACTGGCCGAAATCTCTTTTGGCCACGTGCTAGTTAACCTGTTTAATACGGCTCGTCGCTTTAATATGCAAGTTCAACCGCAATTAGTGTTACTACAAAAGACGCTGTTGTATGTTGAAGGCCTTGGCAGACAACTGTATCCGCAGCTTGATTTATGGAAAACCGCTAAACCTTTTCTAGAAGATTGGGTCAAAGAACAAGTTGGTCCGCTTGCAGTAATGAAAAAAATGTATGCGAACTTGCCATTTTGGGCAGAAAAAATGCCTGAATTACCTGATTTAATTTATCAAAACTTAAAACGTCAACAACAACCTGTACAATTGCCAGCGCCGCAATCTGCTAAACCTTTGTTACTTAGTATCTTTGCTGGTAGCTGTTTAATAGTTTCAGGCTTATGTTATTTACAGCATGACTTAGTCGCCAGTGCAATTACCGCAGGCTTTGCTATAGCAGGCTTTATTGCAGCATGGCGAAGCGCATAAACTAAGTGCTATTTATGTTTTGGTGGGTATAATCAAGGCAAGTCTATTCAATAAATTTGATAAAAACGGAGTAACCCATGGGTTTTGGTGGTATCAGTATTTGGCAATTAATCATTATTTTAGCAATCATCGTGTTGTTATTTGGCACAAAGAAACTTCGTGGCATTGGCGGTGATTTAGGTAGCGCAGTAAAAGGCTTTAAAAAAGCCGTGTCTGATGATGACAAAACTAATTCCAAAAGCGAGCAAATAGAGCAAGCTTCTAACACGCAAAGCAAAGAAACCGTAGAGAAAAGCAAAGACGACCATAAGGCTTAATCGACATGGGGATGTGGGAACTTGTTGTCGTACTTATCGTAGGTCTGATTGTGTTAGGCCCTGAGCGCTTGCCTGTGACAATTCGTACAGTTAGCCGCTGGGTAAAAACATTAAAGTCAGTCGCCAATTCAGTGAAAGCTGAAGTGAACGAAGAACTCCGTATCCATGAGCTTCACGAGAACTTAAAAAAAGCAGAACAGCAAAATTTGCAAGAGCTCACACCAGATCTGCAAGATTCTGTAAACGAACTTCAAAAGGCTGCTCAGTCAGTTACCCACAGTTATAAAAAAGACACACCAGAAAAAGCAGAAACTAACAATAATGACGAAAAAAAGTGAAATTAATCTCTGCTTTTGTGGTCAATAACAATGATGATGAATAGTAAATTATGACCGAGCAAGCTCACACAGGCTTTGTTGGCCACTTGATTGAGTTACGAAACCGACTCATGAAAGCTTTGTTAAGCATTTTGCTAATATTTATCGCCTTGGTGTACTTTGCCAACGATATTTATAGCTTTGTTGCAGCTCCACTGATTGCAAACTTGCCAAGCACTGCCACCATGATCGCAACGGATGTAACAGCACCTTTTTTTGCACCGTTTAAACTCACCTTATTTGTGGCGTTATTTGCTGCTATTCCCATGATACTGCATCAAGTTTGGAGCTTTATAGCACCAGGTTTGTATCAACATGAAAAGCGCATGCTAATGCCAATTTTGGCCTCAAGTATCTTGCTATTTTATAGTGGTATCGCATTTTGCTACTTTGTGGTGCTACCTATTATTTTAGGGTTTTTTACTAATACTGGCCCTGATATGATGACATTAGCACCTGATATTAGTAGTTATTTAAGTTTTGCTTTAAAACTGTTTTTTGCTTTTGGTATTGCGTTTGAAATACCTGTTGCCATCATGCTGTTATGCTGGAGTGGCGCAACAACAACGAAAAGTTTAAAAGAAAAACGACCTTATATCGTGGTAGGTGTATTCGTGGTTGCCATGTTCTTAACACCTCCTGATGTACTGTCACAAACATTGCTAGCATTACCCATGCTGTTATTATTTGAATTAGGTTTAATTTTGGCTGCATTCTATACCGCCAAACCTCAACAGGAATCCGAGGAATAAAATGAAAAAACAACTCATTCCCTTCGTTGCTCTTTTAACTATTGCTGGTACTGCACAGGCAGACGAAGTTAACTTACAAGCATTGCAAGCCTGTACTTTTGTTGAAAATGATTTTAACCGCTTACTTTGTTACGACAACGTAATGGCAGGTAAATCACTTTCAAAACCGGCTACAAAAAAACAAATTGAGCAACCTGTAACTAGCTCAGCAGCTCCTGTTGCCGCAGCAGCCGCAACAAGTGAACAAGCTCTAAAAACAAAAAATGAAGACTTTGGTTTAGAGCACAAAGAAGTTGCAAAAAAAAATGATGACGAAATAACCGCAGTGGTTAAGAGCGTTAGAAAAGCGCCTTACGGGGAGCTGATTATAGAGCTAGAAAACGGTCAACAGTGGCGCCAAGTAGGCTCAGATAGAATGAAGCTAGAGGTGAGCGACAAAGTCATAATTGAACGAGGCGTTTTCAATTCATTCTTGTTAAGAATCGAAGGGCAAAACCGTTCAATTCGTGTTAAGCGTACTGACTAATGAACTATTCGCTAGTTGATGCTGGCGTCAATTTAAGCAATCATCAATTTGATGATATTCATCAAGCTGTGTTACAACGTGCCGCAGAGGCAAATGTAACACAGATGCTTCTTATTGGCTGCGATCTGCAAAGTAGCCAAGCCTCTCTTAAACTCGCCAAACAGTTTAAGCAATTTTGCACAGCTGGGGTCCACCCTCATGATGCAAAAACTGCAGATGATCACCTTGAAGCACACTTAACAACTCTCAGCCAACACCCTGAAGTGGTTGCAATTGGCGAGTGTGGCCTCGATTACAATCGTGACTTTTCTCCTCGCGATGTTCAGCGCAGCGTTTTTAGACGCCAGTTACAGCTTGCTGAGCAACTAAATATGCCTGTGTATTTGCATGAGCGAGATGCCAGCGAAGATATGCTCGCAATCTTGAGTGATTACAAGGTACGAGGCGTACTACACTGCTTCACGGGTGACGAAAACGCGCTGCAAAGTTACCTAGCAATGGGGCTTTATATCGGTGTTACGGGCTGGGTCTGCGATGAACGCCGTGGTGAACAACTACAAGCCTTAGTACCAACTATCCCTTTAAATCGCTTGTTAATTGAGACTGATGCGCCCTTTTTAATGCCGAGAAATATTAGGCCTAGACCTAAAACTCGCCGTAATGAGCCTCAGAACCTTCCTTATGTATGTCAGCAAATTGCTGATTTAAAAGGCTCAGAATTTACTGAAGTGGCAAAACAAACTACACTAAACTTTCAGCAATTATTTTCCATAAAGGGTTAAGATGAAGCGCCTATGGTCACTTTGTGGCGTAATCTTCGTTGTTTTATTTACTCCTTACTTGCAGGCTAACTCCATTGTTGTTAGTTCACAATTCAAATCTCAACATACGCTTAATGTTGAGTACACCCTTGATCCTATCACTCAACAGCAAGCCTTTAGCAGTAACAATGTAACTTGGCATTCAAGCCAAGGCGAAACCCTAAATCTAGGTATGACTCTAAAACCAATGTGGCTCAAGCTATCGATAAGAAACACCTCATTAGATATTATTCCACTGATATTATCGATAGATAACCCTTTACTCGATGAAGTGAGCGTGTTTCATCTTCAAGGTAGCCAATTATTATTTAACACAAAGATTGGGGATGCAGTCCCATTATCTAATCGGCAAATCAAAAATGAGTCTCTGTTAGTCTCATTAACCATTCCAAAAGCCAGCCATTCAGTTGTTTATCTTAAAGTTAAAAACAATGGGGGTTTAAGAGTACCTCTAAGCCTTTGGAAACCCTCAGAATACCTAAAGCATAAAAGTAAATTTAATTTATTGTACGGTTTATTAGTCGGTTTTATATTATCACTCGCACTCACTAATTTAGTGCTTTATGGCTTTTCTAGACGCCGCTATTTCGCCTATACAGGATTATTACTTACCTTGCTGTGGCTTTCTTTGGCTTACCTTTATGGCTTTGGTTATCGTTATTTACAACCTAGTGGCTCATCGTTTCAACAACTGACAATCCCAACTCTATTTTTTATCTGTGGTGCGTTATTTGTACCATTGCAAGGCTATATATTCGGCTTTACCAAATCTCGCTTAAACCGTTTTCAGTATTGGCTAGCATGGGCAGTTGTGCTTGCCACTGTAACAATGTGGTTTTTGCCTATTCATATTGCTATCACACTCTGCTTATTGAGTTTACCTGTGGTGCTTATCATTTTTGCAGGTATTGCTCTAAAGCAGTTTAATCATGAATATAAGCAGCCGTGCATTGGCTTTTTTGTTGCTTTGTTCGCTTTCTTCTGTGCCATTGTTTACAGTGCACTCGGTGTATTTAATCCATTTGATTTAAATATCGGAATGCTTTCGCTCACCTTCGTTTGCTTTTTAGTTTGTAGCTTGAGCTTGAGTTATGCGGTAATAAAATTGTTTTTGATGCAACGCGACGCTGAAGTCGCAGCGCAACAAAATGCACTAGCAGAGAGTAAAGCACAAGATACCTTAATGCGTGAGCGCCTTGAACTGCAAGAGCAAGCACGCCAAGATCTTGAAGCTAATATTGAAGAGCGTACCTTTGAGTTACAAGTGACATTACGCGAACTTGAAGAGAAAAACCGAGAGCTTGAACAGCTCAATATGGAAGATGCCCTCACTAAAACCAAAAACCGCCGCTACTTTGATAAAAAGCTATTGATGGATATTCGTCGCTCACGTCGAGAGCAAACACCTCTAGCTATCATCATGTTAGATATTGACCACTTCAAAGCAATCAATGATACCTATGGTCATTTAACCGGTGATCAAACCATTCAAGCAGCTGCAGATGTCATCAAACAACATCTTAAACGACCTCTCGATGAAGTGGCGCGCTATGGCGGCGAAGAATTTGTAGTGTTATTACCGAATACACCACTAGAAGGTGCATTAGAAATTGCCGAACAAATACGCAAAGCAGCCCAAAATACTGATATAATAGTTGCCGGAACAACGATTAAATTTACTTTGAGTGCAGGTGTTTACAGCGCAATTGCTGAAGACATTAATAACCCAAGTTTATTCACTGACTATGCCGACAAAGCCTTATATCATGCCAAGCAAACAGGTCGAAATCGCGTAGTGAGTTATCCTCTACCAGACTAGGAGTATACAAAGCATGGCCCAATCAGGACTCGACCTTTTCCCTTATACACGTATGCGCCGCATGCGTCGTGATGACTTCTCTCGTCGCCTAATGGCTGAAAACCAACTAACTGTTAATGATCTTATTTTTCCTGTATTTGTGTTAGAAGGTAAAAATCGCCGCGAAGCTATTGAGTCTATGCCTGGCATTGAGCGTCTTTCTATCGATTTACTACTTGAAGAAGCAAAAGAGCTTGTAGAGCTAGGTGTACCTGCCGTCGCTATTTTCCCGGTAACACCGAGCGATAAAAAATCCCTTCTTGCTGAAGAAGCCTATAACCCAGATGCATTAGCACAACGCACTGTACGCGCACTTAAAGAGGCTTTTCCTACATTAGGTGTGATCACAGATGTTGCACTTGACCCGTTCACTGTTCATGGTCAAGACGGCATCATCGATGAAGACGGTTATGTGATTAATGATGTAACAACTGAAATCTTAGTTAAACAAGCGCTATCGCATGCCGAAGCTGGGGCTGATGTAGTTGCGCCATCAGACATGATGGATGGACGTATTGGTGCAATTCGTGAAGCTCTCGAAGCCGAAGGCCATATCCACACTCGTATCATGGCTTACTCAGCTAAATACGCTTCAAGCTACTATGGCCCATTCCGTGATGCGGTAGGTTCTGCAGGCAACTTAAAAGGTGCCGATAAAAAGACCTATCAAATGGACCCTGCCAACTCTGATGAAGCGATTCGTGAAGTAGCCCTTGATCTGCAAGAAGGTGCAGACATGGTAATGGTGAAACCAGGTATGCCATATTTAGATGTAGTACGCCGCGTAAAAGATGAGTTTGGTGTGCCCACATTTGCTTATCAAGTAAGTGGTGAATATGCTATGCATAAAGCAGCCATTGATAACGGTTGGCTTGCAGAAGATGCAATAATCATGGAGTCATTATTAGCATTTAAGCGCGCTGGCGCCGATGGCATCCTGACTTATTTTGCAAAACAAGCTGCAAAATGGTTAAAAAACAACTAACTTAAAAAAATATTCTTAAAATAGGTCATTATTTCTATTTTATTAACATTTTGTATTTAATTTGTCATAGATTTTTCTTAAAGTACTGTGTCCCATATTGGGACTTTAATAATACATACACGGGAAAAATAATGATAAATACAAAATTAACGCCGCTCGCGCTTGTTATTGCAAGCCTGAGCGCGCCTGCTTCTGCCAACCTAATCATCTCTGAATATGTTGAAGGAAGCTCTAACAATAAAGCGGTAGAGCTATACAACACATCGAGTGCTGAACTATCGCTTGACGGTTACACCATCTCTTTATACTCAAATGGTAACGGCGATCTAGCAGACCCTAATAACAGCTTAGCTTTAACCGGTACTCTTGCAGCAAATGCAACCTACGTTATTGTAAATGCGGGCTCTGCTGATGAGTTAAAAGCCAATGCAGATACTGAATCAACAATCACTTACTTCAACGGTGATGACGCATTAGTGCTAACTAAAGATGGTGCAATTGTTGATAGCTTTGGTCAACTGGGCGTTGATCCAGGTTCAGCATGGGATGAAGGCGGCGTTTCAACACAAAATAAAACACTGCGCCGTAAAGCAACTGTTACTACAGGCCGTACTGATGCTACCTCTGCGTTCAACCCAAGCGATGAGTGGGAGCAATTCGACCAAGACGATTTCAGCAATATTGGTCAATATGGTGAGAGCACAGAGCCAACGCCTGAGCCAGAACCTGTCACTCCCCTTGAGTGTGGTGCAGCAAAAACCTTAATCAGCGCAATTCAAGGTGAAGGCGGCGACAGCCCGCTTATTAACACTGAAGTAGAAGTTGAAGGTGTTGTTACAGCTGACTTCCAAGGTGATGATCAACTAAAAGGTTTCTTCATTAGCTCACTTGCTACTGATGTTGATACAAACCCACTAACTTCTGAAGGTGTATTTGTTTATTTCGCAGATACCGACGTTGCAGTTGGTGACCATGTGCGTGTAAAAGGTAGCGTTGCTGAATACTACAGCGCAACACAACTAGGCGATGTTAGCCAAGTTGAGATCTGTGCGACAGGTTTATCTACTGATGCAACCGCTATCACTTTACCAGTTACTGACGTGGCTGACCTTGAAGCTTACGAAGGTATGTTAGTAACCATCGCGCAACCTTTAGTCGTTAATAACAACTACGGCCTTGGTCGCTATGGTGAAGTTGACTTAGGTACTGAGCGTTTATACCAAGGAACTCAAGTAGCGCTTCCAGGCGATGCAGCAAATGCTGTTGAAGCTGAAAACCTGAAAAAACAAATCTTAATCGACGATGGTTCAACAAAGCAAAACCTTGATCCTATTGCTTACCCAGGTACGGGCCTTGATGCCTATAACACATTACGTTTAGGTGATACTGTTAATACGATTATCGGTGTGATGGGTTATAGCTTCGACCGTTATCGTATTCACCCTACAGTACAACCTGAGTTCACTGCAACTAACCCGCGTACAGATGCACCAGAGCTTAACGAAGATGCAGATCTACGTGTAGCAAGCTTTAACGTATTAAACTACTTTAATGGCGACGGCCAAGGTGCAGGCTTCCCAACTAGCCGTGGTGCAGATAGCGAAGAAGAGTTTACTCGCCAAGAAGCTAAATTAGTTAGCGCAATCACGGCTATAAATGCTGATGTGATTGGCTTAATGGAAATCGAAAATGACGGTTTCGGTGAAAATAGCGCCATTGCTAGCCTAGTATCTGCACTTAATGATGAAGATGCAGAAAATACCTACGCATTCGTTGATTTCGGCGTTGACCAAATTGGTACTGATGCAATCACGACAGCACTGATTTATCGCTCAAATAAAGTATCTGAAGTTGGTAAGGCTGCTCATACTACAGTAGAACCTTTCGATTACAGCAATCGCCCGCCTATTGCACAAAGCTTCCAATCTCTTGAAAGCGAAGAAATCTTCACAGTTGCCGTTGCCCACCTAAAATCTAAAGGCGGCTGTGGTAGCGCTGAAGGTAATAATGCTGACTTAGGCGATGGTCAAGCATGTTGGAATGAAATCCGTGTTGCGGGTGCAAATGCATATGCTGATTGGTTAGCCACTTACCCAACAGAAGTTGAAGATGAAGATATCATCTTAGTGGGCGATATGAACGCATACGCGATGGAAGATCCTATCCGTGCATTTGCAGATAAAGGTCTGAAGAGTGCGGTTGCTGAACTAGACGGCGACACATTAGGTTATTCTTATAGCTTCTCTGGCCGCATTGGTAGCCTTGACCACGCACTAGTCTCTGAATCTATGCTTGCTAAAGTTGTTGCTGCTACGGATTGGCATATCAATGCCGATGAGCCAATCAGCCTAGACTACAACCTTGAGTATAAATCATCGACACAACAAGCTAGCCTTTACGCTGACGATGCATACCGTGCATCTGATCACGACCCAGTGATTGTTGATATCCAATCTGCTGAGCCTGTTCCAGAACAACAAGCGCCAGTAATCGAAGTTCAGCAATCATTCGAAATCGTTGAAAACAGTGAGGTGGGCGCTGTGATTGGTCAACTTGTTTTCTCTGATGGTGACGCTGATTATACACCTGTCGTTAGCTTTAGCATTGAAGGTGAGCATGCTGACGCGATTGCAATCAGTGCTACAGGTGAAATCACAGTAGCCAAAGAGCTCGATTTTGAAGAAGAAGACAAGCTTACATTAATGATCCGTGCAGAAGATAGCGCAGGCAACTTATCAGAAGCACAACTGCTATACATCAACATTACCAATGATGTGGCAGATGATGTAACCGAAGAAGTTGAAGAAGATGAAACTGAAGAAGAGTCAAAAGATGATGATTCTGGTTCATTTGCTTGGTTAAGTCTACTTGCTTTACCATTTGCACTTCGTCGTCGCATGAAAAAATAAGCGACACCGCATTAAGTAAAAAGGCCGCTTATCGCGGCCTTTTTTATACTTCACACTCTAAAACTGATTTAACTCTAGAGTTGGCTTTTGCCTTATAGAGTCTTTCAATCTCAATTTTTTGCTCATCGCTAACTTGCCAATTAAAGAATTGGCAGCTTTTTCCATTTACTAAATCTACTTTAAAAATAGTTAGAAATGCGAGCTGAGAGAACTCAACTGCAGCAATATCTTCAGTGTTAATATAACGCTTTTTAATTCCACGCGAATAACAAATTCCCGCTTTATAACAGTGTAAAAAGCGCAGTTGTAAGAAATTTAAAATAGTTATAAAGAGCAAAATAGGTAAAAGAAACAAAAGTAGCGATGTTCCAAGAAAAGTAACGCTTAATAAAACAAGAATAGCAAACGCTATCTTGGTTCCCTGTAGAGTCCAATTAGGACTTAACTTTATCGTTTTCATGAGGCTGAATCTTAAAATTTTAATGATAATAAGCTGACGTATAATACAAAATGATTAAAGAATCATTCGATTGCTATTTTACAGAGTCTAAAAAAGGGACACAAGGTACAAAAAAATACTTTTGTACTAGAAAAAAGAAACTAGACCGCAACTCATTATAAAACCGCTACTTTTTACTTATCACAGATTTAAATTAAAATATTATAATTTATACCACTCATACCAATCCGCTTAATTAAGTTGTCTATTTTGAGGCAATAAAAAACCCGCAACAAGTGCGGGTTTTTTTAAAAGAAGTTAAAAGGCTAATTACTTAGCAGCTTTTTTCTCTTTTTCTGCAGCGATTACTGTTTCAGCAACGTTTGCAGGACATGGTGCGTAGTGTGAGAACTCCATAGAGAACTGACCACGACCAGAAGTGATAGTACGTAAGTGGCCGATGTAACCGAACATTTCAGAAAGTGGTACATCACCCTTGATGCGAACGCCCATTGCGCCAGCTTCTTGGTCTTTGATCATACCACGACGACGGTTAAGGTCACCGATTACGTCACCTACGTTGTCTTCCGGAGTGAATACGTCAACTTTCATGATTGGCTCAAGAAGTTGTGCACCCGCTTTAGGGATAGACTGACGGAAAGCGCCTTTAGCAGCGATTTCGAACGCGATTGCTGATGAGTCAACTGCGTGGAAAGCACCGTCGAAAAGTTCAACTTCAACGTCTAATACTGGGAAGCCAGCTAGAACACCTTCTTGCATCATTGATGCGAAGCCTTTCTCAACTGCAGGCCAGAATTCTTTAGGTACGTTACCACCAACAACTGATGAAGAGAACGTGAAGCCTGAGTTTTGCTCGCCTGGCTTGATGCGGTAATCGATCTTACCGAATTGACCAGAACCACCAGATTGTTTCTTATGCGTGTAGCTATCTTCGATTTCTTTCGTGATAGTTTCACGGTAAGCAACCTGAGGTTGACCAACAACTAGGTCTACGCCGTAAGTACGCTTAAGGATATCTACTTTGATATCTAAGTGAAGCTCACCCATACCTTTAAGGATGGTTTCGCCTGAATCTTCGTCAGTTTCAACTTGGAATGAAGGATCTTCTGCAACCATCTTACCGATCGCGATACCCATCTTCTCGTTACCGCCTTTGTCTTTAGGAGCAACAGCGATTGAGATAACTGGATCAGGGAAGATCATCGCTTCAAGTGTACATTCGTGCTTAGGATCACAAAGAGTGTGACCAGTTTGAACGTTCTTCATACCAACAACAGCGATGATGTCACCCGCTTGTGCTTCAGTAAGTTCGTTACGCTCGTCAGCTTGCATCTCAACCATACGGCCGATACGCTCTGTTTTACCAGTTGCTGAGTTAAGGATTGTGTCACCTTTCTTCATGCGACCAGCGTAGATACGGATGAACGTAAGTGCACCGAAACGGTCGTCCATGATTTTGAACGCTAACGCTTTAAGTGGCTCATCTGCAGAAACAGTTGCTACTTCACCAGTAGGCTCACCTGTTTCAGGATCAGTTAGAGGTTGTGGGTCAACTTCTGTAGGCGAAGGTAGGTAATCTACAACCGCGTCTAATACTAACTGCATACCTTTGTTTTTGAATGCAGAACCACAGTATGTTGGGAAGAACGCAAGATCACGAGTACCTTTACGGATACAACGTTTGATGTCTTCTAGAGAAGGCTCTTCACCTTCCATGTAAGCCATCATTAGGTCTTCGTCTTGCTCAACAGCAGACTCAACAAGCATCTCATGGTATTCGTCAACTTTGTCTACCATGTCAGCTGGAACGTCTTGTACTTCGTAGTTTTCAGGAAGACCAGTCTCGTCCCAAACGTATGCTTTTTTCTCAAGTACGTCTACAACACCAGTGAATTGGTCTTCGATACCGATTGGTAAAGTCATAACTAGTGGGTTAGCACCTAGTACTTTCTCAACTTGACCTACAACGCGGTAGAAATCAGCACCCATACGGTCTAATTTGTTTACGAAGATTACACGTGCAACTTCTGATTCGTTCGCATAACGCCAGTTAGTTTCTGACTGCGGCTCAACACCACCAGAACCACAGAATACACCGATACCACCGTCTAGTACTTTAAGTGAACGGTATACTTCTACTGTGAAGTCAACGTGTCCCGGAGTATCGATAACGTTTAAGCGGTGGCCTTTCCACTCACAAGTTACAGCTGCTGATTGGATTGTAATACCGCGCTCAGCTTCTTGTTCCATGAAGTCAGTAGTAGACTCACCGTCGTGTACCTCACCAGTCTTATGAATTTTACCCGTAAGCTTAAGGATACGCTCAGTGGTGGTAGTTTTACCCGCGTCAACGTGGGCGAAAATACCAATATTTCTGTACTTCGATAAATCTGCCATTATTTTACTCTTAATAAAGTCGAAAAATTATTCGGCGGGAGTATAGCATTACTTAAAGCGAACATCACCATCGAAGTCGCTTAAAATGCAATCAATTTTATAAAATTTTTCTATGCTCAGGATAAGCGGCACTTTTTAACGTGCCGAACAGTGAGTTTATGCTACTAAAATCGCTAATTTAGCGCTGATTTGGCAATTAAATGATGCGATTAGCTACTTGTCATTTTATAACAACGCTCGGGTCGCCCGATACTTCCGTAGCTCTGATCAGCACTGACTTGCTTAGCTTCAAGCAAGTATTCAAGGTAACGACGGGCTGTTGAGCGGCTTACGCCGACTAAATCACCCATTTGCTGAGCAGTAAAAGCCGTGCCAATATTCGCTTTAAACGCTTTTAAGATCTTTTGCAAAGTAAGCTGATCCACCCCTTTTGGCAACCTGACCGGGGCTTTTAACTGTTCTTGCGATCCAAATAAAGTATCGACCATAGATTGGGTTACTTCATCGGCATCTGATAAACATTGTTGCCTTGCTTCGAATCGCGCCAGCGCTTGATCTAAGCGATTTAGCATTAATGGTTTAACTAAGAAATCACAGGCGCCAAGTTGCATGGCTTTTTCCAGTGTTTCTACTTCTTTTGCTGCGGTTAATAGCATTACTTCGCTTTTCATTTCTTCGCGGCGTAATTCATTAAGTAAATCAAGGCCATTGCCATCGGGTAAATGAATATCGAGCAAAATTAAATCGGCATTAATCGCTGATAATAGCGCTTTCGCAGTGGCAAGATTGCCTGCAATACCAACAACCTGATATTGCCCCTGACGCAGTGCTTGCCGCGCCCCTTGTTGGCCAGCAACGCCATGAGGAAGTAATAAGTATTGCGCCAATAATTGGGCTACTTCAACTTCGTCTTCAACAATGACAACTGAGTAAGTCATGTTCTTTACCTTTTATTTATAGGCTGATCATTTTTTATTATTTTGGAATGTAGACACTTAAGCGTGCCCCCATCAGATCAGACTCACCTATTTCTAAACTACCACGACACGAATCTAAGTTGGTTTTGACCAAATAAAGGCCGATACCATGCTCAGCCCCTGACTTAGAACTGTATTGTGGTGTAAATATCACATCCTTGTCATCGCCTAAACCAAAACCGCTGTCTTCAACATCAAACAATAGTGTTTTACTGGTTTCATCAACCGTAACACGAACCTTAGGGGTACGTGTATCGCTAGCTCGAATAGCAGCTTCAATTGCGTTATCAATCAAATTGCCAAGTATCGAGACAACCCGTTCAAGCATATCTTTACGGGTGATCGATCCTAATAAGCTATCTGGATTAAGCTCAAGAATTACATTAAGTTCGCGGGCTTTGTGGTATTTACCAACCAATAAACCTGCTAGTACCGGATCTTGGATCCTTTCGAGTAAATGATGGATCTGCGCTTGCGAGCCTTTACTTTCTTGACCAATTAACTCAATTGCCTGATCCGTTTGCCCCATTTGAATTAACGCACCAATTAAGTTTAGCTTGTTCGAGTAATCATGCGTTTGCACCCGCAATAACTCAGCAAAGGCTTGCACTTTAGTTAATTGCTGCGATAAATATTCAAGCTCATCCGCAGGGCGCATACTCAACAAAATACCATCAGCCTGACCTTGCACTTGCAATGCATATCGCGACAACACAATGCGTTTATCGGCGGCAAACAATTCAAAACCTACAATCGGACGCTGTTGGTTATGCATCAAAAACTCGCTATGTTCAGGAAGCAAATCTGCAAGCTTAAGTGGCTGATGAATACAGCTAGTCGGTTTACCGAGAATTTCGCAAGCACGCTGGTTTAAGTTACGCACGTTACCCTCAGGATCGAGGGCAATAATGCCGCTACGAACAGTGTTCAAAATAGCATCTTGCTCAGAGAACAGCCTTGCTATTTCATCAGGCTGTAAACCAAAAATAGCATTACGAACCCGTTGACCAATATACACCGCGGCCAAAATACTTAAACCGACTAACAACAAACCCCAAAGCATAATTTCAGCACTACGAGCACGAATAAGCGGTTCAATTGATTGCACTAAAAAGCCAACCGATACCAAGCCGATGACTTCGCCCTGCTCTGAAAGCACAGGGACTTTGCCACGAATAGACTCGCCCAAACTCCCTTTTGCAATCGATACATACCGCTCACCACGTAGCGCCGCTTTACTATCACCACCCACCATCGGCTTACCGAGCTTGTCAGAGTCGGGGTGAACAATGCGGCGAGTATTTTTATCGCCAATTACGATAAAGCTGGCAGCGGTGAGTTCACGAATATGCTCAATTTGCGTATTTAACTCATCAAGCCCTTGCTTGGTTTGCAATGCGCTTTGCACATCATCCCGTGAGGCAATACTGGTTGCGAGCGCAAGCGCTTTATCACCCATGTGGTTATGTAAGCTTTCTGCAGTGATCTGATACACCAATGCGCCAAACAACACAGCCTGTAAAACACATAGACCGGTAACCCAAATAATGAGTCGCGTTTCTAAGCGCTTAGGTTTTTTAACCATATGCTGAAATGGGTTTAGCTTATTGGTGTATCTCATATCAGTGCCTTGTTCTACGCATGTTGCTCTGCTTGCGTAGCTGCTTTTTCTTTACGACGTTGGACAATATAGTCTTTCAGTGGGAACAACAACACTAAGATCGAAATCACAAAAATACTCAGTGTTAATGGGCGGTCCCATAAAAAGCTCAGCGAACCATCAGAAATCATCATTGCACGGCGGAAGTTTCGCTCAATCATATCACCGAGGATAAAGCCAAGTAATAAAGGTGCCATCGGGAAAGCTAACAATCGAAGCACCAAGGCCACCAGCGCAAAGCCCACCATCATAAATAAATCAAAGGTGTTAAATGACACTAAATACACACCAATTAAGCTGAAGAATAAAATCATCACGGTCAGCACAGATTTAGGCATTGCCAACACTTTAGCGAAATATGGGATCAACGGCAGATTCAAAATCAGCAGTACAATGTTGCCAAAGTACATACTGACAATAACTGCCCAAAACACGCTTGGGTTTTCTTGCATTAACATAGGGCCCGGCTGAATACCGTAAGCAATTAATGCCCCTAGCATGATCGCTGTTGTACCAGAGCCTGGAATACCTAAAGTCAGTAATGGTACAAATGAGCCCGTACAGGCTGCATTATTAGCCGACTCAGGTGCCGCTAAGCCACGCATTGAACCCTTACCAAATTTATCTTTCAGTGCCTTTGGAGCAAGGTTACGCTCAGTAGCGTAGGCCATAAAGCTGGCAATGGTTGCCCCTGCACCCGGTAAAACACCGACTATAAAGCCAAGTAAAGATGAGCGGCCAACCACAGGAGCCATATCTTTTACTTCTTCTTTAGTCAGTTTTGTTGAACCAATTTTTGGCGTATCAGGATCGTCAATTTTTTTATCTGGCTCAGCTTCTGGGCGCGCCACATTAATCAGTGCCTCAGCCAACGCAAATGTTGCCATTGCTACTAATAAAAAGCTAATACCATCTAGTAAATCAGCTTGGCCAAAAGTAAAGCGCTCGGTACCTGAAGAGGGATCAATACCTACCGTTGCCAGCATTAAACCAAATACCGTCATCATCATGGCTTTTAAAAATTGCCCTTTATTAGAGAACGCAGCAATCGCCGTTAAGCCTAAAAACATCAGTACAACATAATCAGGCGATTGGAAACTTAATGACACTTTCGCTAATAATGGCGCAGCCACCATCAATAAAATGGCGCCAATCGTCCCACCTATAAAGGATGAATAAGCTGCAATCGCAAGGGCTTTACCAGCCTTACCTTGTTTTGCTAGTGGGTAACCATCAAACGATGACGCTACTGTCCCCGCTACACCCGGCGCATTAATCAAAATAGAAGAAGTAGAGCCACCGAATATAGCCCCGTAGTAAACACCGGCCATTAAAATCATGCCCGAATCAGCACCGATGCTGTAAGTGATCGGGATCATCAACGCAATCGCGGTAATTGGACCAAGGCCAGGTAGCATACCAATGAACGTGCCAACAAAGCAGCCAACAATCACATATAACAAGTTGTTCCAGTCGAGTACGGTCGACAAACCTAACATAATTCCATCAAGCATAACTTAACTCCACAGATTGCCAGGTACTAAGTAAATGCCCAGTACTTGTGTCATTAAAAACCAAAAAACCACGGCCACAGGCACAGAAGCAAACAACAACACTGCCTTACGGCGTTCGCCCATGATAAAAAAGCCCGTAATTAAAAAGGCACTGGTGGCAATTAAAAAGCCGAACGGTTCAAGCATGGCGCTATAAGCAACCATTAATACCAACAGCGCAAAGGTACGTAGTAAGTTACCCTTACTGAGTAGCTCTGCTTTTTCTGCAGGCGCTTGCTTTAATAAGTTGGCACCAATCGATAGTACACACACCACGATACCGAATACTGCATACACTTTTGGTAAGGTTGCAGAAGTAACGCTTTCGTACTCTTCAAATGGCATAAGTGGAATTTGCCAAGCCACAAGGGCGTAGAGGGTAAAGAGGACCAAGAATAAACTTGGTCCAATTAGTTCACGGTTTAACATCGTCTAACCTTAGCCTCGGATAAAACCAAGTTCTTTCATTACAACGCGTAATTGCGCTTCTTGCTGCTCAAGCGATTTAATAAATGCTTCTTTTTCTTGAAATAGATTTAGCCAACCATTACGAGCACGAACCGCTTCCCACTCAGGAGTTTGTTGTAGCTTACGTAGCTTTTCTGTGTACTCGGCTAGTTTGTCTGCTGGTAAATCTGGGGTTGCAAAAAAGCCGCGCCAGTTTACGAACTCCATGTCGTAACCTAGCGACTTTAAGGTTGGAATTGCTGGGTAATCTGGCAATGTCTCTGCAGAAGTCACAGCTAAAATACGTGCCTGACCACCATTAGCGACTTCGAGTGCTTCACTTAAGCCTGTTGAAAGTAAGTTGACCTCACCCGACAATAAACCAGCTTTCGCTTTACCACCGGCATCGTAAGGAATGTAACGTAATCGACGACCATCAAGACCCGCCGCTTTAACCGCTTGTGCAGCCACTAAGTGATCCATGCTGCCGCGCGCAGAGCCACCTGCTACTTTTACAGAGCCTGGGTCTTTTTTCATGGCATCAATAACGTCTTGCCATGTTTTAAATGGCGAGTCATTACGCACCACAAATGCACCATAATCAGCAATCATGCTGGCAACTGGTGTTAAATCGCGATAGCTGTAAGGAATTTTGCCTGATAATGCGCGCAGAACGATAGGCGTTGAGTTAACCATCAACATATCGCCTTTTTTAGTGCCCGACTCAATCAAGTAAGCAATTGCACGGCCACCGCCGCCGCCCGACATATTCTGAAACGATGCATTATCTTCAATGCCCGCTTTTACCATTGCTTCACCAACACCACGTGCTGTGGTATCCCAACCGCCGCCTGGGCCACCTGGTACCAAAAAGTGTAAGTTTGCCAATGCCAATGGGCTGGCTACTAATAATGAAGCTGCTAAAACAGATCTTTTTAATGATTTAAACATAGTCATAATGCACGACTCCTAAAATAAGTACTGCATACGAGCACTGATGCCCATACCTGAATCTTCATCACCTACCAGCGTAGAAGCACCGGCACCATCAACATCGCTGTAAATCAGGTTGCCCATAAATTTGATATCGCTGCTTAGGTAATATGATGTGCCTAATGTATAAGTGGTTACATCGGTACCTTGCTGTTTGCTGCTGGCGTTCATTTGTGACACACGTGCAACCAGCTCCCATGCATCTTTAATCCCTTTTGGTTGTACAAATAATGCTGAGCCTGCTTTGTAACGGCGCTGCTCACCGCCTAAGAAATAACTCGCCGAAACATGAAAGCCATCAAAACGCTCACCATCAAGTTCGTTGCTACTATCAACCGTATCGAGGTAACGGCTGGCATATTCAGCCTCTAGAGTGAATGCATTCGCTTGGTAGGCAAATTCAAGACCGCTTTGCGACATGCTATTTAGCGCTGCGGTTTCACCTCCGACTGCGTAATCGACTAAGCGAACATTGGTTTCACGCACTTCACCACGGGCAAAACGAGCGCTTAAGTCATTGCCGCCCATATCACGATAAGAGTGCCAAGCACCTAAATGAATCACATCACCCGGCGCTGCACTTGACCAAGTTAAGCGACCTGTTACAGCCAATGTCAGTTTGTCATTTTCGTCATGGCCTGAAGCACCAAACGCATCGTTTTTGTAAACACCCACGGCGTAACGCAAGCCTGAATCTTTAAAGTATTGATAAGCCGAGATACCCCAGCGGAAGAAAGGCGAGAAGGTGTTAGCAAGGGTGCTACGCTCAATGGTATTAATGTGTTTAGAACTGGTTAGCGCATTGAGCGACATGTCTTCACGGATTTTACCGGCTTTTACTTTTAAGCCGTTGTCGAATGCATAACGTACCCGCGCTAACACGATTTCAGCCGAGCCTTCAGAAAATTCGAGTAGTAATTTGTGATCCCAGTTGCCATGTTCACTTTCAACATAAGTACGGATACGACGTGGGAAGAAGTCGCTGCCTCCAGCGCCATCATTGTCGGCATTGTAAGCACCGTCGAAATAGTTGTAATCAAGTTGCACGCGACCACCAAATTCTAGGTTGAAGCCGCTAGATGTTTTTAATGAATCCACTTCTTTTTGAAGTGCTTCGAGTTGTTGCTGTAGTTGTTCAGTGTCGCTTTGTGCGAATGCTGATGTACTTGCTAACGCCGCTGCAACGGCTAAAGCGAGCTGTGTGTTACTTGCTTTCATGAATTACTCCACACCAGATTATAATTATTTGTTGTCGTTGATCGGCCTACTGCAAATGGCGATCTGGTTTGGAGCATAGTGTTAACGATAGATTAACGAAATGTTTAGGGGGTAAGTTGCATTGATGGTGATAAATGGCTTTTTGTTCATAAAACTCATGAACAAAAAGCACATTACTGGGGGTTAGTATAAAATCTAGGCAAATTAGCTGCTTAAAAGTCGCAAAACTAGCTAAAAGTCATCTCAGGAACGTCACCAGAGACAATAAGTTTGCCCTGTGTCTTAGCAATAATCTCATCAACCGAGACACCTGGCGCACGCTCTAATAAATGAAATGCACCGTCTTTAATTTCTAATAGTGCCAAATCAGTGATCACTTTATTGATACAACCAACACCCGTTAACGGCAAACTGCATTCGGTCAGCAGTTTTGATTCGCCATGCTTATTGGCATGGGTCATAGTACAAATAATGTTTTTCGCACCGGCTACTAAATCCATCGCACCGCCCATCCCTTTAACCAGCTTTTTCGGGATCATCCAACTGGCAATGTTGCCGTTTTGATCTACTTCAAACGCACCCAGCACAGTTAAATCAACGTGCCCACCGCGGATCATGGCAAAGCTTTCTGCGGAACTAAATATAGCCGCCCCGTTTGCTGCGGTGACCGTTTCTTTACCTGCGTTGATCATATCGGCATCAACTTGGTCTGCACTTGGGTATGGTCCCATACCGAGTAAACCATTTTCAGATTGCAGCATCACTTCGATGCCATCAGGGACGTAATTAGCAACCAAGGTTGGAATACCTATGCCCAAGTTAACGTAGTAACCATCCTGTAGTTCCATCGCCACGCGTTTAGCGATTTGTTCTCGTGATAATGCCATCAGCGTGCTCCTTATTGATTCTCTTGCTTAGTGGTAACTTTCTCGATGCGCTTTTCAAATTCACCTTTAATCACTCGGTCAATATAGATACCCGGCGTGTGAATTTGGCTTGGCTCTAGCTCCCCTGGCTCAACAATTTCTTCAACTTCAAGAACCGTAATTTTGCCAGCGGTTGCTGCCATCGGGTTAAAGTTCATCGCCGTATGACGATAAATGCAGTTACCGTAGCGATCTGCTTTCCACGCTTTAACTATCGCAAAGTCGCCAGTAATGCTTGGCTCTAATAAATAATCGCGACCATTAATATTGCGGGTTTCTTTACCGTCAGCCACCGGTGTACCGACACCCGTTGCGGTATAAAATGCAGGAATACCCGCACCGCCTGCGCGCATTCTTTCAGCTAAAGTGCCTTGCGGTGTCAGCTCAACTTCAAGTTCACCATTTAATAGTTGCTGCTCAAATAGCGCGTTTTCACCAACGTAAGAGGCAACCATCTTACTGATTTGCTTATCTTCAAGTAGCACTCCTAAACCAAAACCATCAACGCCACAGTTATTCGATACCACGGTTAAATCTCGGGTGCCTTGACGTTTAATTTGCGCAATCAGTCCTTCAGGAATACCGCATAAGCCAAATCCACCGGCTATCACTGTCATGCCATCTTCAAGGCCAGCCATTGCTTCGCTATAACTTGTAACTACTTTATCAAAACCTGCCATTGGCTCCTCCTATTGTGCAGTCCAACCGCCATCAATGGCGATTGCTTGGGCGGTAATATTGCGTGCTGCATCGGCCATTAAAAAGCTAACGGTATGCAGGATCTCATCTAAGCCGATAAATGCTTTTTTCGGCATCGGTGCTAGCATAATTGTGTCGATCACTTGTTGCTCAGAAATGCCATGTTCTTTGGCTTGCGAGGCAATTTGTTGCTCAACAAGCGGCGTTTTTACATACGCTGGGCACACGGTATTAATCGTGATATTGGCATCGCCAGTTTCAAGTGCCATGGTTTTAGCAAAGCCGATTAAGCCATGTTTTGCAGCGATATAAGCCGACTTATATTTAGACGCCACCATGGCATGGATTGAACCAATATTAATGATGCGACCAAAATCTTGCTCACGCATGCGAGGGAGTACCGCCTTGGTCATCATCGCCGGGCCAACGAGCATAACTTGCTGTAAGAACTGCCATTTATCAGCCGGAAAATCCTCAAGCTTCGCAACGTGCTGAATACCCGCATTATTAATAAGTACATCAATTGGCTGATTAAGCTCAGTGAAAAACTGCTCTATTGCATCACTATCAGCCACATTAAGTGCATACCCTTCAGCGCTGCCGCCTTGTTCAACAATGCCTGCTGCCGCTTGTTGTGCTGCTTGCTGATTTAAATCAGTCACAATAATAGTGTGACCTTGCATCGCCAGTTGCTGGGCAACATAGAGACCAATACCACTGGCTGCACCGGTAATTAAAACTGTTTTGCTCATCGGGTTACTCCTCTAAAAACTCACTGATAAGCTGCGCTTTCGGGGCGATTGAGAAAAGACCATCAAGGTGTCCCCAGCCCCCTTCAATTTCTGAAATCTCAACGTCTTTACCTGCCGCTTTCATGGTGTCAAACACAGTACGCATGTTTTCAGGACGAAGCAGTAAGTCGTTCGTTGCAGGTAGCAATAATGTTTTGGCAGAGACATTTTTAAGTGCTGTTGTTAAATCGCTCTGCATACCAGCGGTAAATAATTGTGATGCCCGGACCAAATAAAGTACATGGTTGGCATCTTGAGTTTTCGCTCGTGCCATTGCGCGCTGAGCGAGTACTTGGTTTAACTTAGGCAAGGTGCGAATGTCTTTTAACGCACCTTCATCCAAAACGTTAAAGTCAGGGAAGCTCGCGTTGTAAATAATTGGATGCATCGCATCTTGCGTAATATTAAGCATGGTTGCCGCTAAACCATCTAATGGGCGCTCTTTGCCGTAGTAATTACCTTGCTGCCAGTTTTTATCTAGACGAATTGGTAACGCCCATTTTTCAAGTGCAGCAACTGTCCATGCATCCATCGTTGCAGCGCCAATCACATGAATTAAGCGCTCAACTTTATCTGGGTAACGTGTTGCCCACTCAAGTGCTTGAAACGACCCCATTGATGCGCCCATCACAGCATGTAACTTAGTGATACCTAGGCTTTCGAGTAAACGCTTTTGCACATTCACAAAGTCAGTAATCGTAACCACAGGGAAATCCAAACCATAAGGTTTACCTGTTTTTGGATTAGTTGACGCAGGGCCTGTGGTAATGACATTTTCATCATGCCAGTTGGCATTCACTAAGGTATCTGAGCTAATCACATAATATTTATTGGTATCGATAGCTTTACCTGGGCCGATAATCGCATCCCAATAACCCGGTAGGGCATCATCCGCTTTATATTTACCTGCGGCATGAGAAGTACCAGAGAAGTAATGAGTGATTAAAATCACGTTATCTTTATTGGCGTTTAGTTTTCCGTAACTTTCCCAGCCAATATCCACTTGCTCTAACGTCACACCAGACACAGTGGTAAAATCTTTTGTCGTAAAATGCTGCTTTTCCACCAGCATGGTGTCGGCTTTGTTTGCAGCGCCAAACGCGGTGCTACTAAATACAACCAGCCATAGCAAAATTATTAATTTGGTTTTCATTGCTGTTCCTTAAAAGAAAATAAAGAGTCCGAGTGCCAATGCGACACCGATAAGCGGAATGACCGCAGTCAGCGCTGCCATTGACCAATACGCTCGTTGATGCGTTTCTTTACAGATAGCACGTATTGTTGTGACCACATAACCATTATGCGGCAAGGTATCGAGGGCTCCAGAACTAATTGCCACTACACGGTGCAGTTGTTCAGGGTTTACACCCATGTCTAAATAACCCGGTGCGACAAGCGGTAATGCAATGGCTTGTCCGCCAGAAGCAGAGCCTGTTAAGCCGGCAATCACACTAACCGCAACGGCAGCACCAACCAACTCATTCCCCGGCATATGGGTCATCACATCGACAGCGGCGGTAAATGCTGGTGACACTTTCGCCACAGCGCCAAAACCAACCACAGCAGCGGTATTACCGATTGCCACTAAAGCGCCAGTTGTACCAACATTAATAGCGTTACCCATATCGTGAAAATGCTTGAAGTTAATAATCACAATACTCATTACGCCACCAAGCAAGGCAACAATCAGCGCCGTCTGCTGTAAAATATCGTGCAATGCAAATGACAGAACTAATACCACAATCAGTGGGATCACACCGGTGATTGGATGCGGACGACGACGCTCAATAATCACAGGATCATCATCACGCGCTTCAAACGTTTCGCCGTTAGCAACGGCTTTTTTGATCATCTTGTTTAACCAAAAGTAACCTGCTGTCGCCATGAAAATAGCGACCACTAAGCTCACTTCCCATGCCGCATAAGGCGACGTGCCAAGGTGCTTAACCGGGATCCAGTTTTGAATTTCTGGCGAACCTGCCGAAGTCATGGTAAAGGTCACCGAACCAAATGCCAGCGTTGCTGGAATAAAGCGGCGCGGTAAGTTTGCATCTTTAAACAGACTTAATGCCATTGGATAAACAGAAAACGCAACGATAAAGACGCTCACGCCACCGTAGGTTAAAACGGCACAGGCAATCACAACCGCAAGAACGGCGTGCTTCATACCTAGTTTACCCACAATGTAGCTTGCAACACTGTCAGCAGCACCGGTGTCTTCCATGAACTTACCGAATAACGACCCCAGTAAGAACATAAAGAACCACGCACTTAAGAAGCCTGCAAAGCCATCCATATAGGCGTTAATAAAGTTTGTATCTGCCGATACAGGGAAAATGGCCATGCCACTACTAAGTGCAACTAATAGTGCACAGATTGGCGCAGCGATAAATAAATTTACCCCACGCAGCGTTAAAATGATCAGCAGTATTAAACCGCCTAACAGTCCTATCATGCTCAGCATAGACATTCCTATAATTATTGTTATTACACAGATGAGGTGACATCGGAATAATGCTTTCAGTCTTACCCTAAGCGCTCAAAAAATACATAACACTAAGGTACTATCTGCTTTAAAAATAGCTTAATTGCTTGATAAATAAAGGGCTGTGGCGGGTATAGCACTATGGTACTAATTCAATTTCTGCAACTATCTTCTACATTAACTGACAGGTGACACGGGCAAATCTTATTCAGTCTTCGGCAACATCAATGTGAGTGGCCATAAGACTAATGACAACAATAACAAGGAATACAACATGATAAAGCTTAACCCAAAAGTCGCGCCACTTACTCTGGCTGTATCACTTGCTTTGGCAGGTGTCAGTGCTCAAGCGGCAGAACAAGCCGAACCTGCAGCAAAAAAAGGTGAACTTGAACGTATTCAGGTAACAGCACGTAAAACTGTTGAAAACCTGCAAGAAGTGCCAGTCGCAGTCACTTCAATTGGTGCTGAAGAGCTGGCTGAAAATGGCATCGTCGTCATGACCGAAGTTCAGCAGTTCTCGCCAAATACCACCTTACAAGCAAGCCGTGGTACTAACTCTACAATTACTGCGTTTATTCGTGGTGTAGGTCAGCAAGATCCACTTTGGGGCTATGAGCCGGGTGTAGGTATCTATATTGATGATGTTTATCTTGCTCGCCCACAAGGTGCCGTGCTTGATCTACTTGATGTGCAACAAATCGAAGTATTACGCGGCCCACAAGGGACGCTTTACGGTAAAAATACCATTGGTGGTGCCATTAAATACGTCACCAAAGAAATGAGCGGGGATGCTACCTTAAATATTCAAGGCACTGTAGGTAGCTATAACCAAAAAGATTTAAAAATCACTGGCCAATTACCGATTGTTGACGAAAAACTTTACGTGGGTTTTGGTTTTGCAACGCTTAACCGTGATGGCTTTGGTGAGTTTTTAACATCGGCTCTTGATAACCAAGACCGCGAAAATTACAACAAAGACGTAACCGCAGCTCGTGTTACACTCGAATACACTCCGACTGATGACTTATTCTTCCGTTTCGCGTGGGATAAAACAGAAGACAAATCAAACGCAAAAGGTGGTTACCGTTTACTACCAAGCCTACGAACCGATGCACCAGTTCCAGACAGCGTGTATGACTCTTACACTAGCTTACCAACATGGAATAAAGTTGAACTCGAAGGCTACAGCCTAACTGCTCGTTGGGATATGACTGACAGCACTAGTATTAAATATATTGGTTCAAGCCGTGAGAGCTACTCACCAACCAATATCGACTTTGATAACACGTCACTGCAAATTTTCGATGTACCTGCTATTTACGATGATGAGCAAACGACTCACGAGTTGCAGCTAAATCATCAAGGCGATAACTACAAATTGGTTTCGGGCCTTTACTACTATGATGGTGAATCTTGCGGTCAATTTGAGGCTATTTTAGGTATCTTAGGTCAAAGCTTAGGTGCTCCGGGTCTGACTCGTGAAGTAAGCGGTTGTAGTAACTCAAACAGTAAAGCAGCGTATATCCAAAGCTCAATTGATTTAACAGATAAATGGTCAATGACACTCGGCGCGCGTTACACCAAAGACAAAAAAGAAGCACAGGTTAACAATGGCCTAATCTTTGACATTGTTTACCCTGAATCAGGTTGGGTACCAGGTTACACTCGCCCAGAAGGCCAACTTGTACCAACAGTACTCGATGATGAAGAAGAATGGTCACGCTTCACACCGCGTGCTGGTGTTGAATACCAGTACAATCGTGACATCATGTTCTTTGCAAGTTATGCGCAAGGCTTTAAGTCAGGTACTTTCAACCCACGTGCAACCACTGCAGAGCCAGCAGCAAAACCAGAAATCGTTGATTCATTCGAAATCGGTATGAAGAGTGAGTGGAACAACAACTTACGTGCAAACGTCACGTTATTCACCCTTGACCATAAAGACCGTCAATACATTTCAGTATTACCGGGCGACAGCGCAGCAGATCTAAACCAACGCTTAGGTAACATTGGTGAGTCAACATCAGATGGTATTGAGCTTGAGCTTAACTATGTTGCAACAGAATCACTCAGCTTTGATGCATCAGTGGGTTACATCGATAGTAGCTTTGATAACGTAATTGATTACGACCCAGAAACCGGTGAAGCATTCGATAAATCAGACCGCTTTACGGTATCAAACACTCCTGATTTAACCTTTAATCTGGGTGCAACGTACCGTATGTACACAGAAATGGGTGATTTTGTTGTCAATGGTAACTACTACCACAGAGGCGACTACGCGCTATTCGAAGAAGATAGCCTATTAACGCAAGATGCTTACGGTATCTTTAATATGGGTATTACTTGGTACAGCACAGATGGTCACTGGACTGCAGGTCTTTACGGTAAAAACTTAACGGATGAAGAGTACATGATTGGTGGTTACCAGTTCGTGGCACCTGATCCAACAGACCCAACAGATATCAGCAAATACACCCCAGGTTTAGGTGGTGATAATACGCTAATTGGTTACTACGGCGATCCTCGCACTGTAGCCTTCACTGTTGGTTACCGTTTCTAAAATAGAATCTAAATCCTTGTGTGAGAAAGGTTTGTCTGAAACTTCCCCTCAGGCAAACCTTGTTTCAAAGCGCAAAATCACTTATAACATAACGCATTGGAGAATCGAGGGAATGTCTTTAGCTGTGAACACCATAATCGCCGATGATCACCCGTTATTTAGAAGTGCGCTGCGTCAAGCTGCCGCGACATCAGTGCCTGAAGAACATATTAAAGAGACCAGTGACATTGATGGTTTGTTTGCACTGTTAAGCGCTCACCCTGAGATTGAACTAATATTTTTAGACCTTACGATCCCAGGTGCAAATGGCCTACAAGCCCTTTCGCAACTGCGTAACCATTACCCTGATATCTTAGTGATTATGGTCTCTGCCAATGAGACACCCGCCATAATCAAACAAGCGATGAGCCTTGGCGCTGCCGGCTATATTCCAAAGTCATCTTCTTTAGATGTCATCAGTGAAGCAATTAGCCATGTACTCAACGGCGACACCTGGTTACCACCTGAAGTGGATTTAACCGATGTGGTGATCAATGACGAACAAAGCGAATTTGCTCGTAACCTTGAAAAACTAACCCCCCAGCAATACCGCGTACTAGCGATGATTGCCGACGGTTTATTGAATAAACAAATCGCCTTTGAAATGTCGATTCAAGAAACCACAATCAAACAACATGTGTCAGCGATTTTACGCAAACTCAATGTTTATAACCGTACTCAAGCTGGCATTTTGTTTAACCAGCTTTCGCAGGTTGGCAAAATCGAAGAAAGCTAATTTAAGCATTCACTCCCAATTTTAAAACTCGCTTTCCCAGTAGTGGGAAAAGCTCACGTTGCAAAAAATAACAAGCCTTTATTTTTCAACACCTTAACTTTTGGCACAAAACTCGCCTTAGCTATTCCATGATTATTTATATTTCTCAGTATCATGGATTTAGACAGCACACTAAAACGCAAACCTCAGCAATCAAAAGCTAAAAAATGGCTGGCTGTTGCAGTCATGGGCGTGTCGGCTCTTGGCGCTTTAATGGTGTATCAATGGGCGACCCCCACTGTGGTTGCTTCAAGCCAACTCCAAATAGCAACCGTAGAACAAGCCGATTTTGTGGTAAAAATACGTGGCTTTGGCCGTTTAAAGCCAAAGTATCAACGTTATTTAACCAATACCGACACCGCAATGGTCGAAGCTATCCATGTATACCCTGGCACTATCGTTAAAAAAGACACGGTGATTTTAAGCCTCGTCAACCCACAGCAAGCGCAGCGTTTATCGGTCGCTCGGCTAGAACTTGCTCGCCAAAAAGCCAGTGTTAATGAGCAAAGAATTAACCAGCAAAGTGAACTACTTGAGCGCCAAGCAAATCTCGCCATATTAAAAAGTGAGCTGCAAAGTGCAGAGCTTAGAGTCGATGCTGAAAGCAAACTGATCGAGCAAGGGATTGTTTCAAGCCTCGATTACAAACGAAGCATGCTAAACGTTGCACAGCTTACAGAGCGCGTAAGTATCGAGCAACAACGCCTTGCACAGCTTAAAGAAATGCACTTACAACGTAGCAAAATACAGCAAGAACTATTAAGCCAATTTGAGCTTAATTATCAAGTTGAGCAACAGGCTTTTGATCAGCTGCAAATAACGGCAGGTATCGATGGCATGCTGCAAGAATTGAATGTTGAACTTGGCCAAAACCTCGTGCCGGGTACCCGCCTTGCGGTGGTTGGCTCAAATAAAGCACTCAAAGCAGAGCTAAGCGTTAAGCAAGCAGATGCCGAAAAAGTGGCACTCAATATGGCAGCGAAAGTAAATACATTTAGCCAAGCAGACCACGGTGAAGTTGATGCCAAAGTCACCCGAATTGACCCTATTGTTACCGATGGCCGAGTTATTATCGAACTTGATTTACAAGGCACACTGCCCGCTAATGCTCGCCCCGATTTAAGCATCGAAGGCTATGTCGTTAGCAACATTATTCCCGATGCATTAACCATTAACGTGCCACAAAAAGCACAAGCACACAGCGAAGCCACGCTGTTTAAACTTAATCCAAATACCCAGTTAGCAACGCCAACCAATATCGAATTTGGTACACTCAGTGACAATCAAATTCAACTTTTGAGCGGTGCCACCGTGGGCGAACAGCTGATCATTTCAGACCTTTCTAAATGGCAGCATTTGGCAACAATAAAAATCGAACAGGACAGTTTATGAAAACCAACACGCTTATCTCATTAAACAAAATCGCCAAAGTTTATCGCGGCCAAAATGTTGAAACCTATGCATTAAAAGACATCAGCCTGAATATTAACCAAGGTGACTATATCTGCATTAGCGGCCCATCTGGCTGTGGTAAATCGACGCTGCTGTCATTATTAGGCTTACTCGATAGCCCAACTGCTGGCGACTATTTAATTAAAGAAGTCGACACAAAAACCCTTGATATGGATCAGCAAGCTGAACTTAGAAACCTTCACATTGGTTTTATATTTCAGTCGTTTAACCTAATTGATGAATTATCGGTATTTGACAACGTGGCACTTCCGCTCACTTATCGAGAGCCAGCCATGAGCCCAAGCGAAATTGAGCTTGCTGTAAAGCAAGCCCTTGATGAAGTTGAGATGGGCCACCGTGCTCAGCACAAACCAAATCAATTATCTGGTGGTCAGCAACAGCGTATTGCTATTGCCCGCGCATTGGCTGGCAAGCCAAGCATTTTATTGGTGGATGAGCCAACTGGTAACTTAGATTCAAAAAATGGTGATGCCGTCATGGACTTGCTTGATGAGCTGAATAAAAAAGGCACCACGATTTGTATGGTAACCCATGATTTACGTTATGCCGGACGTGCTAAAACGCAACTTAAATTGCTAGATGGTGAAATTGTTTCCTACTCTGAAGCACGCCAAGCACCTAGCAGCGACAATACTGAGCATGCACTTGAAAGCGCTGAGGTGATGTAATGAAATTAACCAAAACACGCGCCCAACTGAGCTTAGCGTGGGCATCATTAATGAATGCACCGGGCTTTGTCACTGCGGTTATCGCAACGCTTGCTTTAACTCTTGCCACCTTATTTGTGGTGCTTAGCCTTGTTAACAGCTACTTTTTAAAGCCCCTTGATGTGTACGATGAAAGCCGCATGGTGGTGGTTGAGCAATCACTTACTTATGATGACTACGATGCCACCGGCTTTCAAAGCTATCAGTCGATGGTGCATTGGCATAAGCATAATCAAAGCTTTGAACAAAGTATGATGATCAATGCGGGTGAGCAAATCTTTGCAAACCTAGATGGCGAACCGAAAGAGCCTGTGCTGTATGTTGGCGGCAACTATTTTGACTTATTAAACACGCCATTTTTAATGGGACAGGGTTTTGACCTTGGAGAAACGCTCGAAACTCCTGATGACCGGGTTGTTATCTCTGCTAACTTTTGGCGCAAGCATTACAACAGCGACCCGAACATTATTGGTAAAACACTCTCAGTCATGGCGGGTGAAACCGATTATGTTCACCGTATCGTCGGTGTTATTGATGATTCATTCAGCCCACCCTACATGTTTAAAGCAAGTGACGTTGAAGTGTGGTTTCCATCCAGTGCGGACCGCCGTTTCTTTCACAATGACGATTGGCAAAGCCCGTGGACAAACACTTTCAAAAACCTAAAACTGATTGCAGTTTTAAAGCCTGGGGTCACCATAGATCAAGTTAAAGTCGATTTAAAACAGCAAATTGATACGGTTAAATCAGAGTGGCTAAACAACGGGGGGATCACCGATGTAAAACCTGAAGTAACCCCGTATCGTGACGTTGAGCTGGGTAATAACGATGACTTAAGCTTAATGATGTTAGCCGGTGCAGTAGGGCTACTGATTATTGCAGTACTTAATGTAAGCACGTTGTTTTTCTCACGCGCTCTTGCTCAACATAAAACCCTCGCTTTGCAGGCGGTATTAGGCGCTAAACGCAGCACATTATTTAAAAGTATCTTTTTACAGTCACTGATTTTAATGACCTTATCGGTAAGCATTGCGCTGTTTTTATCGGTATGGGGCATACGTTTATTTAAAGTACTAGCAGAAGGCCGACTGCCACTGGTTAATAGCTTGGCCGTGGATAGCACGTTGGTCATTGTTGCCATCATACTGTGTATTGCTCTTGCTTATATTTTCTCTGTAATTACAGCGCGTTTGGTGAATTACAAAACCCTAAATACGCAAATGCAGAACAGTGGTAAAGGCGGGGTTTCACAGGTATCTGGCCGTACAGTGCGTATTTTAATTGGTTCACAAATGTTTGTTGCCGCGCTGCTTGTGAGTTTTTCGGTGATGGTAGTGAGTAAAGCCATGGGCACGATTAACCGCCCACTCGGCAGTGATACCGAAAACCTATATTTTGCCAACCTTTTCCAGCCAAATAATCAGATGTCATTGGCTGAGCGCTACGAACATATGCTGCAATACAAGCAGGTTTTGCTTGATAGCCAAGGCATTGATGATGTTGCCCTGGGTCATAGCCCGGTTTCGCAAAGACAAAACGCCAACACCTTGACTGATGTAAACGGTAAAAGCTCAGTTTTCTTCCCTAGTCAGTGGGTAGGGCCTGATTACTTTGCGTTAGTTAACACCAAAATTCTCGCTGGCCGCACCTTTACTGAACAAGCAATACGCGGTGAAACTAACGAGATACTGGTATCGGTCAGCGTGGCTGAAAACTTATTACCAGGCCAAGACTATCGAAATATCATCGGCAAGAGCTACCAAGGCTTAGAAGAAAAGATGTATGAAGTGGTGGGTGTAACCGAAGATTTTAATCACCCTAAATACTACGATGAATCGTTTGGTCGTCACATTTGGTGGCCTGCGACACCGTATAGCTACATGTTTACTATCAAAGCTTCTGAAGGCGTTAAGCTGACTAATAAACAAATACTTAATACGCTAAAAGAAAAGAACAGCGACCTAACCATGTGGCAGTTTAATGACCTGCAACAAGAGTACGACAATTTACTTTATATGAGCCGTCTGACTGTGGTTCTGTGTAGTACCTTAGCGCTATTTACTCTATTATTAGCAGCAATAGGTATTTTTGGGGTACTGAGCTACAACCTGGGTCTGCGCCGCTATGAGTTTGGTATTCGTATGGCATTAGGTGCGAAAAAAGCGCGCTTATTTAAGCTGATGAGTGTTGAAGCGATTATCCCTGTGCTCATTGGCTTTGCGGTTGCTCTCGCCGCGGTAATGGTGGGTTTTTACATGTTACAAGGACAGCTAATGTCTTGGCTGATACTTGATGTAAGACTGCAATTACTCGCTTGGAGTATTACCTTATGTATTGCGCTATTCGCTTGCTTTAGACCTTTGGTTTTACTGCTCAAAGCAAAACCTATGGCCGCACTACGTAACGATTAACAGCACAAAATGGTGGCTTAAGTTTTAGCTTAAGCTACCTCAACAGGATAATAAGAAAACATCATGGACAAAATCTTAGTCATAGACGATCAAGCTGATGTGCGTCTGGCTGCTACTGTTGCATTACAACAACTGGGCTTACATTGCCTTGAGGCCGAAGGCCCTGAACATGCCCTTGAATTATTAAAATCGGAGCACATTAGCCTGATTTTGCTTGATATGAACTACAAGCTCGACACCACCTCAGGTGAAGAAGGGTTACGCTTTTTAAAGCAACTAAATCAATTAGGTTCGACCATACCTGTCATTGTCATGACCGCATGGGCCAGCATTGATGTTGCCGTTAAAGCCATGCAATTAGGGGCAGTCGACTTTGTTGAAAAGCCATGGAATAACTTACGCTTAACTGCCGTTGTGCAACAACAACTCAAGCTCAAGCAAAGTAATCACGACAACGCGTGCTTAAAGGCGCTTACCAGTGACACACAAGCACATTACATAGCTCAATCAGAAATCATGCAGCTGTTGCTTGCCAAAGCTGAGCGCGCAGCTAAAACCGATGCCAGCATTTTAATTACCGGCGAAAATGGCACTGGCAAAAGCTTATTGGCACATTATATCCACCAGCACTCACTCAGAGCTGATAAACGCTATGTAAGCGTGAATGTTGGCGCCATTGCGCCAACACTATTCGAAAGCGAATTATTTGGCCATAAGAAAGGCTCTTTTACTGATGCCAAAGAAGACCGCCTAGGGCGTTTTGAAATTGCCGAAGGCGGTACTTTATTTTTAGATGAAATTGCGACTTTAAGCCTTGAGCTACAAAGTAAAATGCTTCGTGTGCTAGAAAGCAAAGAATTCGAAGTGCTCGGCTCAAGCCAAACCAAAACCGCCGATGTTCGCATTATTTCTGCCACCAATAGTGAATTAGCTACGGCCATTGAGCAGGGTGAGTTCCGCCGTGACTTATTATTTAGACTCAATACTATTGAACTACACATTCCACCGCTTCGCGACAGAAAAGACGACATTGCTCCCTTAGCAGAACACTTATTATTGGTGCATGGTAAAAAATACCAACGAGCGAATATGGCGCTCAGTGATGACGCCCTAAAGGCGCTAAAAGATTACAGTTGGCCTGGTAATATTCGTGAGCTAAGCCATTGTATTGAACGCGCGGTGATCATGAGCGATAACAACAATATTCAAGCCAATGACCTCATTTTAGATCAACCAAGTTGCGAGCAAACAAATAGCAATGCCGAACAGGCTTTGCCACTATTGCCCCTTGAAGAGCTTGAAAAACAAATGATTCAAAAAGCGCTGCTGCAATTTAATGGCAATGTTATCGCCGCAGGAGAGTTTTTAGGGTTAAGCAAATCGGCGATTTATCGTCGCATTGATAAACATCAGCTCGATTTAAAAGAAGTAGAACGCTAAATGAGTAGCAAGTTGTCGTTAGAGCAGCGTGTTCGACGCTATTTTTATATGCTTATAGCGGTGCTATTAACACTTGGTATTGCCCTTTCGCTCAGCTTAAAACTAGATTGGTTTGCCAGTATCAGCCTATTATTACCGTTTATCGGGATAAGCGCTTTTGCTTTAATTAAAAGCTACCGTGCGATCACCGATGTGGTTGAACGCTTTGGCCTGCAACTAGATGCATTGGCAAATGACGAAAGTAATAGTTGGCATTTAGCGTCTTATCAAAGTGGACGAGTCGCAGCGCTTAAGCAAGATTTTGCCAAGCTCAGCAATAAAATAGCCAAGAACAAACGCCATTATATGCAAACAGAAGAGTTTGTTTTTGAGTTTGCCAGCATGCTGGACTTACCCATCGTTATACTAGACCCCCATGGCTTGATTTACTTTAGTAATAAAGCGTTTAAAAACAGTATTAGTCATCGCCAGATTGAAGGTAAATCAGCCAGCGACTTAGGCATTGCACTGCATGATGGCGAATGGCAACAAAACAGTGACTCGCTGTTTAAACAACGCTTTCAAATCTCATCGCAGACTTTTTGGCGGACCGGCAGAAACTTTGAATTACTAACCTTCTTTTCAATTGAGCAACAGCTTCGCGAAAACGAACAACTTGTTTGGCAACGTTTAATTCGCGTGTTAAATCATGAAGTGCGTAACTCACTCACGCCGATTTATTCAATGAGTCAGTCATTGCAAACCCTTAAGCGCCAAGGGCAAATTAGCAGTCACGATGATCTCGCCCAAGATATGCTGCAAGTAATAGAAAAACGCGCTCAACACTTGCTTGATTTTGTAGCCAGTTACAGTGCGTTTGCCAAGCTACCACCCGCACAAAAGCAGGCAATCAGTAGCGAGCAATTAAACACACGTTTAAGCGCTATCTTTCCTGAACTCGTAATAAATAGCAGTGAAGAGTTACTTATTAATGCCGACTTCGGCCAACTAGAACAAGCATTAATAAACCTGATAAAAAATGCTTTTGAAGCAGACAGCAATTCAGCCCCTACCCTCACTTGGTCAAGGCAAGGTGATAACTTAAATATTGCAATTAGCGACCAAGGTTGCGGTATTCAAAACCCCGATAACTTGTTCGTGCCATTTTACTCAACCAAAGCAAATGGCACAGGTATAGGACTTGTGATCACCCGAGAACTTGTGCGTAACCAAGGCTTTGAGTTATCAATAAACTCAAAACCCCTGCAAGGCACAGAAGCTACAATTACGGTGCCCAGCTAACTTATTTTACAAATGTGGCTTTCACACGCTTAGATAAACCTAAATAAAAAGCAAAACTTCAGCGCCATTTTCTAGGCATTTATATGAGCCAAATTAAAAAAGCCCTAAATAGTGAATTTTATTTGGCTCAAGCCGCGAAATTCAGTAATTTGTCATATAAAGCTAAACGTAATTAGAAAATAACAATGAAATGGATGCACTTACAACTTAAGCTACTGGCTGTTTTTTTATTCTTTGTGAGCTGCTTTGCAGCCGCAGAAGAGTATCAAGTTGCGCCCGCAGCTAACTGGGTAAAACAACATAAGTTACTCACCCCTGAGATTCCTCGAGACCAAATACGAGACGGGACTTTCTACCTGATGCTCGACACTCAGCTTCAGGTATCTGAGCAAGCCCCACAGCAACGCTTTAATCGTACTGTAATGCAAGCGGTCAATCAGTCTGGGGTTGATTATATTAGCCAGCTGAATATTGATTTTGACCCAAATTATCAATCTCTTACGCTCAATAGTTTAGGCATTATTCGTGACGGCCAATATATAGATAAACTAAATAGTGCCGAGCTACAGGTGTTACAACGCGAGACTGACTTAGCAAGTCGTATATACAATGGCACCTTAAGCCTAAATGTCATTATTGATGATATGCGGGTCATGGATATTTTAGATTACAGCTATACGGTTTCGGGGAGTAATCCGGTTTATCAGCACTTCAGCACCAAGCGTACACTGAACTGGTCGGTGCCGATAGTGCAGCAATTTATGCGGGTAAAGTGGCAAAAGCCTTCGCCCTTATATATCAACTTTATGAATGGCGAGTCACCAGTTACTAAAACCAAGCTCGATACGGGTTTTGACTACCAAATTAGCCAACACAATGAGCCGACCATTCGCTCCGCAAGCGAAGTACCGCATTGGTATTCACCTTACAAGGAAGTGTATTTTTCTGAAGTAAATAATTGGCAAGAGGTAGTCAATTGGTCGTTACCTTTGTACCAATCAGCCATCGAAGTAAGCCCTGCAATTGAAACAATTGCCCGTCAAATTAAGTTTCAACATGCCGACTTAGAGTCTCAAATTGTGGCTGCCCTGCGCTTTAGCCAAGACGAAGTACGTTATTTGGGCCTAGAAATGGGCACCAACTCGCACCAGCCAACTCCTGCATCAGAAACCTTGGCACTGCGCTATGGCGACTGTAAAGACAAAACCGTCTTGCTCATTTCTTTACTTAAAGCACTCGGCGTAGAGGCTCACCCTGCTTTAGTTAACACTGAAGACAGAAAACGTACTGCTAGCTTACCGGTATCTCCTAGCTTATTTGACCATGTCATTGTCACCTTAGAGCACCAAGGTAAACGTTATTGGCTTGATCCGACCATTTCGTATCAGCGCGGCGATTTAGAAAATTTAGCTCAACCGAACTACGATGTAGCGTTAATAATAAAGCAAGGTGAAACAGGCTTTACGGATATGTTCACTGAGCCTGCCCTAAAACGCATACAGGTTTCTGATAATTATCAGATCCCAGAAGGTATTGATGAGCCAGTTAGTTTCTCAACTCAATATAAATACGGTGACTTTGAAGCAATTAGCCGCCGCAGTTCAATCGCTAAAAACAGCTTAAAAAGCATAGAAGATGATTACCGCGAATATTATCAAGATACCTACAAGGGCTTAAAAACTGCCAAACCTATGCTGGTTGAATCTCCAGAGGACACCGGTCAGCTAATTACCAATGAGCACTATACTATTGATGACTTTTGGCGACCTGAGGGTAATGATTTTCAAAATGACTTTTACGCCAGTGAAATTCAAAACTCAGTTTATAAGCCGGAACAGCGAGAGCGTAACAATGCACCAATGTGGTTTCGTTACCCAAATAATATCGAAACAACCATAAAGGTTACGTTTACGGACTCTAATTGGCAGTTTGATGATGAGCAGGCCACAATCGATAACCCATTTTTTCACCTCGAAAAGCGCGTGACATTTAAAGACTCGGTGTTGACCTTATACTTTGATTACAGTGCTAAGCAGGATCATATTCCAGCCGATCAAATAGACCTTTACCTAAGCGAGCGTAAAAAACTCAATAACGCGACCCATTACGGCATCATTAAATACGGCACAAATAGCGCCACAACCACACCAGTAGATGACGAAACCAACTGGTATAGCGTTTTTATTTTAAGTTACTTAGCGGCAATCATCTTTTTCATCGCGGCTTGGCGTTTTGAAGTTCGAAAACGTCCAGAATTTGAAGGTGCGCAGTTTTACCCTGTAAGCAACAGTAAATTTTACCTTTATAGTTTATTCAGCTTGGGCATATTTATTAATTACTGGAGTTATCGCAATTGGAAGTTTATTAAGCAGCAACAAAACAGCCATATGATGCCCATTGCCCGAGGTATTTTTGCGCCTTTATTCTTTTTTGCACTGTTTCTTCAACTTATAAAACATAGCGAACAAACCTTTAACAAAAATAAAATATTACCAACTGCGGTTGCTTTTGTAATTTGGCTAATGATTATCGTATGTGAAATAGCAAGTTCACTAGGTGACTATGGTATGTGGCTATTCTTAATCATTCCTTTATTGTGGCTACCAATTGTTAACTACATTCAAAACCTGAACCAACCTAAAGATGCGTTAGAGTACAACTCAAAATGGCGTGCAAGACAGCTGCTAATTTCTGTATTCGCGACGCCTTTACTACTTTATGGGCTAATTGCTGAATTATACTTATTGCCTAATTCAACCATAGTTACAGGTGACAAACTTTGGTCTTATCAGGTTAACTTTTTAAAGCGTCAAGAGATTATGCCTAGTGATGAAAATGTGGAGTATTTTTATAGCGATGCATTTTTTGATTTCAGAGATGATGGCAATGGCATGACGAAAAATACGCTTTTTAGTTACTGGAAAAATGAACAAGGTGTAATTGAAAAAGATCTGCTCTACTTTAATGAAATAAAAGAAGTGAAAGCAGACTATGCAAAAAGTCCTCTAACAACATCTTCACTTACCGTTATTGATCATGACGGTAATGAGATGCTTTTATTCTTAAGCAATGAAGACGACCTAGATAGACGCTTTGTTGCCAAGGTTAAGCAACGCCTCAAAGAGTCAACCTTAGCAACTGAGCAAAACGCAGATTAAGTCAGTCGCTTAATCATGCGTTTTAAGGCGGGCGCTTTCAGAGGCTTATAAAGCAATGGATAGCCCGCATCGAGCACTAACTCACGTATGCCTTCATCATGATTCGCGGTATTAACGATGGCTGGTAAGCGTGTTAGTGCCGCTTGCTCAATCACTTCAAGTCCCGTTACTCCATCATCAAGCTGATAATCAATAATCAACAATTGCGGCAGGGCTTGACTTGCCTTTAACTGCTCAAGCTCCGCTAAGTTAGTGGCTATTGAAATTTCACAGCCCCAATTTTCGAGTAGCTGCTTTAATGCCTCTAACACGTTGCGGTCGTTATCAAGCAACCAAATACGCAATTGCCCCAGCTCTGTTTCTTGTGATGCTTCAGCGCCTTTCGCTTGCGCAGGCGCAGTACTCACTCTACAAGGCAGGGTAAGGGTAAATTGCGTGCCTTTACCAAGTTCAGACCCCATCACTAAGGGTATTTTAAGTAAGTCACATATACGTTTAGTGATTGCCAACCCTAAGCCTAACCCCTCGGCGCTTGGCTTTGCACCAAGCTGTTTAAACTCTTGGAAAATAGTTTGTTGATCGCTCGATGCAATACCAATCCCTGTGTCTTCAACAATAAAGGATACATGGTCATCGTCGTACTGCATTTTTAAGCGCACTTCACCTTGCTCGGTATAACGAATCGCATTACTCAAAAGGTTACGTAGTACTCGACGTAACAGCGCTTTGTCGGTATGCAAGCGCACATCACAGGTTTCAATAATAAACTTTAAGCCTTTTTCACGGGCAAGGGCTTCGTAGTCATTACGCAGAGGCTCAACCAACGAACTGGCAGCAAACTCGCTCATTTGTACTTTAAATGAGCCCGAATCGAGCTTGGTTAACTCTAAAATACTCGATAACAACTCTTCGGCGCTGCCCAATGAATTCTTAATATTCATCGCCAATTCTTTAAGTTCGGTATCTTGGGCTTTTTCATTCATTAAAGAACAAAACAAACTCGCAGCATTGAAAGGTTGCAGTAAATCATGGCTAGCAGCGGCAAAAAAGCGTGTTTTACTGACCGTTGCTTGCTCCGCCACTTGCTTTGCCATCGACAACTCTTGGTTTGCTTGAGTCAATGCCAAGGTGCGGGCTGCGACTTTTTCTTCAAGGCTAACATTGGCTTCGGTTAACGCTTTTTGTTGTTTTACGAACTCGGTAATGTCGGTATAGGTTGTTACAAAGCCGCCACCTGGCAGTGGGTTACCTTGCATTTCAAACACGCGACCATCATTGTGCGAGCGCTGGTATTTATAAGCGCTGCCTTGGCGTAAATAGGCTAAGCGTTTTTCAACTTCGCTGGTCATGCTCTCGCCGCTAAATAAACCACGCTCGGCATTAAAACGAATAATGTCGGCAACCGGGCGGCCTATGTAAAGCGCATCATCTGGGTAGGCGAACATGTTTTTGTAGCCTTGGTTCCAAGCTACCAAGCGCAGCTCACTATCAACTACACTGATCCCTTGTTGAATATTTTCGATTGTTGATTGCAGTAAATCACGATTAAATTTAAGCACTTGGCTTGCTTCGTCAACAAACTCGGCAACCTGCTCTAGAGGCTGGCGCTGCTCATTTTTCGCCACATCTAAAATAAGTCGTGCCGATGCGCCGCCGATCACCGCAGACATCTCGCGCTCAACTAATAGCTCTAACTCGACATTGGCAGGGCGTTTCCACTTACTTTTATCATCCGGAAAGTAATGATTTACCAAAGACTGTGCCGCTTCTTTTTCGGCAAATCGTTGCAATAGTGCACCTAGGTCATGGTAGCTCAAAGGCTGTAGATGATTGCTTACCTTCGAATCATTCAGCTGCGAAACAAACTTATTACTCTGTAAGCGTTCAGCCAAGGTTGCACGACTAAATAACGGCACTAAGAAATACACTAAACAGTTCGCACCTAACGATAGCAATAGAGCTTGGCTAATGCTTTCCATGCCTAATGAGAATAAATCGGTTGGTGCTAACCAGCTTATTCCCCACGGTCCATTCACAAGCCATAAGCTATCGCTTCCTAAACCTCCGGCGATATTCGGTAGTAAAAGTGTGTATCCCCAAATAATAAAGCCGCTTAAAATCCCCAATTGCGCACCCCGACACGATGCTTGTCGCCACCATAAGCCTATGATCATGGCCGGCGAAAATTGCGCGACTAAGGTGAACGACATCAACCCCACATTGGCAAGGGTTGTACTTTCGCCCAGCACTCGGTGAGTAAAATAGCTAAGCAATAAAATCAATACGATAACGATTTTTCGCGCATGTAATAGGTTATTTTTATCAAGCCCGCGACTGCTCGATGTAAGCTGCGAGCGGCGTAAAATAAACTGGTTAATAAAGTCATTAGTGATCATCACTGAAAGCACAATTGAAGACACAATCACCATACTGGTTGCCGCTGAAAAGCCACCTAAAAAGGCTAATAACGCCACAAAAGCATCATCAGCCGCCATAGGTAAAGCCAATACAAAGGTGTCGTAGCCGACTTCTTGACCTTGAAAGTAAATTAATCCGGCATATGCAATCGGTAGAATAAACAGGTTAATAAGTAAGAGGTAAATCGGAAATAGCCAACGCGCCGAGGCCAGCTCTTTATCGTTATTTTTTTCGATAAAGCTCATGTGGAATTGTCTTGGCAAACATAAAGTTGCCAAAATACCAAGCAAAGTATGAGCAACATACACATAGGTTGGACTTTGCGTTGCAGCCACTTGCTGATCAATATTTAGGTCATGCGCTTTTTCAAACAGAGCCACTGGGCTGTCGAATAGAGCAAAGCACACATACAAACCCACCGCTAAAAACGCCAATAATTTAACCACAGATTCAAAGGCAATACTGGCAATCAATCCTGGGTTATGTTCGCTGGGTTTTAACCGCCTCGCGCCGAATAAAATAGCAAACAGTGCCAATACAATCGTGATATAAAAAGTACTATCGGCCCATACTTCATGGCTTTGTGTGGCAGCGCGATCGGTAAGTAAGTTGATACTTTGTGCAGTTGCACTTAGCTGTAAAGAAATATAGGGCACAATGGCAATCACTGAAATCAATGAAATGAGCCCAGACAAACTCGACGATTGACCATACCGGGTCGCAATAAAATCTGCCATTGAGGTTATTTTTTGCTGCCGACAAATATGCGCTATGCGGCAATAGACTTGCCAGCCAAAAATGAATAACAAAATAGTGCCAGCATAGGTCGGAGCCAACCACCAGCCGTTGTATGCAGCTTGTGCTGTGGTACCAAAAAACGCCCAAGAGGTGCAATACACCCCAAGTGATAATCCATAGGTTAAGCCTTTAAAAGGCAATACTTTTCTTTTATCAGCCCAGCCTGCAACCGCAAATAAAATTGCCAGGTATACAATTGCAAGAAGGCTTATTGACCAAATTGAGAACATCGCATGTGATTATTTTAATTGTTATAGCCCCAGCATAGTTTTTATTGCACGTAATTTACAGCCTAACTTTAGTGCTAATGCATTGAATTACGGAAGTTTAAAAAACAAACACAAAGAAATGAGAATTATTTTCAATTGAGTATTGACAGATATGCAAATCTAATTGATAATCACTATCAACAAGGCAATAAAGTGTTATGACTTGTTCGGAATAAACTGATTTGTTTCTCGACCCTGAAACACGTGTGGCCCACGATAAAGCTAAGATCGCCTGTTGCTAATCGCAACGCCCCTTGATATTGGCAACAGGTGATCGCCCTACTATTTTACTTGCTACATTGCTCATATCGGTGACGGTAGATATGAAACTCAAAAAGCCCTTACAGGGCTTTTTTTATGTCTAAAATTCGTATCAAACCTGCAACCAAACTAAATGAGAATTATTTTCAAAAACATATTGACAGTACCGCAAACCTAATTGATAATTAATCTCAACAAGCCAAGCGAAGTATGATGACTTGTTCAGATTGAATTTGTTTCTCCCCAGAAACGCGTGTCGCCACGTTAAAGCTTTAGCTTATATGTTACTAATGGCAACGCCCCTTGATATTGGCGACATATAAGCGACCCTACTTATTTTACTTGCTACATTGCTCATATCGGTGACGGTAGATATGAAACTAAAAAAGCCCTTGCAGGGCTTTTTTTATGTCTAAAAATTAATGCATTAACTTTATCGACGGTTCTTACGTGCACGTGCACGGCGTTGTTTTTTCTCTTCTTCTTTAGCGGCTTTTTTCGCCTCTGCAGCAGCGCGAAGCTGTGCAACCATTTGCTCTTCTTCTTCACGCATAGCCGGTGTTTCCATGGTAATACGACCAATAATGCCATCGCGTAATTCGTTGATAAGAATTTCAGACATTTTGTAAGTATCGATTTGATTACCACCGCGGATACAACCACGCTTTTTACCTGCCATTTCAACAAACTCCCAGTCAGACTCTGGTAGCTCATCAATTTTATAACGACTTTTTAAAAGCTCTGGGTATGCTTGCAATAAATATTCAGCGGTGTAACTTGCCACTTCTTCGTAGTCGATAGCGGTATCACGAATAGCGCCAGTTGCCCCTAAACGATAACCAGAGTTTTCGTTCTCTACTTTAGGCCATAACATACCCGGCGTGTCGTAAAGCATAATGCCATCGTCAAGCTTAATACGTTGCTGCGCTTTGGTTACCGCAGGTTCATTACCTGTTTTTGCTACGATACGGCCGGCCAATGTATTAATAAGCGTTGATTTACCAACGTTTGGAATACCCATGATCATGGCTTTAATTTGTTTATCAGCACCTACTTTATGCGGTACTAATTTTTTACAAAGCTCATTAATACGGTGCACTTCACCCGCTTTATCATTACCAAAATCAATCGCTTTCACACCACTTTGCTGCTCAAAGTAGTCTTTCCAAGCTTGCGTTAACTTAGGATCAGCCAAGTCCGCCTTATTCATGATTTTAATTACTGGCTTGTCGCCACGCAGCGCAGTAACCATTGGGTTTTCACTACTGTAAGGAATACGGGCATCAAGTACCTCAATGATCACATCCATCTGTGGCATGATTTCTTTAATTTCGTTTCGGGCTTTGTTCATGTGACCCGGGAACCACTGGATGGCCATTTTTAACTCCTACAAGATAATTTCACGGTATTTTAACTGGCTCGGCAACGAATTGCGCTATAATGACGCAAATTTTTTCAAGTAAGCAGTTATGGCTCTTAAATCAACCATTATTAAAGCGCAATTATCGTTAAGCGATATGGACCGCCACATTTATCAAGATTTCAATTTAACTCTGGCACAACACCCATCAGAAACCGAACAACGCTTGATGATCCGCTTGTTGGCTTTTGCACTAAATGCCCGTGAAGGCTTAGAGTTTACTAAAGGCTTATGCGCCGATGATGAACCTGAGCTTTGGCACATTAACTATAGCGAAGAAATTGAATTATGGGTTGAGCTTGGTTTACCTGATGAAAAACGCCTGAAAAAAGCCTGCAATAAGTCGAAGCAAGTTGTTTTATATACCTATGGTGAAAATAACCAAGCGATTTGGTGGCAAAAACATCAACCTAAGTTGTATGATTTTAAAAACTTAAGTATTTTTAGTCTCGATTATGCTGCGACTCAGGCATTAGCCGACTTAGCTGATCGTAATATTAAGCTCACTATTACCATTCAAGATGGTGAAGTATGGGTTAGCTCAGACACTGCAAATATCGAAATTAAACCGCAACAGTTAATGTAAGGAACGCGATGGCAATTAGGCAGGTTGTAGTATTACACGGACTATATATGTCAGGCTTTGTGATGCGCCCTTTGTGCGCGCGTCTTGAAAAGTCAGGACTAAAAATACTCAATTTGACCTATAACACGCTCTCTCCCGATAGAGCGGCGATTTTCGATAAGATTGATCGCTTTATTGGTGGTAAACCTACCGCCTTAGTTTGCCATTCTATGGGTGGCTTGGTTGCTCGCGCTTACTTAGAGGCCAATTCTCTTCAAAGTCGCCACGTTGAAAAGGTGATCACCTTAGGCACCCCGCATAAAGGCAGCCATATTGCCAAACAAATGCAGCAGAAGGGCTTTGAAATGCTGTTAAAAAATAGCGTGGAGTTTCTATTATCTGAGAATGGCAATTGGCCGTTTAATGCCAAGCTTTATAGTATTGCTGGTGACTTACCCATAGGGCTAATGCCACTGATTGCTAAAGGCAGTGTCTCTGATGGTACAGTTTTGATAGATGAAACCAAACTCAATGGCATGGCAGAACATAAGGTGTTTCATTTGAGTCACACCAGTATGATCTACTCACGCCAAGTGATGGATTACATTATTAAGCTTATAAATCAAAGTGAGTGACACTTTAATCTTCAGCACTTGCAGCCACTTTATATGAGATTAAAACAATGATCCCTAGGATCAATGGTACAGGTGCAGCAATATAGCCAAAGGTATCAAAGTTTGCGAAGCTAGCACCTGCTAGATGACCTACCAAACCGATAACAAATGCAAGTAATGCAATCACTACAACGACTATTTCAGCTTTGTTTTCTTTAACTGTTTTACCGTCCATTTTTCTTCTCCTGGTTAAATGCGGTAAAGTCATTATGCGCTTCTGGTTCGTTGTTTTTTTGACCTAAATCAAGTTCTAAATCAGCGTGTTTCTCAGCAGGTGCAAACCTTGTTTTAGATCATACTTTCTGCCTAATTTTAAAACATTCGTAAAATAAGGTAGATTTTTTGCTCAGTTGCCCCAAGTCTATTAAAAGTAATTCAAAGTTATATTAATAGTGCATAAATGGACAACACCAACCTTTGATAGGTAAAACCTATCACTGTGTTCGAATTAAACCATTTTACAGATTAACCAAGATGGCTAATACTTAACACCAAGCACTAGCAAGTAAACACTTAACGGTTTTTTTAAGGAGCAATCTATGTCACAGGTAAATGCAATTGGTTTAAACAGCGCAAAAAGTGAAGATATCGTAAATTCACTAAACTCTTTACTAAGCTGCTACCAAATTCAATATATGAACGCACGCGGCTTTCATTGGAATATCAAAGGTCGTAACTTTTTTGAATTACACCTTAAATTTGAAGAAATTTATAACTTACTACTTGAGAAAGTAGACGAGATTGCAGAGCGTATTTTAACGTTAGGTGGTACACCGGTACATGCATTCTCTGAATACATTGAAGCAAGTAAGATTAGTGAAGCTAAAAATATCACTGAAGGCACTGCTGCAGTAGAAAACCTTTTAGCAGGTTACAGCACGCTTATTCAAATGCAGCGTGAAATCTTAGCACAAGCTGGTGATGCAGATGACGAAGGTACAGCATCATTAATGGGCGACTACATTAAAGAACAAGAGAAACTTGTTTGGATGTTAAAAGCTTACCTAGGTTAATATTCAAAATTGACACGAAAAAGCCCTCTCTTGAGGGCTTTTTTATATTCAGAAGGTATTATTTTAACCACTTTCTTAAATTATCGTACTCGGGTCTTATTTGAAAAAAGCTTTCAGCATCTTGGTGAAAGTTAATATCCATTTCGACATCAGACCAAACTGTTTCTAATAAATTGCGGGCAATGATATTCGCTTTGATGTAATCAACGCGTTTGTAGCCTCGCGCTTTGACAGCCTGAAAGTAAACCTTAGCAGTTTCAATACTATCGGCAGTTGCTAATTCAAATTGTTCCAAATTAACCACAGCATACTGAATTGAAAACTCTGGGTACTTCATGATTTCTTGAGCAACTTCAATACTAAATGAAGCAACGGCTTCTTTATTAAAACTGCCACTCATTTCCACATAAATCACCGGCGGCTCAACAAAATAACGCCAATCACCATGGGCTTTAAACATGCTTACCCCTTTGAAATACAACTTAAGTTTACGCTTATAAAATTTATTTACCTATTTATCTAAGCCTTTATTCGATAATAAAGCAATAAAAAAGGCCATTTCTAATGCCTTTTCTTCAAGGCTTTTAAAGCGACCCGATGCACCACCATGGCCTGCATCCATGTCGGTTTTAAATACCAAAATGTTGTCATCGGTTTTAAGCTCACGTAGCTTAGCAACCCACTTCATTGGCTCCCAGTATTGCACTTGAGAGTCATGAAACCCGGTTGTAACAAGAATATTAGGGTAAGCCTGTGGCTTAATATTATCGTACGGTGAGTAAGCCTGAATCACATCATAAAACGCAGGATCATTTGGATTACCCCATTCGTCGTATTCATTGGTCGTCAGTGGAATACTCTCATCAAGCATGGTGGTTAGCACATCCAAAAATGGCACATGACAACCAATACCTAAATAAAGCTCAGGTGCTTGGTTAACCACAGCGCCCATTAATAAGCCACCAGCACTGCCACCAGACGCGAATACTTTCTCTGGGTGTGCATAGCCTTGCTCAGTAAGCGCATGCGTAACATCAATAAAATCGCTAAAGCTATTTTGCTTATATTGCTTTTTACCTTGCTCATACCAGTGACGCCCTAGCATTTCACCACCACGAATATGTGCAATCGCATAAACAAAACCGCGGTCAAGCAAGCTTAGTGAGCTACTTGAAAAACTAGGATCGATGGTAATACCATACGCGCCATAGCCATATTGCAACAGCGGATTACTTCCATCTTTATTAAATTGGTCGATACGATAAACCAAAGATACCGGCACTTGCTCGCCATCTCTTGCAGTAACCATTAAACGTTCTGAGCGATAATGCTCTGGGTTAAAATCACCCAATACTTGCTGTTGTTTTAATAAGGTTTTGTTACCTGTTTTTAAATCAACATCATACAAAGAACCTGGCGTAGTTAAGCTTGAATAGTAAATACGCGCAGAGCTCACATTCGGCTCTGGATTCATGGCAATTGCAGCATAATAACAAGGGTCATCAAACTCTAAAGTAAGACGCTCGGCTTGCTGATCCACCACTACAAAACGTGTTTGGCCAAGCTCTCGCTCGGTGAGGATAAGGTAGTCATCGAAAATCTCGACCCCTTCTAACAATACGTTCTCGCGATGTGCTGTATGCTCTTGCCAACGATGTTTATCGGCAATGGTGCTTTGCGTCGCGGTCATTAAACGAAAGTTTTTCGCTTGCCAGTTGGTCACAATGTAAAAGGTATCACCTAGCTTATCGACATCGAACTCATGGCCTTCTTCGCGTGGCATTAAGGCGCTAAATCCACCTTCTGGATTATTGGCATCAAGCACCCAAGTATCGTTTGTTTCTGTGGTCGCAAGGTCAATTATGATCAGGCTTTCATCGCGGCTTTTGCCAAGCCCCATAAAGAAGCTTTTATCTTGCTCTTCATAAACCAGTACGTCATCAGCTTGCGGGGTGCCTAAAACATGGCGGTAAACCTGAAAACCCAATAAGGTTTGCAGGTCTTTTTTCACATAAAACACCGTTTTATTATCATTAGCCCACACCACTTGGCCTTCGGTGTTTTCCAGCACATCACTAAACATCTCACCGCTGGCAATATTTTTAAAACGCACGGTATAAATACGACGACCTTCAGTGTCTTCAGAGTATGCAAGTAGCTGCTCGTCAGGGCTAATTGCAACTTCGCCTAATTCATAAAATTCGTAATCGCCAGCTAATTGATTTACATCTAACAGCAAGTGCTTGTCGCGTGCCTCTATTGAGCTACTGCGATAATGGCGTGCATATTCATCGTCGCCACGTACTTCTGAGTGATACCAATATTGGCCATCTTTCACGGGTACCGTGTTGTCGTCTTTTACAATGCGGTCTTTTAGTTCATTAAATAATTGTTCGCGCAGTGGTTTTATGTCGGCGAGTTGCTCATCGCAATAATCGTTTTCGGCGTTTAAGTGCGCTAATACATCTTTATTTTCACGCTCATCATCACGCATCCAATAATAGTTATCGGTGCGAGTTAGTTGATGAGTAGTTAATGGATGAGGCTGTTTTTTGGCAACAGGAGAATGCGCTAATAAAGACAAAGAATACGAATTTGACGACACAAGAAAAAACCAAAATAAAAAACGAATTGCTGGCAGTTTATCACAGAATTATACCAATCAGCTTAATTAAGTAGTCTATTTTGAGGCAATAAAACCTCGTTGATAACAAGGCAAAAATTTCGTTATTTAGTTGTTCTAAATGAGAAATTTTTAACGCAGTTAACGACAGGTTTAATCCCTCAAAATGATTAAGTATTATTGCGGGTTGGTATTAAAAAAGCCCACTCAAATTGAGTGGGCTAAGCAATGCTAAAATAGCATTTAGGGGGAAACTCTTAATGTGAAACTTGCTGCCAAGCCATAGCCCAGCTTTTTCCTACACCTGGTTCAAATAGCGGGTTGTGTGAATCTTTAACACGACAAAACTCGCTAAATGGCCATGGTTTACACATATAAATATGGCCTGTTTTAGGTTGTAAAACCTTAATTCCTGCACTGTAATCGTTGCATGCTTGAGGATAAACATAGTCATAATTTTGCAGACTATCTTTTACTCGCTCTTCACACTTGGCGATACAATTAAACGCCACTTTTACATGCGTAATACCCGAGCCTTCTAGGGCATAAATTTGGTTTGAGCGATAGGCTACCACTAAGCCTTGATCAGTCATTTTTCCAGCTTTTACTAGCGGAATATGCACATTAATATGCTCAGCAACGGAGCGCGGCCAATTATGAGGCTCACCTTGATCCGTACTGACTATTGGATATTCGAATGATAAATCGACTAGCTCTCCTTGCATGTCATAAAAGGTCACAATCACCCTATCACCAACAAATAGTTGGGTATGATGATTCAAGCAACCAATCGGCAACCACTTCCCGGAGGCCATTGACGTATGCATAAACAAAGTATCACCCTAAGAACAACTAATAGGCATTATCTAACAACCGTACAAAATAAATACTTTTTAGTTTGAGGCAAAAGATCCAAAGCACTAGATTATGTGCTTATCAGCGGTCCCGCTATCATAGTTTAAAACCTTAGACCGGAAACTTTGCGTCCTAACTTTTCAGTTAGTTTGCCAAAAACAAGACTGAGTATAATCGCGACCGAATCACAAATCAAACAAAAGAATGTAACCAAAGGTCTTATATAGCAAATAGTTACTAGAAAAGATGCAGAAACAAAAAAGCCAACCGCTCGGTTGGCTTTAAAACAGAAAGAGCTTTAGTCTTTCACCAGCTTTCTTCTGGTCGTTACTCGGTGACCAGAACGGAATATATTCAAAAAGCCATTACCTACATCACTCATGATAATGTACAAACAAGGTACTAGCACTAAAGTGATTAGAGTTGCAAACATAACCGCAAAACCAAGTGCAACCGCCATTGGAATTACAAACTTAGCTTGCAAGCTGGTTTCGAACATAATCGGTAGTACACCCGCAAAGGTTGTAATTGATGTCAGGGTGATTGCTCTAAAGCGCGCACAACCTGCTTCAATAACCGCTTGGCGAGTTGAAATACCTTCGCGGCGTGCTTGGTTTACAAAGTCGGTCATAACTAACGAGTCATTAATTACAACACCGGCCGCAGCAATCAAGCCAAAGCCCGACATCAAGCTAATATCTAAACCAAACCAGAAGTGACCCCAAATAGCACCGGTTAAGCTAAATGGAATAACCGACATAACAATTAGAGGCTGCGAATAGCTCTTAAGCGGTACAGCAAGCAAGATATACACTAAAATCATACCGCCGATGAAGAACATGATTTGCTCATTAGCTTGCGCCTGCTGCTCTTCAATTGAACCGCCTAGCTCAGTTTTAACTGACGGGTACTCTTCTTTTAACTGTGGCAACAAGTTCTCGTCAACTTGCTTAACCACTTCACCCGGCTCAATCGCTTCTTCATCGATACTGCCGTAGATATACACAGTACGATAGCCACCTTCACGGCGAATATAGCTAATACCTGGTTTTTCGTTCAGCTCAACAACATCACCCAGCATCACCTCTTGACCTGCAGGCGTTGTGATAACGGCGTGCTTTAATGATGCAAACGCTTCACGTGTTAGTTTCGGGTAACGAACCATAACACGTACTTCTTCACCGCGACGAATAACACGCTGTGCTTCACCACCGTAAAAGCTTGCGCCCACTTGGTTAGCAATATTGGCAAGGTCTAAACCTAGATCATATGCCACAGGTTTTAAGCTTAACTGCACTTCTTTGCTCGCCGGATCGATGGTCGAACTAATATCAAATAAGCCTTTTTGCTGTTGTAATAGTTGGATAAAACGACGACCTGCCTCGTTTAAGGTATCGATATCAGGGCCGTAAAGTAAGTAACCAAACTCACCATCCATTCCACCGCCATTTACATCATCGTAAATTTGCAGTGACTTCACACCTGGGATGCTTGGCATTTGTTCACGCCAACGACGAGATAATTCGAATGCGTTAAAAGGGCGAAGCTCTTCATCTACCAGCGGAGCAAGTAATTGTGCTTCAGTACGACCTTGGTTAAACACTAAGATATCGCGAATTAGCTTTTGGCCAAACTCTCGTTCTGTCTCTTGATCTACCTTGTTAACCATGGCTTCGATTTCACGAATAGCATTAATTGTTTGCATATCCGAGGCATTTTCATTCATTTCTAAACGAATTTGTGGAAAGTCCTGAGGTACTTTTGGTGTTGGTACCACACGCACTTGGTTTGATGTAATTAAGCCAAACGTCAAAATCAATAAACCGACAAACGCAAATAGTACAAACCAGCGCCATTCAACACACAGCTCAATAAAACGCTTATATGGACCATTTACAAAGTTAAAGAAACGTTTGTTAAAACGCGCTCGCCAGCTATTTGGATTAATTGGCGGAAACTTAGTATGGGCAATGTGTGCGGGTAAAATAAGTTTCGATTCAATCAAACTAAATATCAGGCACAGAATAACCACCACGGCGATACCAAAGAAGAATGCGCTCTCTGGACCACTTGATAATGTAAACGGTGCAAATACAGCAATTGTTGTTAAGACACCAAATGTTGCTGGGGTAGCAACGCGTTTTGCGCCATTTACAACGTTTACAACACCACCGCCTTTTTTCTCAATTTCGGTGTAGGCGCTCTCCCCTATGACTATGGCATCGTCGACCACGATCCCGAGTACCATAATAAAGGCAAATAACGACACGATATTAATACTGATACCAAATAATGGCATCATCATCATTGCCCCTAAGAAACACACAGGTAAACCAATCATTACCCAAAGTGCCAGCTTAAAGCGTAAGAAAATAGACAACATAATGGCCACCAAGATAGCCCCTTGGAAAAGGTTGGTTTTCATCATGTCTAAACGGGCATTTAGGTAATAAGTCATGTCCATCAGTGGCACAAGACGAAGACCGGCTGGTAGCTCTTTATTCTTTTGTTCAATAAAGGCTTTAACTGAATCAGCAACCGGGATCATATTTTGTTCTTTAGTTGCTTTTACAGATAAATAAACGGCATTTTCACCATTAAATTTAAAATAGCGTTCACCTTCAGTGAATTGGTCTTTGATCACAGCAATGTCGTTTAAAAGCACTTTCGCGCCATTTGCACCGATTTTTACTGGGATCTGGCGGAACTCATCACCGCTGTAATATTGATTTTCAACACGTACCGAGATAATACCTGCGTCAGTACGTAATTGACCTGCTGAAATATTTGCAGAGTAACGACGTACAGCACTGGCCACCTCACTTAAGGTAAGGTTGTATTGACGAAGTGAATCTGGGTCGATTTCAATCGCAATCTCATCAAGTGGTACATCGTTTTGCACCAGCGACACATTAGATAACTGCAGTAACTCATCTTCAATTTTGTTTGCAACAGGCTTTAACTCAGTCAGTGGAATATCACCCACTAGCGTCATACCAATCACGTCTTGGCGAAACTCAACTTGGCTAATCGTCACCGGCTCCATGCCGGCAGGGAAAGTCGCAATACTGTCTACCCGTAGTTTCACTTTATCAAGTACATCCGTGAGCTCTGCATCTGTGTTGATCTCTAAACTTGCAGTACCACTATTTCGAAATGAGCGATATACACCACGTTTAATTTCGGTGACATCTTTTAGTGACTCTTCAATTTTGATCAGAATACTTTCTTCAATTTCCTGTGGTGAGGCACCCGGATAATTAGCCTGTACCTCGATATAGTTAATTTCAATATTCGGGAACATCTGACGCTGAATAGTGAAATAACTAATGATCCCCATGATGATGATAAACACCATCATTAAGTTAGCAGCGACCGAGTTATTGGCAAAATAGGCAATAAGGCCAGACTGTTTTTCTGTGTTTGTATCAGTCATAGTGCTACCTTAAAGCTTTTCAACCGCTGCAGTTTCTGCATCGCTTGTCATTTCTTTCATTCCAGCAATCTTCACTTCCATACCCTCTTGCGGATACTCAGGTAGCGTTAGAACCAACTGGTCATTCACTTCAAGGCCATCACTGATATAGAAGTACTCACCTTCTTCACGCACTACGGTTACTTTACGTGGTTCAAGTTTATTCTCGCCGTTCACAATCCACACCGTTTGGTTATTCACTAAAGACTGCGGTAAACGGTAGATGTTTTGTAATGTTGCACCGGCAAAGTTCACTTGAACGTAAGCACCAAATTTAATAGGTTGTACGTCGTGCTTTAAGCCGTATGGGTCATCAACACGAACAACTAAGTTGCTCATACGCGTCGCGTTATCAACAACGCCTAGGTCACGGTCAATTTCGGCTTCACGAGTAAAGCTGTTTAAGCCTTTATTGATAATGGTCGCTTTAACGCCTTTTAAGCGTTTTGGTAAAAATACACTATCGAAACCAGCAATTGGTACAATGATTTCTGCACTTTCAATATTATTAATTTCAGCAACTTGGCTGCCTACATTAATGTATTGACCAACACCAATTTCACGGCTGATCACCAGTGCATCGTAAGGTGCTTTTACCTCACAGCGAGCAAGGTCACGCTCGGCACGTTTTAATGCCGCTTGCGCTGATTTAACAGCGGCTTGCGCGCTTAAAACTTGAGGTTTACGTAGGAATAAGTCAGTGCGCTCACGTTCTGGGTAACGTCTTGCTTCATCTTCTGCCACTTTAGCTTGTGCTTGCTCTTCGATCAGTGCCGCTTGAGCACTAGCAAGTGACGCTTCAGCTTGTAGTACAGCTGCTTCGTAGTTATCTTTTTCGATGGTAAATAACACTTCACCGCGAGCTACGATGCCACCAGCAACAAAGTTTGGATGCCAACTTGTAACTTCACCTGCTACTTGCGAGGCAAGTAAGGTACTTTCAAGCGGTTTCACTTCGCCGTAACTATTAATAATCACTTGATGATCATCACTTGCTACTGGCTCAACCTGTACTAAAGGACGCACATCAACTACATCCTTGTCTTTAGGCTCTTGAGCAATCGCGTTGATTGCCTTAAAACCAGCAACACCAACGATTAATGCAACAAACGGTAAGATCCATTTTAATAAACTTGTGCGCATAACTTACACCTATAATATTTTCACTGGCCCTATCATACCAAAGCTGACAGAAACATTAATGTGACATTTGTAAGGAACTGTTACAAAAACAGATAAATTGGCAACACAAAAACCAAAACTTATCTAAGAACAATTTGTTACAAACAAAAACCGCTTAATATCAGAGACTTACAACACTACTTTCACACTTGTTAACAAACAGCCTTTTATCAAAGGGTTAATTCATTAAACTTGATTGAGAAATAATTAAAGGAACGAGTTAACAATGAAAATAACAAACATTGCGCTGGCACTAAGCTTAGCGTTTGCCATGAATGGCCACGCCGCCGAAACAAAAAAAGAAGAAAAGAAGCCAAAAACACTGGCTGAAATGATCAAAGATAAAAGCGAGTTTGCCGGTGTTTTCAGCATTTACCAAGATGCGAAAACCGGCGATAACTTAATGGTGATCGACCAATCTCAACTTGATACACCATTTGTGTACTTTGCTCACACCATTGATGGTGTTACTGACGCAGGTCACTTCAGAGGGGCATATCGCGAGACAAAGCTAATTGAGTTTCGTAAATACTTTGACCGCATTGATATTATTAGCAAAACACCGCGCTATAAATTTGATGAAAACTCAGCCCTAGCACGCTCTGCCGATGCCAACATCAGCGAAGCTGTGCTTGCGAGTATTAAAATCGAAAAAGAAGAAGACGGTAAAATTGCTTTTAAAGTTGATAAGCTCTTTTTAAGTGAAGCACTGCATAAAGTGTCACCTTGGGCAAACCCAAAAGATAAAAATGCCAGCAAACGCTTTAAACTTGGTAAGTTAAACGACAAAAAATCGCGTATTGTTAAACAGCGCCCTTATCCAAATAACCTAGATGTTGTGGTGGACTACGTATTTTCTAATGCCAACCCAACAGTACGAGGCTCAAAAGCCGTAAGCGACCCTCGTAATGTTTCAATTAAAGTACAGCATTCATTTGTCGCGCTACCGAAAAATGATTATCAAGCTCGCCAAGATGACGCACGTATTGGTTATTTTACTAACGAATTCGACAATATGACATCAGCGGATTGGGCACCTTATGAAGATGTCATCAAGCGCTGGGACTTACAAAAGAAAGACCCATCAGCTGCACTGTCTGAGCCAGTTAAACCGATTACTTGGTGGATTGAAAATACCACGCCAGTTGAGTGGCGAGACACTATTCGTGATGCAGTACTAGCATGGAATAGCTCATTTGAAAAAGCAGGCTTTAAAAATGCCATCGAAGTAAAAGTACAACCTGATGACGCTGATTGGGATGCGGGCGATATAAACTACAACGTATTACGTTGGACTGCATCACCACGCCCTCCATTTGGTGGTTATGGTCCTGCCCTTGCGAACCCATTAACCGGTGAGATCTTAGGCTCTGACATCATGTTAGAGTATGTTTTCATGAAAAACCGTTGGATGTACGACACTTTATACACCCAAGGTGCAACCGCACTTGAAACTAACCAAAGCAGCACAGATTTACATTGCTCACTGGGCCACAGCATTCAAGAAAACATGCTACTTGCTAAAGGCTTAGGCACAGGTGCGAGCATTGAAAACAAAGAGATTTTACGCCAAGGCTTAACTCAGCTTGTTTTACACGAAGTGGGCCATACCCTTGGTCTTAACCACAATATGAAATCATCTATCTTGTGGGATGAAAAAGAAGTTCACGATAAGAGTAAAACGCAAGGTATCGTAACGGGTTCTGTTATGGACTATGCACCAGCAAACATTGCCCCTATTGGTATGCAGCAAGGTGATATCTTCCAAACCAAACCTGGCCCTTACGATGATTGGGCGATTGAGTACGGCTACAGCCAAGCATTGGCTGATAAAGCAGCTGAGCAGCAGCGACTTGAAAAAATTCTCGCACGCTCATCTGAGCATGCTTTAGCTTTTGGTAATGATGCTGATGATATGCGTGCCCCAGGCCGCCATATCGACCCACGTGTGATGATTGGCGATATGTCATCTAACCCTGCCGCTTATGCTGATGATCGTATGGAGCTTATCAATAAGTTGTTTACTGAACTTAAAGACAAAGCCACGGTTAATGGTGAGTCATACCAACAGCTGGTTACCTCAGCGAACATTTTATTTAGAAGCTACAGAACACAAGCCGGCGTGGTGTCACGTCAAATCGGTGGTGTTTATGTAGAGCGTAATGTGGTGGGTGATGACAAAAATGGTGCACCATTTACGCCAGTGCCACTTGAACGCCAGCAACATGCAATGCAAATTTTAGCCGACAAAGTATTCTCGCCAAATGTGCTTGCTAGTATGCAGCCACTGTATAACTACCTATTACAGCAACGTCGTGGTTTTAATCATTACGGTAAGAACGAAGACCCTAAACCACACGGCATGATTTTAGGCATGCAAAAGCTGGTACTTGCTCAGTTATTACACCCGGCTGTCATGCTGCGCATTTCAGACAGCGCAATGTATGGCAACGAGTATTCACTTAACCAATTTATGAATGACTTAACAGCAAGCATTTTTGTAGACAGCAAAAAAGCAAATACCCTAAGTCACAATCTACAAGTTGAATATGTGAATCAGCTAATCACGATTGCTGGTTTAGGCAAAGCGAGCAAGCACGATAACCTAGCCAAAGCTGCCGCGCTTTATCAGTTAAATCAAATTGCTGATATGAGCGTGCCTTGGGGTGCAGACACCGCAGCTAAAGCGCATAAGCAATATATCGATCGCTTAATTAGTAAAGCCCTCGAAGCATAATCTTAGCAACACAAAAAAGGCTGCCACTTGGCAGCCTTTTGTTTTTAGTTTAAGCCATTGCTGGGCGAGATTTATAATACTGAATACACCCTAGTTGCGCGGCATTAGTCAGTAGTATCATTACAAAGGTCAGTATGTGAGACACACTTGGTGTCGCCATAGCAAGCTCGGCAGCAAGGCCACAGCTTCCAGCAACAAACTGTAGGCTGAAGTAGCGCGCACTTAAATTACTAATATCACCACTTTTAATAGTTTTATAAGTCTGCGGCATAACACGAATAGAGCTCATGACTAAACCTACATAGGTGAGCCAGTTAAGCACCGTTGCCGTTTCATAATAAGGGTTCAGCAACAAACTAAAAGGCACGAATGACATGGCTAATAACCCGGCTAGTTGCATACGTTGCTTTCGCTCAGCATTGTAACGAACAAAGTAATAAAGGATCACACCACTTAGCATGCCAGTAACAACGAACGGCAAAACCATGTAAAAGCGCTGAAAGAACAAGTTATAGGTGATGAAATACACACTTTGCGCAACACCAAAGCTCATCATTAACAGCGAAACGCCCGACACACTGCGATTTTTACGGATCTTATTTAAAAGCGGATAAAAGCTAAACGCTAAAATAAAGCATGAAATAATCGGCAAAAAGTGCGCCAAAACAGACCTCTCTCGTTACAATTTAGTTAATACGTTAGCAATTTATAAATCGCCCATAAAAATTCAGTAAATAACTGTTTTTAAAGCGATTTAAAAGAGCGCGGCATTGTAATGAGAGAGTATTAGAATGCAATAAAGAATAAAAAATATACAATCAGCTATTGGCAAGATATCCGTACAAGCTGTTTACAGCTGATGACACTAACGACTGACTTGAATAGTCACTGCAATATGGGTACATTGAGCGGATAGTATTCAGGAGAGAAAAGCTATGAAGCCAATTTTATATGTAATTGTTTTATTTTCCTTTTTGGCTGGATGCGAGAGTACAAGCCAACAGTCAACCCCCCCTCCTAGCGTTGCCAGCTTACTAAACAATGAACATTTTCAACAAGTTGAACTAAAAGACCCTGAACTTTTTACCTTACCAGCCGAGGAACAAAAACGCTTCCTTAACTATTTCACAAGACACCAAGGTGACTATTTAAGAGATGATCAAGTTCTTTATCAATACTTAGAAAATAAGCTCAGTAATTTTAATTATTTTAGCGCCACCTTAAATGCCCAACAGGCATTACAAAATGAGCAAGGCAATTGCATCAGTTTAGCAATTTTAACTCACGCATACGCTCAACTAGTCGGGCTCAAAACTGGTTTCCAAGCGGTCTCAAGTGAGCCTGTTTATAGTAAGCAAAATAATATAGTGTATGTGTCAGGCCATTTTCGCACCAAAGTCTATGCCCCTTTAAGTGAAGAAGATAATTACTTGGTACCGCCAGGTACTGTCATTGACTACTTTCCTGCTCGTGGTAGTTTTTATTCCGGCCGTGCTGAACTAAAAGACTTAATTAGCCGTTATTACAGCAATTTAGCAAGCGACGCACTTATTGCTAACCAATTTGATTTGAGCTACAGCTATATTTTAAAAGCCAATGAATATACACCAAATTCTGCTGCGCTTTACAATTTAGCTGCCGTATTACATCGTCAATCGGGTGATTTAGCTGGAGCAAAACATATTTATCAAACAGCGATGCAGCATGGCTTTAAAGATACGAATTTACTACATAATTACGCAGTGCTGGCCGAGCAACTGAATGATCAGATTTTGGCTGAGCAGCTCAATTCACAGTTAGCGATGCTTAGGCAAGACCCGTTTGAGTTACTCGCTACAGCGATTAACGCTCGTAACAATGGCCAATTTTACAAAGCAAAACAACAACTCGAGGAGGCTATCGCATTAGCTCCGTATTTATCTGAACCATATATAGAGTTAGCAATTGTAAGTTATCAGCAAGGTAATGAACAAAGCAGCAAAGAATGGCTAGAAAAAGCCATTGAGATAGAAAATAAAGACGAAAAACTAGCACTTTATCACGCCAAGCTTTTCGCCTTAAAAGGTCAACACTAGTTTATAACGAGTAATAAAAGCTTAGCCAAGCGCGTAAATCATTTTCAAAGTCGTCGCCTTCTACTCGGGCGACGCCGAAATCAAGGTTTACATCATTTAAACCTGCAGGCCCCATGCCAAAGCTAAAGTCTCCTTGCCACTTGAGACCGTAACTTTGTGCATAAACTCGGTTATCGACCTGATGCTGTTGGTAGTAAAGCCAAGGTAATGAATCTTTGTAACTAATACCCCCGCCATAGCCTTTATAGCGGTTACCTAATTGACTAATAAACGGCAGCTCAGGGGCAACAACAAAGCCACTTTGCGTGTCATTATTAATTAAGTTTGACTCATAACCGCCAAGCGCAAGGCTACTGTCATCGCGATATTGCTGAGCAAAATTAACATAAACTGGAATATCATAGGCATAACCGCTCAATACGGTAGCAAAGTTATAGCCCTGCCAATTATTCGAGTCAGCATCACCGGATAGCCACTGGGCACTTACGGACTGAGAAAAACCATATTGCTGTCTATCATGTTGCCATTTTTGTTCAAGGCCAAGCGTTAACCATTGATCATCCCCATTACTAAAGTCACTGTAGTTATAGCTCAAACTCGGCGTAATACTAAGCTGCTGAAACTGCAACGGGTAACTCAAAGCTAAATGCGCCCCTGTGTTACTAATGTTTAGTGGCATTTGTGAGTGGTACTGTTTTGCTGATTCAAGGTCGTAATCAAATAACAGCGCTTTAAATTTTAAATCAAACGCTGAGTACTTAACGGCCGCGAACACCCCTTCTAATGCTTTGTCATGTAAATCAGCACTATAGCCTGCCTGTAAATCGAGCTGCTTTAAAAAGTCATTGCTTTTTACTCCAAGGGTAAGCAGTGAAGATGAAGCCGAATAGTACTGAGATGCCAACGAAAAGGTTGGTTTTTGCTGCCAAATATCATAATCGGCTGGCTCAGTTGGGCTTTGCGGGTAGATTTTCGCCTCAGGTAATACTTCGCTCGTTACTTGCCCTCGTGGTGGCGCCGCACTTTTAGCAAATTCAACAACCTCTAATCCTTGTGGTTGCTCAGCAAAATGCTTGATATTCGGCCCTTCAGCAGTGATCGATAAATACAAAAGTTCACCATTATTCATTGCCATTGGGTGTGCAACAGCTTCTTGGCCTTGCGTTAATTGGCGTAGTGAATTGCTTTGTAGATCATAATGATATAAATCGAGAGCTTTCTTTTTACCGGCAACAAAATATAGCCCTTTGCCATCTGCTTGCCAATTAGGTTGTGACAGATACTGATAGCCCTCAGGCATTGGCACAGTAAGTGATTTTTGAGAGCTTAAATCTTGTATATACAACTCCCAATTGGCATTCAATGTCGCTTTTAAATAAGCAAGTTGAGCTTTATTAGGGCTTAGTAATGGATAGTCATAAACCGTTTCTAGGCTTTTCTCAAATAAAGGGGTAGAAACACCCGTATTGAGGTCAAGGCGCACTAGCTCAGAGAAACCATGCTGAGTTTGCTCAGCATAAACAGTTTGCCCGTTATCACTAATACTAAAGCGGCGCAGCCCTGCATGATGCGTCAAAGCGCTCACTTTACCAGTGTCGATATCATAGCGGTATAAATCAGAAACACCTTGAATGGAGCCTTTAGCAACTGTTGTTGTGGCAGTGAAAAACAAAGTATTTTCGTCTAACCACTGCGGGTTTTTTATACCCTGCCTATTAATTTGTTGAAGCACATGTTTTTGCTTACGCTTAAAGACATTGGGGGCTTTATCTGCGATATCGACAGGATCATCATCAAGTAACGCTTGTTGCTGCTTTGCAAAATCATCGGCAGCCTGTTGATTGTCATCAGTGCTATAAATGACTAAACGGGTTTCGTCATCTTTGTTGCGCTCAACAATAGCAAGTTTACTGTTATCTAAACTTAAAACAGGGTTCGAGGCGTATAAATCAAGCTCTAACCAAAGCTTGCTTGTAAGTGTTTGCTCACTTACCTCTTTAGCCATTGCTTTATAAGTATATTCGGCAATAAAACGACGATATAGGCGCTCAGGTGAGTCGCCAAATACCCCGCTAAAGGCCTCATCAAAATCACGTGCTTTAACCGCTTGCATGCGTGTCCAAACTGCATCAAGAGTTTGCGCTGAATAGTTCTCTTCGAGCCATGCAAGAAAGCGAGAACCCATTAAATACGCCATTGAGCCAGCTAAATAGCCTCCTTCGGTACTACTCAATTGGTTATATTGTGGCAGCGCACCTTGCTGGGCAAATTCAACCAGTATTGCTTCTGAAAGGTTATCGTATAAACGGCCTCGGCCTGTCATTTTCGACTCAAGCAGCGTTGCATAGCCTTCGGCAGCCCAGCGCGGCATTTCGCCATCAACTAAATCGTAAATATCCCAACTATTACGAATAACCTGACGTACGTCGCTTCGAGTAGGCTGAGCAAGATGCACTAAATGAATATATTCATGCAAAATCAATAACTGCTGCCAGCCATCAGTGTTAGAAATCACCGTGTCGGATTGCGGGGGCGTAGTAAACAAGGCCATTAAAGGCTTATTAGTTACAGGCAAAGCAAAGCCATTGGAGGCGTTAAACGGGTCGAAAACCAGTACATCGACCACTTCATCAAGGGCACGGTTATGCTGTTTTAAAACCTTATCACGAACAATTTCAAGCTCTGTTGCTGCTGAACGGGCCCATTGCTGATTCTCAGTACTAAAATGCACGTTAAAGTGTTCGGTATGAATAGTTTGCCAAGTTTCTTGGCTTGAAGCGTGGCTAGCAGCAAGTAGTGCCGCAGTTAACAGGGCTTTTTTCATCACAATCCTTGATTAGCAAGTTACTTAATTTAAGGATTAGTATGCGATGCTTTTTAAAAAGGCTGAAGTTAAAAAGTGTAAGAAATTACTCGATTTTAAGTGGGCGAACCAAGCCTAGTAATTGATAAACAATAAATATTGTTGCTGCAAACATAATACTGCTTCTCAATGCACCAAGACCCGCAAGAGCCATCGCGCCAGTCACAAGCAAAGCAATACAAGTCACTGCACAACTTACGCAAAGACCTTTACACTCCTTCTTATTGCGAGCATAGCAAAGTAATCCGACAACACCTGAAATAGCTAAAATAGGTAGTAAATAAATCATTGCGAACCTCCATCTGTAGCTTTTGAGAAAGTATACTCAAAAACCCAAATAGGTCAATGATATTGAGAACTATTTTCATTTAAAACCAATTCCGCTCGACGCCTTCTATTTCATATAGGGCAAAATCAGCAAACTGCTCAGCCAGCTCTGCTTTTAAATAAGGCATTGATACTGAACCAGAAGCAAGTTGTATATACAGGCTTTTAAGCTGTGATCGGCGCATTAAATAAGTGCTTATTGTGGTGACACTTTGTGCTTTATAGATTTCAAAAACACGATACTGCACACCCAGCATGCCGGTTTTAAATACGGCAAAAAAGCGGCCGTCATGTTGATACATAGCCACACCCGTTTTTTGATAATTCAAAAACACACCGATCATCAAAACTAAGCCCACGACAATGCTCCACAGCATCGTAGCAGCATCAAATAAGGCATTGAAAATTAAAGCAGAAAATATAGTAGGTAGGAGCACATATAAAAACGTATTCTTATAAAGTAAAGCGCGCTCAGGCTTAACAAAGTTAAGCTCTGTTAAATCAACAAACCATGGAAATAACCAGCCACACACGGCTTGCACTTGCTCTTTGGTGATTACTGGCATCACTAACGTTTGTTTATTTTTATGTGCCGCAACCCCAGCAGCCATGCCACCACTACTCACTTGTGGGCAAATTAAGGTATAGCGATTAAGCAGCCGAGCAATAATATTTTGCTTGATTTGCACACTTTGAATTTTCGACACGCTGATCGAGAGTTGCTGGCGCTCAAATAAACCTGCCACACGCTTAAACTTATCGTCCTGAAAATACAGCTGAAAGTTAAAAAAGCGCACCAAGGCCATGACAACAGAAAGTAAAATAGCACATAAAACAATGGCAACAACCATGATTAATACAGCGATTGCAGCGGCACTACCAACGAACGCAGCTTGCTCATTCAGTATGGCCTCTAGGCGATTTATGATGGTTTTTTCGAGGTACTCAAAAATCACATTCATAAATGGAGCAAGTGCAGCCAATGCCAATATTGCCATGTTCGACATCAAACCAAACTTAGCAATTTCAGCATTGCAGATCGTTAAGGTTTTCGGTTTATCTGTTGCTTCGCTCTGCTCAATAGACGGCTGTTCTTGCTGCTGTAACTGAGCCTTAAATTCCATAACTTGTTCACGAACTTGCTCGGCATAGCTAAGCTTAATTCCCGGGATCACAGCTTCTTGAGCACTACTACCGGCGGCATCGAAAATACAATTAACTAAATTAACTGGCTGAAAATAAAAAGGTTCGGCAATGTTTACGTTCTGTACTCGAGCAAATTTTAGGGTTAGCCGCTCTTTTTTAAATACCCCTTTATTGAGCAGTATTTCGTGACCATCCGTTATGCGGTATTTAAAATTACGATAATAAGCAAAGGCATACAGCACTAAAACTAAAGAGGCCACGGCAACAGCTATTTGCCCCCAAAACAGCTTTTGCTCAACTTGCGTAACAAATAACACCAAAATAGGCAGTAAATTAAGCAGCCCATCTTTTATGAAGCGCAGTGCAAAGTGAACAATAAAATACAGTAGCGCCCATGGCGACACGCGTTGCCATTGTTGATCACTCATCGGCAAGCTCACTTTCTTGAGTTGCTGCATTATCACCATAACTTTGCACGAACTGGCGGACATCATTGCATTGTTCGTCCGTTAACCCACTGATATGTAAATCAGCACTCATGCCACCGGCACTGTAAAGCCTGAGTGTTGCGAGTCCTAACTTTCGCTCAATTGGGCCGCGATGAATTTCGGTGTGTTGCACGCGAGAAATAGGCAATAAGGTGATTTGTTGCCAAATTAAACCTCGCTTAAAGGCAATATCATGCTCTCTTACTGCCACCCCTTTGGCGCGAACGCTGTAAAGGTTGTAAACCATTGACAGTATTACCAACAATGGCAAAACCAAAAGCCAAGGTGTAGCAATGGCTTCGCTAATGGCTGGATTAAAGTGCCGTACTGTAATGATCACGGCCATTAAAGGCACATAAAACAACAACCAATTTAGTTGTACATGCCATATCGCATTATCTGCAAGTGGTTGGAATTGAATCGTTTGATGCTTTGGTAGGGTTTCTATTTGTTGATTACTAAACACGGTAATTCCTTGTAAAGGCCAGCTGTGCCGGCCTTACGTGCTAACACTGAGTTGTTATAAATTATACCCAGCGTAGTTTTGTTGCAAGTGTGTGGCTTGCTCCTGGTGCAAGTTCAACACTATCATCAAGGACATTAGCCGCTTCTAAACACAGCATGACGTGATATTCGTCATCAGCAAAATTTGAAAGACGTTTTGATTTATCAATCCATGGGTTCCAAAGTACACACGATGTTGAATTTTCGCGGCCTACTTCAATAATGCCATCAGGTGTAATGATACGCTGAGTGTCTTTTGCTTCGGTATAAACCATGTCTGTTTCACGCGCGAACGACACTAACTCATTTTGCTCAAATGGACCTTCAGCAAATTCGATGTATTTCGCGCCTTGCAGGCCATCTACTTTTGTTTCTTCAATTGCTGGTGTTGGGAAATACGTGTGCAGTGCTTGAGTGAACTGTACAGTTTGGTTATCTAAGTTTGTGGTTGTTAAACGTAGCTCTAAGCTAGAGGTTAAAATAAACTCGGCCAATAACTTAGTTTTATAAGGCCAATACTTTTCATCAACTTGCGTCATCGGTAATGACAAGCTGATATAAATAGAATCGTCTTGTTCTTTCACTTCTTCTGCACGCCATAAACTTGTGCGAGCAACACCATGAGCTGGCCAGCCTTCATGTTGGCTTACTCCGAACCATGGCCAACAAATCGGAATACCGCCTCGCACACCTTTGCCTTCTTGGTAATCTTCTAATTCTGAGACCCATAATAGTGGCTTTTTATCGGTTGGCGTGAACTCAGTGATCTGCGCACCTTGCAGAAAAATAGTAGCGCTACAAAACTCACTAGCAACTTTAATAAATTCAAGCCCAGTTTCACTTTGCTCAATCGTAACTGATGGCGATAACTTCATAATTCGTCCCATTTAATGAAAGAAAAATCCACCTTACCCAATGCAGTGGCTTTTAGTAAATAATATTTAGTTATTTGTATAAATTGTTTTACTACAAAGTGATGGTGTCACCTCGTAGGTGCATTTTAAGTGTTAACAACAATTACTCCATCTAAATTTAAACTTTTATGTTTTAATTTCTACTCTAATTAATAAATAAACACGATAACAACCTTTATGGCCGCAAATTATAAGCCACATAGTTATTATTTATTTGAACTCAATTTATTAGATGTGTAATATTTTGCGATTGCGGTTGTTCCACGCCGCCTTATTTAAGAGACAGAAACATGCAAAAGTATGACGAGCTACTAGTGTCGCTGCGCAAAGTGATCAGAGCCATCGACCTTCATTCAAAACAGCTCAATAAAACCTCAGGCTTAACAGGCCCACAATTACTGATTATGAACGAGGTTGCACAAACCGATGGCATAACCGCTAGTCGCATTGCACAAAATGTAAATTTAAGCCCGGCTACGGTTACCAATATCTTAGACCGTATAGAAAACCGTAACCTGATCACCCGTGTACGTAGCCAATTAGATAAACGCCGAGTTAGTTTGCATCTCACAGAAGCAGGTAAACAGCTATTAGAACAAGCACCTCAACCTCTGCAAGAACACTTCATCGAAAAGTTCTCAGCACTCGAAGAGTGGGAACAAAGCTTATTACTTTCATCAATGCAACGTATTGCCGCAATGATGGATGCAGATCAGCTTGATGCTTCACCACTACTTGAAGTTGGCGCAATCACCAAGACATTAGAACCACAGTAAAAATTAAAACTGATTGATTAATATTAATTTTCTGTGGCTAGTCTTGGGTTCAGCATGAATATCAACTATGCTTGGTAGTACCCATTCCAACACTAGCGAAAATTCATGCTTAAACTATCAAAGTTAGCCCTCGCAATAGCCTTGGGCACAACTTCAAGTCTTAGTCAGGCATCTGAAATTGATGACCTTCAAAAACAGCTGCAGTTACTGAAACAGCAAATGCAGCAACTGCAAAGCAAACTTGATGCTGCAGAAGAAAAATCACAGCAACAAGCCGAGAAACAAGCGCAAATTGATGCACAAGTAGCAAAGCAACAAAAGCAACTTGAGCAGCAAACAGCGGCTGTTGAAGCTCCTAAAAAAGAATCTGGCATTAAGGTTGGGGGTGCAGTACGTACCAACTTCAGCCATACATCTTATAACGATGGTAATAAAAACCGCGGTGGTGACTTCGATTTTGACATCTTCAGACTAAATTTTGCAGGCGATGTCGGTGATGTACAGCTTAACGCTGAGATCCGTTTTTTCGATTACATGACTGCAGTTAAATATGCCTATGCAGCCTATGACTTTGCTGAAGACTGGCAGGTGCAGGCAGGTATTACCAAAGTGCCTTTTGGTAACTGGCCTTACAACTCGCACAACTATTTCTTTGGCACTACTTATTATATAGGTCTTGAAGATGATCATGATTTAGGTGTTCTATTCAAGCGCAAAATTGCTGATAACTGGCAAATTGATCTTGGCTTTTTCAAAAATGATGAGCTAGGTGGCGTTGATGGTTACGTAAGCGACAGAAGCGACCGCTACTCATATGATGTTGTCGGTTTCCGCTCTGCTGATGAAGGTGTTTATGCCGAACCAACCAATCCGATTGGTGAGTACAATACCTTCTCTGGCCGTTATGGCTATCATTTTGAGCATGACGGCGGCACCACCGAGCTAGGTGTTTCTGCGTTATCGGGTGGCTTACATGACGGCGAAGATAAAGCCGGTGATTACTACGCTTGGGCTGTGCACTTAAACAGTACTATTGGCCCATGGAACTTCCAGCTCCAGCATGGTGAGTATAACTACGATATCGACAACGTCGACCGTATGGCTGTGGGTGCTTATGCGTTTTACGATAGCATTGCCGCAGAAGCAACCATGACTAATGCCAATATCGCTTACAGCCTGCCTGTAGAGTGGGGTCCGGTAACAAACCTGCAGTTTTATAATGACTACGGCATTATTTATGACAAGTCAGATAACAGCGAAGATACATGGATGAATGTAACAGGGGTATCTGTTGCCGCAGGTGGCTTATTCACTTATTTTGATTTTGTACAAGCGAAAAACCAACCATTTGTTGGCGGCTCAATTGCTGGCGACAGCGACGACACCGAAACTCGCTTCAATATCAATATTGGTTATTATTTCTAGAAATAGCCAAAAATAAGACCTACAAGCCCAGTTTAAACTGGGCTTTTCATTTGTTTGAAGTAAGTTTACCTATAGTGTTAGCTAATAATATTAAGCTGAGCTAAAGTTAAATAAACAACATGGTGTAGACTATGTTGCTAAAACCAATAAATACAAACCACCTTGATCATAGGTATCGAGCAAGCACTACAACGATTTAAGTTTTATCAGGCCCAGCTTTATTGAAGAATGTGAAAGCGGCGTTTACCGCCTATAAAAATGGCTGCTATCAATTACTCGGGTTATTGATGGTGGGTTTAGGTATCATAGGTATTGCATTACCTGTGATGCCTACGACTATCTTTTTTATACTAGCATTGGCGTGCTTTACCCGCTCATCACCCAAGCTTTCTGCCTGGCTGCTAAACCACCCAAGATACGGCCAACCGTTAAGGTTTTGGCAAGAGCATAAGGTTGTTCCTACCCGTGCTAAGTTATTAGCAGGTTTTGGTATGGCTATCGGATATGCTTTTTTACTACAAAGTGCCGCACCCATTTGGGTGATGTATCTTGTGGCAGTGATTGAATTAAGCGTATTAGCCTATTTAATTAACCGCCCATCTGCGCCCAATAAACCAACCCTAATTCAAGTTAATATAACCACACAGATGCGCTTGATGTTGCTTGCCTGTTTTCTCAGCTCGCAGCTAGCAGTTATGGCTTATCTCGCTATTCATTTCTAGCACAAAGAAATGTAAAGAACGTAAACCTGCTTGTTACCAGTAATACAAATCATTATCATATTTGTATCTTTAACGAATAAACCGCATTATGTTCTCATTTAACAAACGCAACTTTTATAGCGTTAGCCGTGCCTTACATATATACCTTTCGACGGCCTTATTCTTTTTACTTATTTTATTTTGTGTCAGCGGCATCATCCTTAACCACGTTAGTTGGCTCGAAAATGATAAACATAATGGTCAGAACCAACTACTTGTTTCTGCTGAGTTATTTGAAAAAGCGCAAACAAACCTCGACACATTGCCAAGCCTTTACCCTGAAATAGAACAATACATGCAAAAGCAGTTTTCACTCAGCAATGTAAAAAGTATTGAGTGGGAAAAAGAAGATGCCTTGGTGATGCTCGACTACCCGCTTCCGGCTGGCTTTGCCTACGCCGAAATCGATTTTCAAACCGGTGAACTGAATATTGATTATCAAACAGGGGGCTTTATGAGTCTGATTGGCGACTTGCACAAAGGCCGCCATACAGGAGAAGCATGGAGCTGGGTCATTGATATTTCAGCTTTTTTGATGATTCTGTTTGCCATCACCGGATTAATTATCCTCTTTCAAAACCGTAAAAAACGTGCCGCAGGTCTTTGGTTAACCCTCCTCGGAGTTGCCACGCCTTTGGTCATTTATCTAGTTTGGGTGCCTCAACTTAAAGGAGTATCTTAATGAAAAAAGCCCACTTACTCGTTGCTCTACTAATTGGCTGTTTGTTCAGCCCTCTGAGCTTTGCAAAAGATCCCAACCTAACCGTTGAATTTACCTTACCTGAGCTAGATGTTTCTCCATATCATCGCCCTTACGTGGCGCTATGGCTAGAAACACCTGAACGTAAACACGTTACCACGATTGCACTTTGGGTCGAAAAAGCTGAATGGTTTAAAGACTTACGTCAGTGGTGGCGAAAAGCAGGTCGTAGCAACGACAGCTTTGATGGTGTAACAGGTGCAACAAAACGCCCAGACACTTACACCATTGAGTGGCAAGGTAAAGATTTAAAAGGTAATCCAGTTAAACCTGGTAGCTACCTGCTTAATGTTGAAGTTGTACGTGAAGAAGGTGGCCGAGATTACACCCGCGTTGAAATCGACTTAACGAAAGACGGCAAAGTCACAATTAAAGGCGAAAAAGAGTTCGCGACTAGCTTTGTTACCATTACCAGTCATTAAGGACAAACAATGAAATTAAAATTATTAAAAACGGCGCTGATCGGCGCCGTGACCTTCACAGCAATTGCATCTGGCTATGCACAAGCACATGCCCGTTGGTTAATGCCATCTCACACTTCTTTATCTGGTGAGAAAACTCACTACGTGATGATCGATGCCAGTATTTCTAATGAGTTATTTAGCCCAGATAAAGCATACCGCCCAAAACAAAAAGGCGCAGAGTATGACGACAACTTATTAGTTGCCCTTGCACCAAATGGTAAGCCGGTCGAAGAAACGATTCGCGCATACTATTTAAAACGCAAAAACTCAGCGGCAGTGAGCTTAACGCAAGACGGTACTTACCACATTGCTATGCAGCAAAAGCCAATGCTAATGACTTTCTATAAAGACAAAGATGGCAACCGTGGCCGTGTGTTCGCAGGTAAAAAAGAAGCAGACCTACCAGCAGGCGCAACCGACGTGCGCACTGTAAAATCAATCGCAACTGTTGATACTTTTGTAAGCCGTAATGGTACTTCTAAGCCAACATTGCTTGGTCAAGGCTTAGAAATTTCAGGACCTACTCACCCGAACGATCTATTTGCTGGTGAAGAAGCTAAGTTCCAATTATTAATGGATGGCAAACCAGCTGCCGACGTTGAGCTTGCGATTGTTCGTGGTAGTGCACGCTACCGCAACGAGCGTGACGAAGTGAAAGTAACAACCGATAAAAAAGGCTTCTTTACGGTGACATTCGCTCACGCCGATATGTATCTAATTGAAGCATCAGTTGATCAAAAACCAACAGAGGCCGATATCGATAACGTACGCTACTCATTATTCACAACACTTGAAGTAGCACCTGAATAATGAGCTGATTAGACCTCAATAAAGGCCTAATTCAACTTTCGAGGAAGACTGTAGTCAACCGTGTGATCGCAGCTACCGTCTTTCTCGCAATCATTTACCCCATCACCATCGACATCCCAGCTTGGGTGCATGCCTTTTAATGTACTTTTTACGACGCTGATATCGACAGTAAATTCACTTTGCTCATCACGGCGCGCTGCATTGCGCATCAAAAAAACCCGAATCACATAATCGCCATTATCAGGAATTGTAACCTCGGCATGGTCACCTTTTGCCGGGCCTACAAACAAAGCTGTTGGGTTGCCTTGTGGTAAAATATTAAAGTAGTTGCTTGAATTTGATGGAGCAAAATCAACCGTTAAAGTAGTGCCTTTATTAAGGTTAATTTGATATTCCAGCAACTCATAACCTTTAATTGCATCTTTAACTTGCCAGCTTTGCTGCACAGCAATATCTGAAGCTAGCAACTCATAATGACGACTATTTGGTAAATTTTGTTCAGCAAACACCAAGCTACTTTTAGCCACCGAAAAACAAAACCCTATTAATAACAACAACTTCATATTTTACCTCCTTTTAAATTCTCTTTTAGAGAATGATAAACGCTAATTTTACAATTTTTAATTCTTTTAAAGTGAACCTATAGTTACTCCATCGCAGACACACTGCTCAACTAAACAGGATACCTACTATGAAACTTTTTACTTTAATCTCAGCTCAACCACACTTACAAAATATTAGCACTTTATTGGCGCGTATTGGTTTATCGGCCATCTTTTTACTAACTGGCTTTAGCAAAATAGAATTCTTTGATGCAACTGCACAGTACATGGCATCAGTAGGTTTACCAGAGTTCTTACTGCCGTTTGTGATTGCTTTTGAAATTGTTGGCGGGTTATTTATTTTACTAGGGTTTTTAACACAACTAACCGCTATCGCTTTTGCTGGTTTCAGCTTAGTCAGCGCTTTGCTATTCCACTTTCAACTTGATGATCAAATGCAATTTTTAATGTTCTACAAAAACATTGCTATGGCAGGCGGCTTTTTAGCATTAGCCAGTGTTGGTGCAGGCAAAATCAGCCTAGATCAACTAGTGTTAAAACGTAGTCAGGCGTAATATTTCTACCAGCCAATAACCTAGGTTGTTGGCTGAATTTGTTTTTAAGGGAGCGCGAAAATGGCAACGTTATTAACAGCAACCAGCCACGATATTGGTGGGCTAGATGTAAAACGCATCTTGCCGCATTTTGACAAAAAAATGGTAGGACCATTTATCTTTTTTGACCACATGGGGCCGAATCACTTTCCTCGCGGTGAAGGCATAAATGTGAGGCCTCACCCTCATATTGGCCTATCAACGCTCACTTATTTATTTACTGGCAGTATTTACCATCGCGATTCGCTAGGTAATAGCCTGCAAATAGAACCCGGCGATGTTAACTGGATGACCGCAGGTCGCGGTATAGTGCACTCAGAAAGAGAAAGCCTTGAAGTGCGGGCGAACGAGCACGACATTAATGGTCTGCAATGCTGGGTTGCTTTACCTGAGAGTATGACCGAAATAGCACCGCGTTTTGAACATATCAAAAAACAGCAATTGCCTGAGAAAATCGAAAAAGGCGTGCTGATGCGACTCATTGTCGGTGATGCCTATGGCCTAAGTTCCCCAGTGAAAAGCTACTCTCCGATGTTTTATGTCGATACAGTAGCAGAGCAAGGCAGCCATATTACTAAACCGCACCCTCATCATGAAACCGCCGTGTATGTTATTTACGGTGAAATTAGTGTGGGTGATACTCGCTATACCCAAGGCGACTTTGTGCTACTTGATGACAGCGAACACGAAATAACGACACTGGTGCACAGCCGCTTTATTTTACTCGGTGGCAGTAAATTTAATAAAGTCCCGTATTTACACTGGAATTTTGTTGCTTACAGCAAAGAGCGCATCGAGCAAGCAAAACAAGATTGGCAAGCACAGCGTTTTGCAAGCATTCCTGGTGATGAGCTTGAGTATATTGAGTTACCCAATGCTAAAAAGTAAACTTTATCAGCATTTACAGGTACTATTAGGTAGTTAAGTAATACCAATTCGCTTAATTAAGTGATCTATTTTGAGGCAAGAAAACCTCGTTGATAGCAAGGCAAAAATTTCGTTATTTAGTTGTTCTAAATCAGAAATTTTTAACGCAGATAGCGACAGGTTTAATCCCTCAAAATGATTAAGTATTATTACGGATTGGTATAAGCAAAGGAACATCATGCTAAGAATTACGCTAGAACAGTGGCGCATGTTTCGTGCTGTTGTTGAATTTGGAGGCTTTAACCAAGCCTCACAAGGTATTCATAAAAGCCAATCGAGTATTCATAACGCAGTTGGCAAAATTGAATCTGCGCTCGATGTAAAATTATTCAGCATTCAAGGCCGTAAAACCGTGCTCACTGAAGCCGGCGAGATGATGCTACGGCGCGCCAATTACTTACTCGATGAAGCCGCTAAAGTTGAGGCCATTGGGCAAACTTTGGGTGAAGGTATCGAAAGTAAGTTACGCATTGCTGTTGATGCTATTTTCCCACAGCAACTGCTTTATAAAGTACTTAACGACACGTCATCGCAATACCCGCAACTGCGTATTGAGCTGCATGAATCTGTACTAATGGGGGGCAATGAACTGCTCGAAAACGATCAGGTTGACATTGCTATTACCGGCTTTCCAATTGCGGCAAGCTTTCACGAAGAGTTATGTGATATCGAGTTTATTGCCGTCGCCCACCCAGATCATCCCTTGCATGCGATAGAGCGTGAAATTACCCTCGAAGATTTAAAATCACACCGCCAAATTGTAGTTCGCGATTCAGCGAATAAGCACAAACAAGATGGTGGCTGGTTAGGTGCCGATCAGCGCTGGACCGTCACTCATATGCGCACGTCGATTGATATGATCAGTAATGGATTGGGCTTTGCGTGGTTACCAAAAGTCGCGATAGAAAAACAACTTGCGACAGGGCAAATGAAAGCACTTAATTTAACCCATAACAGCAGTCGCAGCGCTAAGTTACATTTACTCTTTAAAGACGGTGACAAACTGGGCCCGGCAGCACGCGCATTTCTTGGCGAGTTGCGTTATCAAGTGATGGAAAATCTATAGCTTAAAGGGCGTTTCAGCAATACCTTTAACGCCCGGCTCAAGAATAAACGACTCACCCTACAAAAAAGTTAATTCTTGCGGATCAAGAACCATATTTAATTTTTTGCTTCTTTTTCTATAATTTCTTTTTCAATAAACGCCATTGCTTCATCAATCATGTACGTCATCATGTTTTTAGCACGCTCAGGGTCGCCGCTCGCAATCGCGTTATACACTTTAAGGTAGTCTTCAGCGATAGCCTTTTTATTAACTATAGCGAGGGTAGTATGCTGAATACTGACGTGTAGTGCTGTGCGAATAAAATCACGTAATTGATAGAAAAAGCGGTTACCACTCGCGTGTAAAATAGCTGTATGAAATGCTATTTCAGGTTCATACATCACGCTTTCAGCCTCTTCTGTGGCTAGCATTTTATCTAGCGCAATTTTTATTTCATTAATCGCCTCTTGATCACCTTTTCTAGCAGCAAGTGCTGCGGCTTGTGGTTCAATCGCCAAACGCACTTGTAAGAATTCTTTAAGCACATAAAGTGAAGGATTACTTTCCAACAACCATTTCAATACGTTTGTATCATACAGGTTCCAGTTATCTTCCGGCTCAACGCGGATACCTTGTCGTGGACGAGAAGAGATCAACCCTTTCGCAGCAAGCATTTTTACGGCTTCTCGAATAGCTGTGCGACTAATACCATAAACCTCACACAGTTGTGCTTCGGTAGGAAGCCCTGTTTCAGTATTATAATCACCAGCAATTATTGCCTTACCGAGCTCATTAGTAACTTGTTGTGATAGGTTTAAATTTTCTAAACGCGCCATGTGTGTTCCCCAAAAAATATGAGTAATATGATACATCTATAAAGCTATTCCGTCATCCTGGAAATAGTTGATTAAAATCAATAACAAGCAAAAAACAACCAAATACAATTGTCTGTAAATTACACAACTGAGTCACCATTTCAACTACATACTGTCACCTTTTTTTAACAAACATCTTTAAAATTAGGCAGAGGACACAATTGTCGAACTAAGAATCTTAAAATGGGGAGTGCTAGCAGAACGCTGTCGTGATGGTTTGCTTAAGGTGTTGCTGCCTCACCTCAACTATTTGTTGTCTGAAAAGGCCGGCTTTTCTCTAAAGCTTTAGTACCTTTTGCCGATACGTACATATTATTCACTTTCATCGCTCTCATTATGGCTATTAACTCATTAGCAAGTGCGCTAACTATCTCAAACGCAGATACAGCAGTTAGTAATACCAACTCAAAAGTAGGCTACAAACTCAGCAACCAAGAGATGAATAAACTCTCTGGTCGTGAAGTAGAGCCCGCCCAAAAAGAAGAAGTATCTAGCGAACTCCCCGCACATATTCGCAAAATGGTTGAGCAACTAGAAAAGCTCAAAGAGCAACTCGAACTTGCCAAAGAGCAATTAGCCAAACTGCAAGCACTCAAAAACCAAGAAGATGAAGCTGTAAAAGTGCAAGTTGAAACACAGACCAAGATGGTTATGGAAATCCAAACGCAAATAATGTCTCTTAGCCAATCAATTAGCGATGCGCTAAAAGAAGCTGGTATTAGCGATCCCGGAGTGCTAATGAGTGTGTTAGTTTGATGGAGGTTTTGAGCTTTAAGTCTCAAGATTTGCTCTTGCAACTTTCCCCTTGCTCACTCCTAATATAACACCCAAAAGTGAGTCAAAACCCAGTGAATATGCGGGCTCTGAAATATCGAGTGCGGAAATACGAAACTTCCTTTGCGGCTAAAATGAGTTAACTAATCAGTCATCCAGGCACACTGCCACAATAGAGAAAAGTTAAACATTTAACTTTAAAATCAAAGCCATAACATTAAGAAAACAAAAGATTTAACCTTCTAATAAGTTCGAAATTAAAGCTCTCCTAGAATTAAATCAAAGCTTAACCTTATCAAAACCCCGCTGAGCAATACTTTGTTAGTATAGAAATTAGCCAGCTCAATCGTACTATGGACTCCCCCTATCAACGAAGTGAGGGCGTGTTATGCGTCAAATTTTATTACTTTCTGTAAATGGATTTACGCTACAAAGATTTTTATTAATGACATGTCTTTGGATGTGCTTTTTTGCCATAGCCGATGAAACAAACCCAATTCTTACCGCAAGATCATGGTTAACTTTAGTGGACAATGGTGAATATATAAAAAGCTGGGAACAAACTGATCCACTATTTAAAGAAAAGACTCCACAAACAAAATGGCTTAAAGCATTAGATTACGCGCGAGTTCCTCTTGGTAGAGTGATGTCTAGAACTTACTTTTCCACTTCAGAGTATTCATCACTTTCGGGATTACCTGATGGCGAGTATTTAGTTATTAAATTTAAAACCGAATTCATTAATCAAGACAGTGCCATGGAAACAATCAGTTTGAGTAAAAATAATGGTCAGTGGCAACCTTTAGGTTATTTTATTAATTAAAGTATTACTTTAACTAGTTTAGATATTTGAGTTGTTAGTTTCTCTCTATTAGCACCTCTAGATAATCACTTTTTTAAAAACACACCTAGCACAATTACCTAAAGCTAGCTGCTACAATTTGGTACATTATTTCATTGTTCAAGCCTGCATTAACATCTTAATGTTAAATACTCTTTTCATTTAGGTTGTTTATTTGTGACTGTTCTAGGTAGTTGCTCGCTTGGGCTACGATCTTTATTTCTAATTAGTGCGCTTTGCCTTTCAGCAATGGCAAGCAGCACTGACTCTGCATATTTAGCAGATGAAGGAGTAAGCCTTGGAGTAAGCTTAGGCTATGGTCAGCTCGCCAACCCGGTTTATAAAAAAGACGACATTCCTCTTTATGCCCTACCGCGTATTGAGGTATTCGCCGGTGACTTTTCATTTGCAAATACTCAGTTTGCTTGGACCCCCGTGTGGGGCAATAACTATCAAGTGTCGTTATTCACCCAACTTAATGAGGATGGCCTATATTTTACTAAGCATTCAGCTATATTAGCCGCGGTTAGAACAGCTAGTGGCCGCCCCTCAATGACACCACCGCCTCCCGGTACTAATATTGAAACTCCAGCAATAATTAAGCGCCGCGGTGATATTACTAAAATATCAAAACGTAAACTGTCTGCCATGAGCGGTATTGAAGCAATCGTTGACTGGCAAAGTTGGCGTTTTAGCGCGTATTGGTCAATGGAGCTCACCAACTATCACAAAGGGTTGCAAGGCGCATTGTCTGCACAGCGCTTGTTTTTATTTGATCAGCATCTGGTATTGCTCGGCGTAGAGTTACAGCATTTAAGTGCTGGTTTAGTGGATTACTACTATGGTAGTGCTTTGCAAGAAATGGGCGCTGGATTTAGCCCTTTTTTAGGTCGCTCTAGTCAAAAATATAGCCTTAAAGCCAGTTACCAATATCAATTTAATCAACAATGGCAATTTATAAGCGATATAAAATACCAACGCTTATCATCAGGTATCGCCGATAGCCCCCTTATCAATGACAGCAACTTACTGTCTTTTTATGCTGGCTTTGCATGGAATTTCTAATGATGTTACTTAGCAAGCTTCTCTCATTTTTACTTATCTGTAGCCTCGTATATATCGACAGCACATTCGCAAAAGCAGGATACATTGAAGTATCACCAGAAAACTGTGTGACGGTAGAGCAAGACTGTGTGATGGATGTCTCGATTAATTGGTATACCGAAATCAGTGAGACTGTTTGCATTCGCGTTACTGATCAACAAATTAGGCTATTCTGCCATAAACCAAGCCAAGGACAGAACTTTGCAATCACAGTGCAAAACAATCGCAACATTGTGCTAGAACTACTGAGCGAACAGCTCGAACCCTTAGAAAGCACTGAAATTAGTTTATTCCACCAGCACGTAAAAAAACGTCGTCGTGATATCGCATGGAGTATTTTTTGATGAGCCAGCATACTATTTTATACATTGAAGATGATTTAAAACTTGCCCAGCTAGTTTCTAATTATTTAAGTAATCATGGTTATATCATTGAACATTTTGAAAGTGGTTGCCATGCTTGTTACCAAGCAAGTAGTAAGAAATACGATTTAATTTTGCTAGATATCGGATTAGGTTCAGAAGATGGTTTTGAGGTATTTAAAGAGCTAAAACAAGTCCAAGATACACCCATTATTTTTATGACTGCAAGGCAGAGCCAAGTCGATCATATCACTGGCCTTGAACTAGGCGCCGATGATTACCTAACCAAACCCGTTTCCCCGTCAATTTTATTAGCGCGAATTAACAATACCATTCGCCGCAGCCTAGCTGTAAAGCCAACAAGTACCACTCACAACGCCCATAACATTCGCTTTGGTTCTTTAAGCATTAATACCATTCAGCGCGAGGCTTACTTGTATAGCCAACCACTTGAACTAACCAGTGCAGAGTTCGAAATACTGATCCAACTAGCTCAATCAGCGGGTCAGTTGGTCAGTCGAGACCAATTATTTGATGGCACCATTGGCCGTAAATACGATGGTCAAAGCCGCACTATCGATGGCCGCATTAGCCGCTTACGCAAAAAGCTCGGTGACGAAGCGGTGCCAGCACAAAAAATTGTAACCGTTTGGGGCAAAGGATATATTTTTTCTCCACAAGCATGGGGGTAATACAGTTTGCTACGCCTATTTTGCTATTTGTATTTAACACTAGCAGTTTGTCTAGGGAGTGCCGCTTGGTTACTAGAAACCTATTTTCCAAGCCCACCGAGCTACAGTACAGAACAGCAATTAGCAGAAAGCATCTTAAGCCTTACGCCCAATAATCCTGCTATTAAACATACACCTCTTGCAAACTTTTACCTTGGTGAACAACTACAGGCATCACTTTTAGCAGGTAAGGTAATTAGTGTTAACGATGCCAATAGCAACCTTTACTTTCATAAGTTAGCTGATGACAGGCACACCTTATTAAGCATTGGCCCCTACAGCCAGCCTGCTGATCAGGGTTATCAGTCTTTAGTGAGCCTACTGTTTTACTCTAGCCTTGCCTTAGCTGTGGTGATTTTTACAGGTCCACTGCTGTTTGACTTAAATAAGCTACGCAAAGCCAGTAGTAAAATATCTAATGCCGACTTTACAGCACAAGTGCACTTCACACGTTTTAGCCTGCTAAAGAGCATTGGCGATACTTTCGATAACATGGCATTAGCGCTTCATAACCGTAATCAAAGCCAACGCGAATTAATCAATGCAGTTTCCCATGACTTTTTAACGCCTATATCGCGGGCTAAATTCGCCCTCGAAGCAGTCGTTGATAACAATGCTTATCGACACAGTGTGTTGCAAGACATTATTGAACTTGAGCTATTAGTCGAAGAGTTTTTAACCTATGCCGAGCTTGAACAATGTGAACCCGCCTTGCTAGTGAAAGACTACTGCCCAGACGAACTATTACAGCCCTGCATTACTAAGTTCCAAAGCTATTGTCCTTTGGCTATTCGTCTTGACTGCGAATTAACAGCAATTTGCGTTGATAAACAAAGCTTTCAACGCTTATTGCAAAACTTACTCGGGAATGCGGTTCGCTTTGCTAAAACGCAAATTCTTATCAAGCTTTCACAATGCAAAAACGGCACTTTGTTAGTGATTGAAGATGATGGTCCGGGGATCCCAGAACACAAGCGCGTCAGCCTTATGCAGCCATTTTCAAAAACCGCTTCGGTGCACCAAACAGGCTACCAAGGTGTTGGTCTTGGCTTATCAATCGTTAAGCAACTGTGCCTATGGAATAACGCAAAATTTAGCTTAGATAACGCACAAACCTTAAGCGGAGCAAGAGCAAGTATCCTATTTAGGCCCACCTCTCCTTTATAGAAATGTATCAATCTGTATCAAAGTGAACCATTTATTCACGGTTTATTGATGAAAACACATACATATTTAACTATTCAGCAAGGTTTTTAAGCGAAAAACCCAATATTTATAGCTTTTCGCCAAAACCGCTCATTTGTTGGCTAAAAAGGATTTGTTATACCATAACATTTAGTTTGTATTTCAATTCATATAACTACAAGCCAACTTGCTATTCCGCTAGGAATTGCCCCAAAAAAATAAAATCCATGGGAAGTTAGATCACATGTTCAATATGAAAAAAGTCTCAGTGATGGTCGCATCTGCACTTTACTTAGGTGTAGGTACGTCTGCTGCTGCGCTAAATGACCAAGTATGGCCAGAACAGCCGGTAGACTATGCGCCAAAGCAAACCGTTAGCAATGAATTTGTGTGGGAAGACAAGGTTAACAACACAGTTAAAAAACAAAGCCGCGTTTTCACACCAGAGAAAGATGTTAGTGGTATTCAAACTTATATCGTGCAACTAGACGACGCACCAATTTCAACTTACCAAGGTGGTATTAAAGGGCTTACAAGCACAAAAGATGTAGTAATGCAGACGCAACAAGCATCAACGCGCTCAACGCTTAATATGACGCAGCCTGTTATTGCAAGCTACGCTAATCACCTAGCAAGTAAGCGCCAATCAGTTGTTAATACAGCAATGAGCCAACAAGGCTTACAACTAAATGTTGAGCGCACATTTAATGTGACATTAAACGGTTTCACCACCAAAATGACACAAAATGAAGCGAAGCGCCTAGCTAAAGTGGCTGGCGTGAAGAAAATCACTCGCTCAAAAATCTACAGCCTAAATACCTTTAATACCATTGAACAAACAGGTGCTTCTGCACTTTGGAGCGCAAGTGCTAGCAATCCTAGCAGCAACAAAGGTGAAGGCACGGTTGTAGGTATCATAGATACAGGTATCAATACCGATCACCCATCATTCGCAGCAGTAGGCGGCGATGGCTACACTCACACCAACCCACTAGGCGACAAGTACCTGGGTGACTGTGCAACCGCTGAATTTGCTGATCTGTGTAACGACAAGCTAATTGGTGTTTATTCTTATCCTGAGATCACCGCAGCTTATGTGGATTCGGTATTTGAAGAGACTCGCCCAGAAAATGGTGAAGACTATCATAGCCATGGCTCACACGTTGCTGGTACAGCAGCGGGTAATATCCTATACGATATTCCTTACAAACTGACTGAGTATGAAAGCCAATCACCAGGTTTAGAAACCAATGTAACTTTCCCGCAAGTATCAGGTATGGCACCCCATGCCAATATCATTTCATATCAAGTATGTTGGCCGGGTAATTCTGGCGACCCATACGCAGGCTGTCCAACAAGCGCTATTTTAGCCGCCGTTGAACAAGCTGCTATTGATAATGTTGATGTACTTAATGCTTCATTAGGCGGTCTTGAAGAAGATCCATGGAGCGATCCAATTGAGCAAGCGTTCATGAATGCAGCCGAAAGTGGTGTATTTGTCGCTGTAGCGGCAGGTAACAGCGGCCCTGAGTATTCAACGGCCGATCACTCTTCTCCTTGGGTTACCACTGTTGCAGCATATAGTCCTGCAAGCAAAGTTAACTTTGGCAATAAACAACTTAAAAACTTAACTGGTGGTGATAATTCAGCGCCTGGTCCTTTTGAAGGTGCTGGTGTCAACTTTAACGAGTTAACAGGTTTAATTGTTGCTGCGACTGATTTTGAAAATCCGAATGAAAGTTCTAGCTATGCACTTGCTAACTGTGACAAACCATTCCCTGAAGGTACATTTGATTTAGTTGATGATCCTGCAACCGCTATTGACGAAAGTGCACAAGATGTCATTGTGGTATGTAAGCGCAGCTCTTATCCGTTATATTCTAAATCATTAAATGTACAAGCGGGCGGTGCTGAAGGTCTCATCGTGTATAACCAAAGTGCCTTTTATGATCGCTATACTATTCCTTCTATTTCCTACCCAATCCCTACAATACATATTAAAAATGTTGATGGTACAAGCTTACTAGAATGGTTGAGCGTAGGCGATAGCCACGTAGGCACCATTGAAGCAACCGAGGGCACCGTAGACGCTGTGGATAAAGACCGCATTGCTTATTTCTCTGGTCGTGGTCCATCATACTTTGGCTTTGATACTTTACTCGTTGATGTAGCAGCCCCTGGGGTCGATATTTACGCACCATCATCAGACGATCAACCGTTTACAAATAATCCTGCAACTTCAGATTGGCAATCTATGTCTGGTACATCAATGGCGAGCCCACACGTTGCAGGCGCGGCAGCATTGTTAAAACAATCTCATCCTGACTGGTCGCCAATGCAAATTCAATCTGCATTGATGTTAACTGCAAATAATCAGCTAGGAGTTGCTCAATACTTAAACAACTATGCAGACGATGGCTTTGATGCAGCACTTGCTGAAATGGGTGCGGGTAAAATGCAAGTTGAGCGAGCAGATAAAACAGGCTTATTGCTTGATGAAAGCATTGCTAACATGGCTGCTGCAAACCCAAGTCTTGGTGGCCGCGAAAAAGCATTAAACACGGCTTACATGGTTGATAATGACTGCGGCTTTAAATGTACATTTATCAGAACCTTTACAGCAACTGAAGACGCAAGCTGGACTCTACATACAGAAAACTGGATTGGTAATAGCAAAATTAGTGTTGAGCCAAGCAACTTTGATATTAAAGCAGGCGAAACACAAAGTATCATTGTTACTGTGGAAGCAAGCCAACAAGCAACGCCGCAAGAGTTAATTGATTACACGGGCAATCAAGGTCAAGTCGTCATGACTTCTAATAACCCTGAGTCACCGATTCTAGAGATGCCAGTGTGGACATTTGCCGGTGACACCGGTTTACCTGAATTTATTCAAATTGACGCACACCGCCGCTCTGCAACAATGAAAGTAGGACCTTTCAATACGGGTGAAATAAGCAACTTAACAACACAGTCATACGGCTTAGTAAAAGGTCAGGTTGAAACAGTACACCTATTCAACGACACCACACCAGGCGACCCATTTGATAGTGTTGATGTCGACGGTGAAGCTGTAAACAACAACCACATTCAGTGGACCACTGTACCAGAAGACGCAAAAATGCTGAGCGCCAGTGTTATGAATGAACAATCTCGCGTATTGGTATTTATGGGTAAAGATAGTAATGGTGATGGCATTGCGTCTTTTGAAGAAACGCTATGTATGTCAACTAGCTACACCCTAACTAACTTCTGTAACATTGTAGACCCTGAAGCAGGTGAATATTTTACTCTGTATATGAACTTGCAAAACTACGATTACGATGAAGTAGATGAAGGAATAGAAGTTTCATTTGCAACCGCAATTACAACCTCTGACAATGGCTCACTCACTGTAACAGGACCAAGTAGCGTAGCAGGTTACGATAACTTTGAGCTTGACCTTGCATACAATTTACCTGACATGGAAGTAGGAGATATCTACTTCGGTGGCTTTGATATCGGTAGTAATCCAGAAGATATTGGCAATCTTGGTTTTGTACCTGTGATTATCGAGCAAGTTGATAAGGACGTTACTTTTACGGCGAGCAAAGAAAAAACATTTGTCGGTGATTTAGTCGACTTTGAAATTAGTGTCATTGCCAATAATGAGGATGAAGCACGTCAATTTGCGCTCAATACAGAATTCCCTAATGGGATCAATATTATACCTGATAGCCTTGTTGCAACACACTCAACGCCTGTTGAACCAGTGTTAGATAACAATATGCTTTCGTTAGTAGGCATACAAGAAACCACAAAAGATGTAGGCCGAAATTATAATATTACTACCAATATCACCGATGAAATGTGCTCATTAACCGCGGCTCATTCGCCTGATCCTCACTATTTAGAGCTTAGAGAACTTGGCTGGCGAACACTTGAGGGAGTTGAAGGTCAATATTACAATGAGTTTGAGTACTCGTTTAAAGAACTAATGAACACAGATCTAGATGTGTCATTTCCATTTTTTAATAAGTATCACTTTGATGCTATAAAGCTCAACCCCGCAGGCTTAGTAACATTTGGTTCGCAAGGTCGCACATCACCATTTCATGTTGACCTACCAGAAGGTTACACTCAGCCGCCTCCGCCGCCATACCTTATCGCTCCTTTCTGGGTTGGTGACAACATGATCCCAGAGCGTGTGGACGGTGGTTATGGTAATTATGATGCCAATGCGGGTATCACCCCTACTTACACAGTTTCACGTGAGTGGTTAGTACTTGAATGGGATAACATTCAACGCAGCAACACCGAAGGTCAACTTATTGATGTAGAGATGTTTATGCGAATGGGGATTGATTATGAACCAGGTGAGTATGAGCTACTATTTGCGTATGACAATATTAATCTAGCCGATGCTCAGGGCTCTATTGGCCTAAAAGCCGCTGATGGCAGAGCCTTCATAAGTGGTGACATACCCATAGATTTAAATATCGGTAACAAGCTAGGCTTTAATAATATGGATGAAGTCTTACACGACGACCTAGTTGTGTGTCTTGACTACACGGGCCCTGAAATTTCTAAGTTTGACGTGAAATTCCAAGCATACATTGGTGAGCAAGCGGCTAATCAAACGCATCAACTATCTATTACAAATGGTTTAGTTGGCGCAGATGATGAAACCATCACCCTTGAGCTTGAAGTTATCGGTAACCTAGAAATGGCAGGCTTAACTGATATGTCGGTCGCAGAGAACGAAACGATTAGTTTTGACGTGCTTTATGCTGACGAAAACCAAGTGAGCAACCAAATCGAGGTGTTAGGTGAAAACTTCACTTATGAAGTATCTGGTCACACTTCAGGTAGCACTGTGACTATTACACCTGCGGCGCACTTCCATGGTGATATTGATGTAACAGTAAAGGTTAGCGACAACGTTAACCCAACTGATGCAGCAATGAGCTCATTTGTATTATCAGTGATGTCTGATGGTGAAGAGCTTGGCTGTACTGACAGCTCAGCAACTAACTATGATGAAAACGCCAATACTGACAATGGTAGCTGTACTTTCCCTGAGGCAGTAATCCCAGAGACAGAAATTGAAAAAGACAAGAAATCATCAAGCGGTTCATTCGGCTGGTTACTACTAGCAGTTGCACCACTGATGGCACTTCGTCGTAAAAGATCTCAGATTAACTAAGGACGAGTTAATTAGGATAGTTAAGTAATGCCGATATGTTTAACATATCGGCATTTTTCGTTATAAATACTTTAACCAAGGCTTGTTAGCCTTACGCTTGTATTCACTAAACTTCTTGGTTGGCCAATATAGCCCTATTGCCAACAATAAAGTAATAAACCAAATACCGGATATATCACTGACTCCTAAATATTGTCCTTGATTTGCCCCCCAGATCAGCATGCCTATTTGATACATAAATAGCAGTACATAGAGGTGGAAAATATAAAAGAACATAGGCACAGAGCCATATACATGTAGCGCATTAGTAAAGCGGTTGAGTGGTCTTTCAAATAACCACAAGCCTACAAACATACCTGCTAACGTGATCAACAAAAAGCTCAGTGACGGTGGGTACTTAGTCACATTAAACACCGACATCATGGTTTCGGTTGTGGTGCTAAACGTTTGCCATGGCAAGGTTTCACCATAGATATTAAACCCACGCAGCAGCGCAAATAACCCCACACATAACAGCGCTAACAGCAGCAATGCTCGTTTACGTGAATCCGCCGATTGAGTATGCGCATATAAAGGACCTGCACAGTAACCCAACAAAATTACGCCAATCCAAGGCAGCACTGGGTAGCTAATTTTGACGTCGATTAAACCACCTTGTGATAGATAGCCTCGATCATGCAAAATCGTCCACAGCGAGTAACCAAACTCATCGGGCGTAAAGCTGATTGGCGTCAGTAAGTTATGGCCAAATACAATAACTAAACCAAGCACCAGCAATAGGTTGCGTGGCAGCTTAATCAATGCTGCTAACACCAGCATACAAAGACCAATCGCCCACATCACTTGTAGCCAAATGGTGTGGTAGTAACCCATCCACGAAAAACAAATTAGGGTCACTTCAAGGGCGATTAAAAAAAGCCCTCGCTTGATTAAAAAGCTGCGTGCTGAGCGCGCTACGCCACTTGCGGGATGACTATAAAGCCACGCCGACAAACCAGTTAAGAAGATAAAGGTTGGCGCACAAAAGTGTGCAGCAAAGCGGCTCCAAAAAAGCCCCGGCGAAGTGGTATCAACCACCATGGGATCGGCCACCTGCATGTGCAAGAAAAACCGCTCTCGCACATGATCAAGTAACATCAGCAGAATAACGACACCACGCATGATGTCGATACTATGAATACGGCTTTTAACTTGCTCAGAAGCCATAGCCATGTGCGTTGAGCTTTCAGAACAAGCCTGCGAGTAAACAATAAAATTGCCATGTAGATACTTGAGCCAATGCCAGCTATTGCCTACAATGGCGCACAATTTATTCAATGCAGATCGCGACTATGACTGATACACAAAAACCAGAATTACCAAACCAACTTTCTATCAACCCACGTAGTAAATTTTATGTGGAAGAAGTTTTCGAGCATGAAATTGGTGTAAAACTTAACGGCAAAGAGCGTTTTGACGTTGAAGAATACAATATCAGCGAAGGCTGGATCAAAATCGCTTCACCAAAAGCGCTTGATCGCCGTGGCCAACCTTTACTATTAAAAGTAAAAGGGACTGTAGAAGTATTCTACAAGTAAATCAGTTTTGCTGAACAAGCGTGTTGGTCAATCACTTATTGGCCGACAAGCTTGTATGTAGGGCCTGCTTATAAGCTTCTATTGCGGGAATAAAGTTAGTGACCACCGCTGCAATGGTTATCATCAACACTAATTCAAGTATCTGCCGATTAAAAAGCTCTCCAATTAAAGTCATCAGTTAAACACTCATTACTCAATTTTATTCTGCAACCTATCGCTGTTCGCTAGGACAAGGGCAGTGTTCATCTATTTTTGTATTACATAAGCGAAAGTTAAGCCAATGCCCTGCAATTACAAATAACGACCCTAATAAGGTCAGCACTTTCTCACCAGCTTCACCAATGATATTTTCGCCTAATACTACAGCCGACAATAATAGAGCAAGACCCACAATCCCCAGTATTAATAATTGATATCGTTTATGTTTTTTACAGCCTAAAAATAGCGCTAATAAGCTACTTGGCAACACTGCTGCCAACATCCAAAAATGAAATTGCTCGTTACCTAAACCCAGTGCAGCGGCACTTGGTAATAAAACTAATAATACTGGCACAGCTAAGCAGTGAATCGCACACATAGCTGATAACCCTATGGCAAACTTATCCATCATTAATTGTAATTTCACTGAAAAATTCCTAAAAAATAGAACACATGAATTATAAAAAGTGCATCAAGCAAGTTTAGCTTGGCACTCACTACATACTCCCATCATTTCAAATTGCTTTGTTTGTGAGGTAAAGCCCACATCAGCAAAGTGAGGGAAAAGCTTTGCAACATCACTTTGTGAAACCGCTAAAGTCTCCACTTTTTGGCAATGACGGCAAATCAAAAACAAAGAAATCTCACGCTTAAAAACCTCACTGTCGGTACCGTAAGCAATATATTTGTTAGCACTATTAAGCCTGCGAACAAGGTTTATCGACTCCAAAAAGCTCAAGATTCGATAAACAGACATAACAGATACACTAGAGCTTGTGCGCAGCTTGTAGCAACTGGCCAACTCGTATGCTGATAGCGGCACGTCTGTGGTTAGTAATATTTGCAGTATCTGCTTGCGCTGAATGGTGAATTTTCTGCCATGCTCAAGGCAAACCTGCTTTGCTTTATTAAGTGTGCTGGTTAATCGCTGTTTATTCATAGCGGCCACTCAATATAAGGCTTTGTTGCTGTCAGCTTTGCTATCCCTTGCGCTTGCTCTGTGATCCACTGCGCTTCGATAACAGATATGGCTTCAGTCCATGCAAATAAAGTCACAGTGACTTTAGAAACGGGCTTATCGCAGCTAAACGAGTATTCAACTTCAAGGTCTTGATGTGAATGATGAGTGTGATGCTCAAATGGGTTTTCAAATTTAGCATGAATAAGCTTACATTCGCCGTTAAATGTCACTAGCTGCTGTGAATTTTGTAATTTGGCTAATGTTTTTTTAATGACCTGCTTTTGTTCAGCTGTTTCGGGTTGATGTTCAAAGCCAAAAATATCTCCAGCCGGTAAAATGAACTTAACCTGCCATTTATCTTGATCATGAACCACAAAAAGCACTCCCTCACCATGTGAATGATGATGGTGTTGATGCCCTTGAGCTGAAAAAATACATCCAACCATAAAGCATATCACTGCCAACTTTGCTGCTTTCATAACCCGAACCACTCCATTTACCTCACTATAAATATGCTGTTACAAAAAAGAATAAAACTCATTCATCGATTCACACTTGATACATTATAACAATTAAAGCACAATTGATACATTATAACGTACTAAAAGAGTGGTAACTAATGAATAACATATCAAAAATAGCTGTCGTCATAGCGACGTTATTACCAGCCAGTGTCTTGGCGCAATCAATCAAAGGCGTTGTGTTAAATAACCAAGGTAAAGCGGTTGCAAATGCCACAGTTGACCTTGAAGGCTCTGATCAAAAAGTAACAACTAACGACAAAGGTGAGTTTGAAATCAGCGGCTTAAATAACGGCTTAAAAGAGCTACATATTTCAGCGCCAGGTTATGCTCACTTACATCGAGATATCACACTTGCCAATAACCAAGACCACAGCGCAACCTTTAATCTAAAGCGCTCACCGATTGAAGTGATTGATGTTGAAGCAACGCCGATTCATATGTCGGCAATGGAATCTGCCTCACCTGTTAGTGTGTTATCTGGCGAACAATTAAGACGCCAACAAGCATCAACGCTTGGCGATAGCCTCGAAAAGCTGCCGGGCGTTAATACAAACTTTCATGCCAAGGTTGCCAGTACGCCTGTGATCCGTGGTTTGAGCGGCCCACGTGTTTTAATTACGCAAAATGGCTTAGATGTAAGTGATGTGTCACGTGTTGGCCCTGATCACTCAGTGGCATCGGAAGCATCAACAGCGCAGCAAATTGAAGTATTACGTGGCCCAGCAACTCTTTTTTATGGCAGCGGTGCAATTGGCGGTGTCGTCAACGTAGTTGATAGTCGCGTACCAACAGACAGCACAACACGTGGTGAATGGAACCTAGAACATAACTCTGTAGATGAGCAAAAAGTTGCTTCGTTTAATGCCACCACAGGGACAGAGTCATTTGCCTTTTATGCTGATGCATTCTGGCGTGAATCAGACGATTACGAAGTACCTGTTGCCGCCGATATTGACGACACAGAGCACAGCTCAAAGTACATAGTAGAAAACAGTAATGAAGACTCAGATGGCTTTACTGTTGGTACTAGCTACTTATTTGAGCAAGGTTACCTTGGTGTTGCGGTTGAGCAATTTAACCGCCAATACGGTATTCCTGGCCATACTCATGGTGAAGAAGAAGAGCATGAAGGACATGACCATGAAGAGGAGCACAGCGAAGAAGAAGCCGTTTTTGCTGATCTTGAACAAACCAAAGTTCAGCTGCTTGGTGAATACAATATCGACAGTGAATGGCTAAGCAAAATTAATTTACGTGCGGGCCACACTGACTACGAACACGCTGAAATCGAGCACGGTGCTGTAGGCACAACTTTCAAAAACGAAACCAATGAGCTGCGCATTGACATTCTGCATAGCCAATTTGATGAGTGGAATGGTGGCGTTAGCTTTCATTACAAAAAAAGTGATGTAGAAGCACAAGGCTCTGAAGCCTTCACCCCTCCGTCTGTTACTGAAAGTATTGCTTTTGCAATTATGGAAGAAAAGCATTTTGGCGATTTTTTAGTGCAATTAGGTGGCCGTGTTGAGCGAGTTACTATTGATGCTAACAATGTGCTTTTACCAGACATTGGCGCCCATGCACATGATGAAGACGGTGATGAGCACGACCACGGTCATGATCATGGACACGAAGAATCAAACTACACACGTGTATTTGATGTCGCCCAAGAGTTTACACCGGTCAGTTTATCAACAGGTGTGGTATGGGATTTTACACCGGGTTATAACCTAGGTTTATCGGTATCGCGTTCTGAACGTGCTCCATCTGCTTCTGAGCTGTTATCTTTCGGCCCACACATTGGTACTGCAACTTATGAAGTTGGTGCGCTATTCGATACTCATGATGGTCATTTTGAGCTATCAGAAGAGGCTATCGACTTAGAAACAGCAAATAATATCGACCTGACATTCCGTAAAACCGAAGGTGATATTGGCTTTATCTTCAATGCCTTTTACAACCAAGTAGATAACTATTATTACCAGGTCAACACAGGCCTATACGCAGAAAGTGGCCATGATCACGACCATGGCGATGAACATGCTCACGAAGATGAGCACGATCATTCATCTGAGCTACCTGTTTATTTATTTAAAACAGATGACGTGGTTTTACATGGTTTTGAAGCGCAAGTTGCTTGGCAGCTAACCGACGAATTTAAAGTCGACTTATTCTCAGATTATGTACGCGCTCGCCTAAAAGACGGCGGAGATTTACCGCGTACTCCACCACTGCGTTTTGGTACTGAGTTTAGCTATCAAACCGAAAACCTAACGGCAAATATTCACGTTACGCGCTACCAAGAGCAAGACCGCATAGCACAACAAGAAACCACAACAGACGGCTACACCCTTGTTGATGCCAGTATTTCTTATGACTTATCGGTATTGAACCAAGACGTCTCACTTTACCTAAAAGGCACTAACTTAACGGACACAGAAGCCCGCGTTCATAGCTCATTTTTAAAAGATATTGCACCACGTCCTGGGCGCAGTTTTGCGCTTGGTGTTCGCGGCTACTTCTAAAACAAAATTACAAATAAAGGAAACCTACATGACACACTTATTTAGATTAAAACTATTGGCACTGGCAATTAGTAGCACCCTGATCACCGCATGTGGTGATGCAGAAACAAATATTGTTGAGAAAGATCCTATTGAGGTTCCAGACGACGGTGGTGATGACCATGATCACGATCATGACGATGGCTATACCATTGACTCAATGGGTCGTTTAGCGGTTTTAGCAGCAGATAGCAACGAAGCGAATATCTTTGATTTAGATGACGACTCGTTACTAGAAACGTTTTCGCTTACTCATGAATCAAGCTCACTAAATGTTTCACCAAGCTACCGTTATGCGGTTATTGCTAACCGTAACCAAGATTACTTAGGTTTTATTGATGGCGGTTTATGGCGTGAAGATCATGGCGAGCATTTACATGACTATAAACAAGGTCCAGCATTTAGTGACTACGAGCTAACAACTGGCAGCCGCCCTACTCACATAGTTAAACATGATGGCCAAATGGCCGTGTTTTACGATGGTAATGCCGACGCAGGTACAGTAGCCTCAGTAGAAGTGTTAACTGATAACGATATTACAAACGAAAAAGAGACGCTTGCAGGTATTCAGTACGACATCAATATGCACGGTGTTGCAGAGCCTCGTGGCGAGCACCTAGTTGCAACATTGCGTCGTGCTGATAGCGAAAGCACTTCAAACGCTAAAATCCTGCCAGATCAAGTGGGTGTTTTCCACCTTCATGACGGTGAATATGAGCTTGAACAAACATTTGAAGTTACCTGTCCTGACTTACACGGTGCAGCGCAAAACCATGATTATGTAGCATTTGGTTGTGGTGACGGTGTACTAATAGCCCACCAGCATGACGATGAATACCATGCAGAAAAAATCGCCAATATAGATGCGCTAGGTGATACACGTATTGGCACATTATATGGCCATGAAGGTAGCGAAAGCTTTATTGCAATTGCATCGGGTGTATTTGTAAGTATCAATCCAAGCGAAGCTGAAATGGAAGTACTTGAGTGGCAACTTGATGAAGGCGCAAGTGCTGTATCTTACTCATTCTCAGCAAGCGGAGAGCACTTTTTAGTACTTGATAGCTTAGGCTTTTTAAACGTGCTTGAAGCCCATGAGCACGACGGCCACATGCACTGGGAACTTGCCGGAAAAGTAGATATCACTGAAGAAGACGTAACAACAATGCCAGAAGGCATGAACTTCAGCATGACTGTGTCACAAAATAGTGAGTTTGCTTACGTTGCTGACCCTATCGCTCAGCACGTACTAAAAGTACATATCGAAGATCTTGAAATTGAAGGTGATCTTGAACTGACTTTTGCACCAAGCGCTATCACTTGGTTAGGTATTGCAGAAGAAAGTGACGATCACGACCACTAAGAAGTTATGTTTTATGGTATGACATAGCTCGCAAAGGTTGGCATTTAGTGCCAACCTTTTTTTATTCATATTTTGTAACAGACTTTCATCGCAACTGCATCGCTATTTAAAACTGAATTGTTATGATGTAACAGTTCCCAAAATAGGATGTAATCCCATGAAAAAACTAACAACGTTGGCACTGGCCATGGCTGCGACACTGGCACCTTGGGCATCAGCTTACGAAACTAAAGACACGCGCTTACTGCGCTTTCCAGATATTCATAACCAAAACGTTACCTTTGTGTACGGTGGCGATATTTACATTGCTAATACGCAAACTGGCGAGAGCAAACGCTTAACCGACCATATTGGCTTTGAAACCTTCCCTAAGTTTTCACCTGACGGTAAACGCATTGCCTTTGCAGCCGAGTACAATGGCAGCCGCCAAATTTATGTCATTAACAGCGATGGTTCTGGCTTAAAACAACTGACCTACTACAACGATGTTGGCCCAATGCCACCACGCGGCGGTTTTGATTATCGTGTTCTCGATTGGACACCTGATGGCAAAAATGTGGTATTTCGTGCTAACCGCACACCGTGGGGTAAACGTATGGGTCGTCCATACATGGTGCCTGCTGACGGTGGCCTTGAGCAACCTCTGGCTATTCCAGAAACCGGTGGCGGCATGCTTTCGCCAGATGGTAGTAAATATGTTTACACGCCAATTGACCGTGAATTTCGTACTTGGAAGCGCACCCGTGGCGGTCGTGCACAAGATGTCTGGGTTTACGATCTAAAAAACAATACCTCAGAGCAGCTAACCAGTAACCGCGCTACCGATCAGCAACCAACTTGGGTTGGCGACAACATTTACTTTGTATCTGACCGTGATTACACCCTTAACCTGTATCAATACCAAAAAGGCGCTGAGCCTAAGAAGCTGACCAACCATAAAGACTTTGACGTACTGTGGCCATCAGCTGGCCCAAATGCTGTTGTTTATGAAAACGGTGGTTACCTTTATCGCTTTGACCCAAAAACTCAAAAAAGCAGCAAGCTGAGCATTAACATTGCTGGTGTGCGTCAATACGCAATGCCGTACACAAAAAATGTGAGTGACTTTATCGACTCAATGTCGATTTCTCATGATGGTAAGCGTGCACTCTTTACTGCCCGCGGTGAGCTATTTAGCGTACCGGTTAAACAAGGCCCAACACGTAACTTATCTTACACAGCAAAAGGCCGCGAAATTGACGCAAGTTGGTCGCCAAATGGCCGTTATATTGCTTATATGAGCGATGAAAGTGGCGAATACGAAATTTACTTAAAAGATCGCAGTAAAAATAATGCCACCAAGCAGCTAACCAGCAACGGCACTATTTGGCGTTTTACGCCAATTTGGTCACCAGATAGCTCTAAACTGTTATTTGCAGATAAAAACCACACACTCTGGTGGATAGATGCAAAGTCAGGAAAACAACACAAAATTGATACCAGCATCTACGATGAAGAAGGCATTCGCCAATATACTTGGTCGCCAAATAGCGAAGACATTGTGTTTGTGAAAAACAATGAAAACCGCTATGCCTCACTGTGGCACTACAATGTTGATAAAAAGAAAGTGACTCGCTTAACGGATGAAATGACCAATGAGCAAAACCCAACTTTCTCTCCTGATGGTCAATACCTGTATTTTAGTTCTGAGCGCGACTTTAACTTAGCCTTCAGCAGCTACGAGTTCGACTACATGTTTAATCGTGCAACGCGTATTTATGCCGCAGCCGTAAATGAAAGCATCAAACCACTTATTGCACTACAAAGTGACGAAACAGCGATCGTCAGCGATAAACAAAAAGATGACGACAAGAAAGCGAAAAATACCCTGCAAAGCAGCGACTTTATGCAGCGCGTTACCGCTTTAAATGCGCCAGCTGGAGATTATCGTGGTTTAACGGCAGTAAAAGGTGGCGTGCTAACACTGGCTAATGGTGACCTACAATTGATAGGCACAGCTCATGACAGCGAGCTTGAAACCGTTGCTAAAGGGGTTCGTAGTTATACTATTTCAAGCAACGGTGAACACCTGTTAGTACATGCGGGTAACGATTACAGCTTAATTGAGCCTAAAGCAAAACAAGACCTAGCAGCGAATAAGCTAGATCTTAGTAACATGACCTTAAAAATTGAGCCACAAATTGAATGGCAGCAAATGTATGTTGAAGGCTGGCGTACATTGCGTGATTGGTTCTACGATGAAAACCATCACGGCCAAGATTGGGACGCTATTTTAGCCAAGTATCAACCTATGGCTGATGCTATCTCACACCGTAGTGACCTAGATTACATTCTCAGTGAAATCGCAGGTGAAATTAACGCAGGCCACATTTATGTGCAGTCGGGTGATATGCCAAAAGCAGAGCGTAAAAAGCACGGATTATTGGGTGCAAAACTTGCCAGCGATCCATCTGGATACGTAAAAATTGAGCAGATCTTCCAAGGTGAAAACTGGCATGAAGACTTCCGCTCACCACTTGGCACAACAGGGGTAAAAGCACATAACGGCGACTACATCATTGCTGTAAATGGCCGCTCAGTAAAAGACGTCGCTAACTTCTACGAATTACTAGAGAACACTCAAGGTGAGCAAGTTGAGCTAGTCCTTAACAGTAAACCGCGCAGCAAAGGTGCATGGCAAGTAACCGTTAAGCCTGTCGCCAGCGAGCAAGGTTTGCGTTATTTAGACTGGGTTAACTCTCGTGCAGCCTACGTTGATAAACTATCAAATGGCCGTATTGGTTATGTTCACTTACCAAATACAGCCTACGAAGGTAACCGCGCCATGTTCAAAAACTACATGCCGCAAACCACCAAAGACGCCATGATTATTGATGACCGATACAATGGCGGTGGCTTTATTCCTGAGCACATGATCACTTGGCTTGCTCGTAAACCGCTTAACTACTGGAAGCGCCGCGGTGTTGAGCCAACGAAAACACCACAATTTGCTCATGATGGTCCAAAAGCCATGCTGATCAATGGTTACTCAAGTTCTGGCGGTGATGCTATTCCTTACTACTTCCGCCAAGCGGGGTTAGGTAAGCTTATTGGTACCCGTACTTGGGGTGGATTAATTGGTATTTCAGGTAACCCAAGCCTAGTAGATGGCGGCCAAGTTATCGCGGCAACATTCCGCATTTTAGATAACGATGGCAACTGGATCATCGAAAACGAAGGTGTCACTCCAGATATCAAGGTTGTTGACCGCCCAGAGTTAATCTACCAAGGTAAAGATCCATCGATTGAACGTGCCGTAGAAGAGCTATTAAAAGAGCTAAAAGACAACCCGAAAAAGCCACTCACCGTGCCACCAGCACCGACTGACTTTTAATTCTTAACTGGTTGTTAAAAAGCAAAAAACCCCGCTGCAATGCGGGGTTTATTTTTACTAAATGTCTAATATTTAAACTTGTATATACAAACTAACACACATTACTTGTTCTAAATTTTTGGTGCAGTTTAATATTTATCCAAACTAACACAACGTGAAAAATGTGCAATTAAGCGCCTATGGGTTGTCATCTAGAGAAAATTTGAGCAATCAAAAATGCCTTAAAAATAATAACAAGAGTGACTGCAAGGTTACTCAAAAAGGATACAGCTCATGTTAGCAGCGCAGCTGAACTACCAAAAGCGATTGATGCCGCCTTTCAATCTGCGGTGAGTGCGAAAACTGTGCCGGGCATTACTGTCGCGGTGACTGTGGTTAAAAACGTTAATGGTGATAACAGCGCAGATGTATTTGCGCTTGCCCTACAAACCCTAAGCTATTATCACCAAGACCATTGATTTGTTTAAGGCAGCTTAATTATAGCTGCCCTTGTAACCTCGTTTTTGTCTCTTTTAAGTAATCTGGGTAGGGATAAGAGTCATCGGCAACAGCGATTGCAGCCTCAATTTGAACTAATGCTTGGCGAACATTACCTTGCATTTCATAGCCATATGACAAAGCTGACAGTGCATACGCTGATTTAGGGTAGTTTTTGATATTGTACTTAAACACCTCAATAGCCCGCTCAAATTGCTGGTTATCCGTTAAGCTGTAACCCAGCATCCGAACAGCGCGGTCTGGTGGCGCTATTTGCTCACCCCATTGCTGAGATAAACGTTGATAATAGGCATCAATTGATGAAACATCATCGCCCAATGCACTCAAAGGCATATGTTTAGATAAAAATAAGCCATGGTACGCATTAAATGCCCCAGCGGCTGAGGTTAGGTTATGCGAAACGCCTGCAAAGGCATCGCTCTTAAAGCGCAGATTTTGCACCTTACTATTTTGCATTGTTTGCTGCATATCATCGTATCTTTCGCGCATAATGCCGGCTTCTTCGCCGATATTCATATATACATAGCTGTTAATACTTTTGGCTTTAGTAACAAAAGTATTTTGACTCTTAGCCGGAGCGCCATAGTTCCACCATACCGCAGGGCTATAAGCAATGTGCGCTTGAAATAACTCAGGCTCAGCCTGCATAGCGTAAAGAGCAAATACACCCGCAGCTGAGGCTCCGGCAATAACTCTATAATCATGAGTACGATACTGTTTATTAACCAAAGGCATCAGTTCTTGCTCTACGAAAGCTAAAAACTTTGCTGCACCACCGCCTTCGCCAACAGGCCCTTGTGGCTCTTTGTTCACTGTCGGATAAAAATCCCGAAGTCGATTAGTGCTTTCAATCGCAACTACAATCACCTCTGGCGCTTGATCATTTTGTTGTAAGCGTTCAAGCACAGCATTAATCAATGGTAAATTACCGGCCCCATCTAAACGATAAATAACGGGATACCTTTTGTTTGGATGTGTTTGATAGCTTTTTGGCAATTGCACAACGACAGTGCGTTGCTCACTAAGATTACTTGATTCGATAGTATGCGTATGTTGGCTGTAATGTGTAACCGCATCATCTGCAGCTGGTTGAGCCATTACATGACTAGTACAGAGTAAAAAACCACTAATACAGAGTAACTTAAATAGTCGCACGACTTATCCTTAAGAAATATTGGTAATTTTTTAAGCTAACAGAATTGCAGGTACAAACAAAGATAACTTATGTACTTTTTTCGTAAAAAAGTACATGTAAGTCATTCTTTTAACTAAAGCGTATGACGTAATATTTGCCCGGCGCTTTTACCCGTCATGCCATCCGGTGATTTAATGACTTGGCCATTAATAATGACGTATTCAATTCCTTCTGCGTACTGATGTGGTGCGCTAAACGTTGATTTATCAGCAACCGTAGCTGCGTCAAGTATGACAATATCAGCAGCATAGCCTTGTGCTATCACTCCTCGGTCAGTTAGGCCCATTCTTGCTGCGGGTAGACTGGTCATTTTACGTATTGCATCTGGTAACGAAATCACTCCCTGCTCAGGCACATAATGACCTAGTACTCTGGGGAAAGTGCCGTAACCGCGTGGATGTGGGTTGCCTTTACCAAGTTCTGAACCGCCTGCATCGGTGGCGATTGCAGTAATTGGGTAAGCCATGATGTACTTAACATCATCTTCATTAATAGCGTGGAAGATCCCCTGAGCACCGCCATTTGCTTGAATTTCCATGGCAAGTTCAGCGGCTTCATCAATACTTTGCGCTCGCCCTTCACGTTTTAAAACTTCAGCAAAGGTTAACCCATCCCATGCAGGGTTTGCCGCATAATGCGCTATTTGCAGCCTTGCGGGGTCACCACCGCCTCTGTCTTCACGGATATTTTTGATCAAGCCTTGTTTTATTTTTTGCCTTAACTCTGGATTTTGTAGACGCTTTTCAACTTCAGCTTGACCACCAGCCAATGACCATGCAGGAAACAATATAGCAAATCGCGTAGAAGAAGCCGTGTAAGGATACTGATCGAGGGTGACATCTAAACCCGCTTTACTAGCATCACGGATCATCTGAATAGTGTGCTTACTCTCGCCCCAATTTGGATGACCAATCAGCTTATGATGAGAAATATGCACAGGAATACCGGTCTCTTTTGCAACATCGAGCACTTCATTCATTGCCGTGACAATCTCTGCGCCTTCATCCCGCATATGAGAGGCAAAAAACCCATGCTGAGCATGAGCGGTTTCGGCAAGCACCTTTACTTCAGCAAAGTTTGAGTACACACCTGGAACATATTTTAGCCCAGTCGATAAACCAAACGCCCCCTGCTGCATCGCTTTATCGACCAGTGCTTGCATTGCTTTTAACTCATCAGCAGTGGCAAGGCGCTGCTCTTCACCCATTACAGCTTTACGAACATCATTATGGCCAATTAATAAGGCTAAGTTAGGCCCTAGAGGTGAACGCTCGGTTTGCGCAAAAAATTGCTTAAAGTCGACAGGAGAAAAACCACAGTTACCGCCCAAAATAGTGGTAATACCCTGTTGCACTAAGTTATCGAGCCGCGGCAGCTCTGCAATTGAGCGCTCAGCATGGGAATGTAAATCGATAAAGCCTGGTGTTACAACCTTGCCTTTGGCATCTATAACTTGTTGAGCTTTGTCAGCCACCATATCACCAATTTTAGTGATCTTGCCGCTTTCAATACCGACATCTGCGCGAACCGCTTTGCCGCCATGACCATCGAGCAACATCGCGTTTTTGATGATGAGATCAAAAGATTGCCCATAAGTAATCCCCGAGCTGAGCACTAATACAGACAATCCTATAGAGGTTAAAACACTGCGCTTTTTCATTGTTATTATCCTTAGCCTGAGTGTTTAACCATCCTAATCAATTGCAATACAAATTGCATCAGTGAACAGTAATTAAGCAAATTACAGACACAAAAAAACCAAGCGACCTTTCTTGGTGAAAAGTGGCTTGGTTTTACCCACCCCATTCCCTATTAGCTCAGGATTGATTCGGTTATTAAGCGTACTTTTCACCTAGCCAATGGCAAATCTCAGAGCGCCTTTAAGTGTAATGCGACCACCAAGTCATGCTCAGTGGTGGCACCGCAAAGCGAAACTTAAATAATTGGTTGTAGTTCCAACCTATCGGAGCATTACTCCAGTTTGGTTTTGGGTTTATTCGATTATCTCTTCTTTACCTGATATGTCAATCACATCAGATAAAGCGTATCCTTCCTTCATGAGGTATCGTCTCAAACAATATCTCAACTCTTGACCCAAGAATTCAAAATTATGATTCGGAATAAGTCGCCCCTCAGCAAGCTCAATAGCTATTGAATCAGTGATATCTATTATTTCATCTTGGTTAAGAAGTTTGGAAATTCCACTTGAGAGCCAATTCGCATCTTCATTATCACAATGGGCCATTTTACCAAGGTGTTGACCTATGGTATATCCAGGTTCAAACCCTTTTCTGGTTTGTGATACAACATAGAAATGTGTGCTTTTTTGGAAAATGAGGAACCGATGAATTGCAACATGTACTTGTTTTCGCTCAATACTAACAGGCACTCTTGCTGTATGCTTTAAAACAAGTTCACCAGTGAGTTTTATGAATTGATGCTTACCTTCTTTTTCAACACATAAAAGGTGTTCAGACTTCCGCCTCAACTGATCACCAAATTCTTTGATGAAAAATCTCATTTGGCGTTCAAAGGCTAAAGCTTCCCCATTTCGCCAACGACTAACTTGGGCTACTGACTTTTTGCTCAATCCTGCTTTAGCGGCTATTTCTTGGTTGGTCATGCCATTTTCAATGGCAAGTTTTATAAGTCGTTTAGTATCCCTACATTTTTTATTACCTTGTATTTTCAAAGCAACTCCTTTTGGTTGGTTGGTAGATTTAATTATCTACCAACCAATTGATTCAGTCATCCCCAATGTAGTCATCATTGTTTGGATTATGACAGTCTGCCCATTCATCCATATCAGCATCATTGTTCGGGTTATTAATATCCGACCAAACGTCCAGTTCTTCTTGTGACATATCTGAAGTATTTGGCATTGCTAGCTCCTTATTTTTTACCTTTATAACGAGGGTTATTCGGATTTAGTTGGTTACTACGGTTATCCAACACTTTTTGATAAGCATCATTAGTTCCGGATGTGTTTGGGTTAGGGTTCTTTTGATTTGCTTTATGATTGTTATTACTCATGACATTCTCCTTGTTTTGTTATGTCATGGTTATAGTAAAAACAGGCTACAACTATTAGAAGTGATGAGGTTGTGATACTTGAGTGATAAATTGTGAAACTTGATGATTTTGTTACTTTATAATCGTTTTGACAGATTTAAACTTATGCTCTGCCAACAAAAGAACGTACTTTTATACATGCTTTTTTGTATTATCAATATTCACCTTTATGGGAGTCATCAAATTTGTTTTGAATGCGTAACCAAAAATTGAATGACATACCTGTGACGAGTTCTAGTCTCTTTGCGAAGCCTATATCAAAACTCACTTTCTCACTCAAAAAGTCGTCAAAATGTTCATCAGATTATCTATTACCTATTGAGTACTAAGCCCCTTTGCTGTTTCCTTAGGCAAATACAACCCCTCAAAATACCGTGCGGGGTGCAATGCCTCTTTGACTTGAGGAACATTGACGAAACCATAATTAATTTGCACATCAATATTGGTTGGTTCAATCACTTATGCATCAACATCTAGCTGTTCATATTAATGGTGAATAGGACAGTATAAATAATGACGTCAAAAAAGAAAGAACGCATGTTTTGGTTAGGTGATGGGCTGCAGGTATATCACAAGAGTCATGTAAAATTACCTGACAGTTACTGCCTACATTTTTATGCTGAAGCGGAAAGTAGGCGTATATATGTGGCGTATTTAGGACTGCATTTAACTTTGTAGAAATAATGATTACAAATAATTGGCAAGATTGACAATTTGTCAGGATTCTTGTTCTATATAAGTTCGTTAAAGTTAAGGAAAGATAGCGATGAAAAGGAAATTAATATTCATTGGTGGTATTCATGGCGTCGGTAAATCCACGTTATGTAATAAATTGGCTTGCGAGTTAAAAGTCCCTCACTTTTCTGCTAGTGAGCTTATAACTAGAGCTAAAACAGGTCTTTTTACCAAAAGTAAATCCGTTGCCAATGTCGCGAAAAATCAAGATGTTTTAGTGACTGCGTTAGATGAGTTTGTGGATGCCCCCAGTTTTATATTAGATGGACACTTTGCATTATTCGATGTAAATAAAGAAGTTCAGCTAGTTCCAGAAGAAACATTTGCATCTATAGCACCGATTGCGATGTGTGTTCTGACTTGTGATGTTAAAGTTGTTTTAGACAGAATTGCCGCAAGAGATGGCATTCAGCATGACAAGTCAGCCTACAAAGCTTTAAGCGACAACGAATTAGCAAATGCAAAATCTATAGCCGGAAAACTAAATATTCCTATTTTTGTCCATGATACTAATAACGATATATTAGAGTTGACTCACTTTATCAGCTCACACTTGGAGTAAGTTATGGAAAGCCTTCACTACGCACCATTTAGTCAAATTAATCTAATGGACTCTTTTTTTGACACATTACGAGCCGATTATACTGAGTTTCCTGCTTGGTTTTCTCGTAAGGCAGAACAAAATGAGTTTGCATATGTACTCGTAGACGGTGCATCAATTGACGGATTCATGTACTTGAAAGAAGAAGTTGGTCCTATTACCGATATTTACCCACACTTACCACCAGGCAAGCACCTAAAAGTTGGTACTTTCAAATTCAATTCACATGGTACCCGACGTGGGGAGCGTTTTATTAAAAAGATTTTCGATCATGCGCTAACATTAGACGTTGATAGTATTTATGTAACAGTGTTTGATAAACATCATTATTTGAAAAATCTATTTGCCAAATACGGGTTTATCTCCCATGGAACTAAAAATACGCCAAACGGTACTGAAACTGTCATGGCTAGATCAATGCGTTATCAGCTAGGTTCTACGCTTAGTACATATCCCTTCGTAAAGCTTAGCCAAGCAAACTCGTATTTATTATCCATATATCCTCAATTTCACTCAAGAATGCTACCTGACTCAATTTTGAACAATGAAACTCACGACATTATTCAAGATGTTTCACATAGCAACAGTATTCACAAAATATACATTTGCGGTATGGGAGGAGTGTCTTCATTTCGCACTGGCGATAATTTAATTCTATACCGTACTAGTGACAATAAAGGACCAGCCCGATTTCGTTCAGTAGCTACGTCAATTGGCGTAGTCGAAGAATATAAGAATATCAAAGAGTTTGAGTCACTCTCAGCCTTCATAGAATACTGTGCACCTTATTCAATTTTCAGAAATGATGAGCTAGCCCGTATATATAATGAAAAAAAATACTGTCACATTATTCGATTCACTTATAATGCAGCCCTTGCTAAACGTATTACCCGTGGTGATCTAATAGACGAAGTTGGATTAGATGAAAGTGAATACTGGGGTGTTATGCAGTTAACAAACCAGCAATTTAGTCACATTGCTAGGTTGGGAGCCGTAAATGAAAGTCTTATTGTCGATTAAGCCTGAATTTGTAGATAAAATACTTGAAGGCACAAAAAAGTTTGAATTCAGGAAGAATTGTTTTAAGAGGGATGGTATTAAAACGGTCGTCGTTTATTCAACGATGCCTGTTGGTAAAGTCGTGGGTGAATTTGATATTGAAGATATCATATCTGAACACCCAGAGTTACTTTGGAACCGAACGAAGAAAGCTGCGGGTATCTCTAAGCAGTTTTTCGACGAATACTATTTGGGTAGAGACAAAGGAACAGCCATAAAAGTAGGTAATGTTGTGCGATATGATCGCCCATTATGTTTAAGTGAACTAGGTGATAATATTACTGCTCCTCAATCATATAGATATTTACCCGTTTAGATTTTGAATAGGAGAACCTCGGTTCTCCTATTTAATTGTCACTTTAGATCCTTGTTTGTCAATTTCCATCTTTATTTAGATGTTTCCAACTTTATTCAGAATCTACACAACCGGCTCTTGATGCTTTAACTTACTCAACCGTCACCGATTTTGCTAGGTTTCGAGGTTGGTCTACGTCGGTGCCTTTAATAACCGCGACATAGTAAGAAAGCAGCTGTAGCGGAATTGTATATACAACTGGAGCAATCACGTCATCCACATGGTTTACGTTGATTACACGCATTGTTTCGTCAGATTCAAACGCTGAGTCTTTGTCTGCGAATACATAGATAATACCGCCACGGGCACGTACTTCTTCTACGTTTGATTTAAGCTTTTCTAGTAGTTCATTGTTTGGTGCCACAACAATGATTGGCATGTCGGCATCAATCAACGCAAGAGGACCATGCTTAAGCTCACCCGCTGCGTATGCTTCGGCGTGAATATATGAAATTTCTTTCAGCTTAAGCGCACCTTCCATCGCGATTGGGTACTGTGAACCACGACCTAAAAACAATGAGTGGTGCTTGTCAGCGAATTCTTCAGCTAAATCTTCAATACCCTCAGCAAGCAATAATGCTTCTTCTAACTTGTTAGGAAGTGTTTTAATTGCATTTACAATCGCACCTTGCTCTAAGCCTTTTTCTTGCGCAATCGAAGCCGTTAGCATTAGTAAGCCAACAAGTTGTGTGGTGAAGGCTTTAGTTGATGCAACACCAATTTCAGCACCGGCTTTAGTCATAAAGGCTAAATCTGATTCACGTACTAACGATGAACCCGGTACGTTACAAATGGTCATTGACGCCATGTAACCTTGCTGTTTTGCTAGACGCAGTGCAGCAAGCGTATCAGCTGTTTCACCAGATTGTGAAATGGTCACAAGTAAGCTGTTTTCATGTACAAATGATTCGCGGTAACGGAACTCAGAGGCAATCTCAACGTTACAGCTCACGCCAGCAAACTGTTCAAGCCAGTAACGAGCAACCATACCTGAATGGTATGAAGTACCACAGGCAATAATTTGCACGTGTTTTACGTCTTTAAAGATTTGTTGAGCGCTGTCGCCAAAGGCATCAATCGCGACAGTGTCATTAACTAAACGGCCATCAAGGGTGTTACGTACAGCAAGCGGCTGCTCGTAAATTTCTTTCAGCATGTAGTGGCGATATTCGCCTTTACCTGATGCATCTTGCGTAATGTTTGATTCAATCACTTCGCGCTCAACTGCATCACCGTTCGCATCAAAGATTTCAACACTGTCACGGGTAATACGAGCAACATCACCTTCTTCAAGGTAAATAAAACTGCGAGTAACAGGTAATAGAGCAAGTTGGTCAGAGGCAATAAAGTTCTCACCAAGACCTAAACCAATCACCAGTGGGCTACCTGAACGCGCTACGATGATTTCGTTATCGTTCGCTTTATCAAATACAACTGTACCAAATGCACCTTCAAACTGCTTAACAGCAGCTTGTACAGCAGCTAAAAGTGTATCGTGCTGTTGGCGAAGTTGGTGAATAAGGTGCACCATGACTTCAGTATCTGTTTCTGATAAAAACTCATAACCGTCGCCTTTAAGCGCATCACGTAGGCTGGCATGATTTTCGATAATACCGTTATGAACAAGGGCAATTTCGCTATTCGAAACATGTGGGTGAGCATTCGCTTCAGTTACGCCACCATGAGTTGCCCAGCGCGTATGCGCGATACCAGTAGTACCATTAACTGCTGCATCGTTAAGTGCCGCTTCAAGGTTAGCAACCTTACCCACTGCTTTTACAGTGTTAAGCTCAGTACCTTTAAGTAAAGCCACACCAGCTGAGTCATAGCCACGGTATTCAAGGCGTTTAAGGCCTTCAACAAGAATTTTATTTACTGGGCGTTCTGCAATAGCCCCAACGATTCCACACATAGGTTCTCCTTTTGCACATGCCAAAGCGTTCTACTTTGGGCGGTATGTGTTGTCATAAATGATGCGTAATAAGGTGTTGTCGGTCTTATTACGGGTTATTCAATTTCTGCACAGATCAGCTGTACACCACATGCTGTTATCGCCTCGCGCTTATCTGCGCTTAGGTTGTTGTCTGTGATAACTGTGGTAACACGCTGCCAAGGCAGTTCTAAATTCGGTATTCTTCGGCCAATTTTTTCTGACTCAACCAGCACCACTACCTCTCGGGCAGCTTCAGCCATCACTTGGCTAAGCCCCACTAATTCATTGAAGGTTGTAGTGCCTCTATCAATATCAATGCCATCGGCACCAATAAACAGTTGGTCAAAGTCGTAAGAGCGTAGAACATTCTCCGCAACTTGGCCCTGAAACGATTCTGAATGTGGATCCCAAGTTCCGCCGGTCATCAAAAGTGTTGGCTCATTTTCTAATGAAAGCAGCCGGTTAGCGACATTAATAGCATTTGTCATCACCACTAAACCGCGCTTACTAGCAAGCTCAGGGATCATCGCCGCTGTAGTGCGACCGCTATCAATGATGATGCGGTTATGGTCTTTAATAAGCTTTGCAGCCGCCTGTGCGATTGCCATTTTGCGAAGCGAGTCGCTTTTCTCGTTGCTATTTGCAACGATTTCTTGCGGCAATGCAATGGCACCACCATAACGGCGTAGCAACAAGCCACTTTTTTCAAGGGCTGTCAGATCTTTACGTATCGTCACTTCAGAAGTTTGAAACTGCTCTGCTAACGCTTCAACAGCAACTTCACCAAGTTCATTCACTTGGCTTAAGATTGTATGGCGACGTTGTTGAGTGTTTCGTTTTGTCATAAAGTGAATCACATAAGTTTCGTTTCGAAAGTTGTGGAATTTTAAACGAAACAATATAAATGGCAAGTGAATACTCGTTAACCTACACAGCTTTAATTTTGATCTTCATCACCAACACGCTAAGCTATTGGCAAATATAACCATGAATATGCCCCATGAAAGAGTTTAATAGCCTCGATAAGTCCTTACTCGAACAACGAAAAAATGCCCATGAAATTTGCCGTTTATTTGCAAAAAGCCCAAGTAAAGGCAATTTAAAACGACTAAAAGGCATGTTTGCTCACTGTGGAGAGCAGGTTGTTATAGAAGCGGGTTTTCATTGTGATTATGGCAGTGGTATTAAAATAGGTGATCGAACCTTCATAAATATTAACTGTACTGTACTCGATGCGCCATTATCTGATGCACAAATTACGATAGGCGATGACTGCTTAATAGGCCCAAATGTGCAAATACTCGCGGTATCGCATGCTGTAAACCCAACCGAGCGTTTAGCAAAAGCTAACTTTGCAGCACCGATTAGCATTGGCAACAATGTATGGATTGGTGCAGGCGCGATTATACTTGCGGGTATTAAAGTTGCTGATAATGCCGTGATTGGCGCAGGGGCAATAGTTACCAAAGATGTCGCGGCAAATACCCTAGTAGCAGGTAACCCCGCGGTGAAGGTCAAAGACCTTTAACCCTGTATTTACGCTAAAGCACGTCCTAACGTAGGTTGTCATTTATGGCGACACAAAATACATATTTATATTTACGCGCTAAAGCACGTCCTACGTAGGTCGTCATTTATGGTAACAAAGAATACATATTAACGCGCTAAAGCACGTCCTTGTATCTCTCTGTATTAAATGGTTAGCTACCAATTAATACATCAAGAAGTCAGAGAGTTTGAGCACGACCTTAG